>NZ_CAJPGZ010000018.1:0-186238 GCF_905339865.1 Burkholderia sp. BCC1993 | reverse complement strand
CGCCGTCATCTCCGCAACCCCTTTGTGAAAATATTTTGAAAAAGCCCCCGTGCGCTGCCGCGCACGGGGGCTTTGGGTTCGTTGCACCGGGCGATCATGGCGGCGACCGACACCCGTCGCTCGCCGAGCGCCACCCGGCCGCCGGCGAATCAACGGTTCTTGAATACCGGCTTCCGCTTCTCGACGAATGCCGCCATCCCTTCCTTCTGATCTTCGGTCGCGAACAGCGAATGGAACAGTCGACGCTCGAAATGGACGCCCTCGGCCAGCGTCGTCTCGTACGCGCGGTTCACCGATTCCTTGACCATCATGACCGCTGGCAGCGAAAACTCGGCAATCGTCGTCGCAGCCGCAATCGCTTCGTCGAGCAGCTTGTCGGCCGGCAGCACGCGCGACACGAGCCCCGCCCGTTCCGCCTCGGCCGCATCCATGAAACGCGCCGTCAGGCACATGTCCATGGCCTTCGCCTTCGATACCGCGCGCGGCAGGCGCTGCGTGCCGCCAGCGCCCGGCATCACGCCGAGCTTGATCTCGGGCTGGCCGAACTTGGCCGTATCCGCCGCGAAGATGATGTCGCACATCATCGCGAGCTCGCAGCCCCCGCCCAGCGCGAAGCCCGCGACGGCAGCAATGATCGGCTTGCGGATCTCGCGGACGGTCTCCCAGTTACGGGTGATGTAGTCGCCGCGGTAAACGTCCATATAGGAATAGGTCGCCATCATGCCGATGTCGGCCCCGGCCGCGAACGCCTTCTCGCTTCCCGTCACGACGATCGCGCCGATCTCGTCGTCCGCGTCGAACGCCTTCAGCGCAGCGCCCAATTCATCCATCAATGCATCGTTCAGCGCATTCAGCGCCTTCGGACGGTTGAGCGTGACCAGCCCGACTCGCCCCCGGGTCTCCACCAGGATGTTCTCGTAAGACATCTATTTCTCCTCGATCAATGAAATGAGAAACGCCTCGCACATGCGAATAGTTTGATGCTACCATTCTCCGACCAACCGGTCGGTTAATTAATCGATCCAACCCTTCTCAACGTCCATCAGGCCGCCGTCATGACCCATGCACTGTTCACGAAGCACGAAGACACGCTGAAACACGCCCTCGCCGCCATCGAGAGCCGCGGGTACTGGAGCCCGTTCGCGGAAATGCCGAGTCCCAAAGTGTACGGGGAAAGCGCGAACGCCGATGGCGAAGCGGCGTTCAAGGCACACCTCGGCAACACGTTCGTGCTCGACCAGCCGGCGTCCGACGGAACAGTCGGCGCGGAGCAGTCGCCGTACGGGGTCGCGCTGGGCATCCGCTACCCGAAATCGACGCCCGACGAACTGATTGCCGCAGCCGCCGCGGCCCAGCGTGCATGGCGCGAAGCCGGCCCGAGCGCCTGGATCGGCGTCAGTCTGGAAATTCTCGCGCGACTGAATCGCGCGAGCTTCGAGATTGCCTACAGCGTGATGCACACGACGGGCCAGGCGTTCATGATGGCGTTCCAGGCCGGCGGCCCGCACGCGCAGGATCGTGCACTCGAAGCGGTCGCCTACGCATGGGACGAATTGCGTCGCATCCCCGCCGATGCGCACTGGGAGAAGCCGCAAGGCAAGAACCCGCCGCTCGCGATGCACAAGCGCTATACGATCGTCCCGCGCGGTACCGGCCTCGTGCTCGGCTGCTGCACGTTCCCGACCTGGAACGGCTACCCGGGCCTGTTCGCCGACCTGGCGACCGGCAACACGGTGATCGTCAAACCCCATCCGGGCGCGATCCTGCCGCTCGCGATCACGGTCCGCATCGCCCGCGACGTGCTGCGCGAAGCCGGCTTCGATCCGAACGTCGTCACGCTCCTCGCGACCGAGCCGAACGACGGCGCCCTCGTGCAGGACCTCGCACTGCGTCCTGAAATCAAGCTGATCGACTTCACGGGCAGCACGCAAAACGGCACGTGGCTCGAACGCAATGCTCACCAGGCACAGGTGTATACCGAGAAGGCAGGCGTCAACCAGATCGTGATCGACTCGACCGACGACCTGAAGGCCGCGGCCAAGAACATCGCGTTCTCGCTGGCGCTGTACTCCGGCCAGATGTGCACGGCACCGCAGAACATCTACGTGCCGCGCGACGGCATCCGGACGGCAGACGGTCATGCGAGCTTCGACGAAGTCGCGCAGGCCATCGCCGTCTCCGTGCAGAAACTGACCGGCGACCCGGCGCGCTCGGTCGAACTGATCGGCGCGATCCAGAACGACGGCGTGACCGCGCGCATCGCCGACGCGCGCAAGCTCGGCCGCGTGCTCGCCGACAGCCAGACGCTCCAGCACCCGACGTTCGCCGACGCTCGCGTGTGCACGCCGCTCGTGCTGCAGCTCGACGTGGCCGACCGCGCGAAGTTCACACAGGAGTGGTTCGGCCCGATCTCGTTCGTGATCGCGACCGACTCGACCGCGCAGTCGCTCGATCTCGCCGGCGAAATCGCCGCGGAACATGGCGCGCTGACGCTGTCCGTCTACAGCACCGACGAGAAGATCATCGACGACGCGCACGAGGCAGCGGTGCGTGGCGGTGTTGCGCTGTCGATCAACCTGACGGGCGGTGTGTTCGTCAACCAGTCGGCCGCATTCTCCGACTTCCACGGCACCGGCGCGAACCCGGCCGCCAACGCGGCGCTGGCCGACCCGGCGTTCGTCGCCAACCGGTTCCGCGTGGTGCAAAGCCGCGTCCATGTTGCACCGAAGGCAGTGCCTGCGGAAGCCGGCCAGACGGCATAACCCGAATGGCCGACGTGCAAACGCCGTCACGTTCTCTACCATGAACGAATCCGTCAACCGGCGGGTTCGTTGCACATCGACACACCCATGACCGACGCCTACATCTGCGACGCGATTCGCACCCCCATCGGCCGCTACGGCGGCGTCCTGAAAGACGTTCGTGCCGACGATCTCGGCGCGGTGCCGCTCAAGGCGCTGATCGAACGCAACCGCAACGTCGACTGGTCGGCAATCGACGACGTGATCTACGGCTGCGCGAACCAGGCCGGCGAGGACAACCGCAACGTCGCGCGCATGTCCGCGCTGCTTGCAGGCCTGCCGACCGCCGTGCCGGGCACAACGCTGAACCGGCTGTGCGGCTCGGGCATGGACGCCGTCGGCACCGCCGCGCGCGCGATCAAGGCGGGCGAGGCACGCTTGATGATCGCGGGCGGCGTCGAAAGCATGACGCGCGCGCCGTTCGTGATGGGCAAGGCCGCCAGCGCGTTCGCGCGCCAAGCCGCCATTTTCGATACGACGATCGGCTGGCGTTTCGTCAATCCGCTGATGAAACAACAATACGGCGTCGATTCGATGCCGGAGACGGCCGAGAACGTCGCGGTCGATTACGACATCAGCCGCGCCGACCAGGACCTGTTCGCGCTGCGCAGCCAGCAGAAAGCCGCGCGTGCGCAGCGGGACGGCACGCTCGCCGAGGAAATCGTCCCGGTGACGATTCCGCAGAAGAAAGGCGACGCGCTCGTCGTATCCGTCGACGAGCATCCGCGCGAAACGTCGCTCGAAGCGCTTGCCAAGCTGAAGGGCGTCGTGCGCCCGGACGGTTCGGTGACGGCCGGCAACGCGTCGGGCGTCAACGACGGCGCATGCGCACTGCTGCTCGCCAACGCGGAAGCCGCCGATCAATACGGGCTGCGCCGCCGTGCGCGCGTCGTCGGCATGGCGACCGCCGGCGTCGAACCACGCGTAATGGGCGTCGGCCCGGCGCCGGCCACGCAGAAACTGTTGCGCCAGCTCGGGATGACGATCGACCAGTTCGACGTGATCGAGCTGAACGAGGCGTTCGCCTCGCAGGGTCTTGCGGTGCTGCGCATGCTCGGTGTCGCCGACGACGATCCGCGCGTGAACCCGAACGGCGGCGCGATCGCGCTCGGCCACCCGCTCGGCGCATCGGGCGCCCGGCTCGTGACCACGGCACTTCATCAACTCGAGCGTACGGGCGGCCGCTTTGCGCTCTGTACGATGTGCATCGGCGTCGGCCAGGGCATCGCGATCGCCATCGAACGCGTGTAACCGCCGCACCGCGCGCCTATAACGAAGTCATAAAGGAGACACTGCATGTCATATCAGGCGATCCAGCTGGATATCGATCAGGCTGCCCGCGTGGCCACGATCACCCTCAACCGTCCGGACAAGCTGAACAGCTTCACGCGGGCAATGCACCGCGAACTGCAGTCGGCACTCGATGAAGTCGAGACGGCCGGCGCGCGTGCGCTGATCCTGACGGGTGCGGGGCGCGGCTTCTGCGCAGGCCAGGACCTGGCCGACCTCGACTTCACGCCGGGCGCGTCCACCGACCTCGGCACGCTGATCGACGAGCATTTCAATCCACTGATCCGCCGCCTGCAACGCATGCCGATTCCGGTGATTGCCGCCGTCAACGGCACGGCGGCCGGCGCCGGCGCGAATCTGGCGCTCGCCTGCGACATCGTGTTCGCCGCGCGCTCGAGCAGTTTCATCCAGGCCTTCGTCAAGATCGGGCTCGTGCCCGATTCGGGCGGCACATGGTTTCTGCCGCAACGCGTCGGCATGGCACGCGCGCTGGGGCTGGCCCTGACCGGCGACAAGCTCGGCGCCGAGCAGGCCGAACAATGGGGCTTGATCTGGCGCGCGGTCGACGACGATGCGCTCGCCGCGTCGGCCCGTCAGGTCGCCAACCAGCTCGCGCAGCAACCGACGCTCGCGATCGCGTCGATCAAGCAGTCGATGCGCGACAGCGTCACGAATACGCTCGACCAGCAGCTCGACCTCGAGCGTGACCTGCAGCGCAAGCTCGGCCAGTCGTACGACTACGCGGAAGGCGTGAAGGCGTTCATCGAGAAGCGCGCGCCGCGGTTCGAGGGGCGTTGACATGACCACCTCCACCGACACGCTCGACCCCGATGCGCTTGCCCGCGCGGCGGCACGGGCCATGTACGACGCGGACGCCTGCAGCCGCGCGTTCGGCATGGAAATCGCCGAAGTGCGCGCCGGCTACGCACGCCTGCAGATGCGCGTACGGCCGGAATTCCTGAACGGGCACCAGACCTGCCACGGCGGCATCATCTTCACGCTCGCCGATTCGACGTTCGCGTTCGCGTGCAACTCGTACAACCTGAATACCGTTGCGGCAGGCTGCTCGATCGAATACCTGCGTCCCGTCTACGGCAACGACCTGCTGACGGCCGAGGCGATCGAGCAGACACGCAGCGGCCGGCATGGCGTCTACGACATCCGCGTCACGAACCAGACAGGCGAAACGGTCGCGATGTTTCGCGGCAAATCGGCCCAGATCAAAGGCACGGTCCTCCCGGAAGATCGCTGACGTCCACGGCTCGCTCATAACAATCACTGGAGACAGGCATGACTACCCCGCTACCGCTCGAGCCGATCGAGACCGCTTCACGCGACGAGCTGACCGCGTTACAGCTCGAACGCCTGAAATGGTCGCTCCGGCATGCGTATGAGCACTCCCCCGTCTATCGCCGCAAATTCGACGAAGCGGGCGTGCATCCCGACGACCTGAAGACACTCACGGATCTGTCGCGCTTCCCGTTCACGACCAAGAGCGACCTGCGCGACAGCTACCCGTTCGGCATGTTCGCGGTGCCGCAGGACCAGATCTCGCGCATTCACGCGTCGTCGGGCACGACCGGCAAGCCGACCGTCGTCGGCTATACGGCGCGCGACATCGATACGTGGGCGAATCTCGTCGCGCGCTCGATCCGCGCGGCCGGCGCGCGGCGCGGCGACAAGGTTCATGTCAGCTACGGCTACGGGCTGTTCACCGGCGGGCTCGGCGCACACTACGGCGCCGAACGCGCAGGGCTCACCGTGATCCCGTTCGGCGGCGGCCAGACCGAGAAGCAGGTGCAGCTGATCCAGGATTTCCGGCCCGACATCATCATGGTGACGCCGAGCTACATGCTGTCGATCGCCGACGAGATCGAGCGCCAGGGCCTCGATCCCGCCCAAAGCTCGCTGCGCATCGGCATCTTCGGCGCGGAACCGTGGACCAACGACATGCGCGTGGCCATCGAGCAGCGGATGGGGATCGACGCAGTCGACATCTATGGGCTGTCCGAGGTGATGGGCCCGGGCGTCGCGTCGGAATGCGTCGAGACCAAGGACGGCCCGACCATCTGGGAAGACTACTTCTATCCCGAAATCATCGACCCCGAGACCGGCGAAGTGCTGCCGGACGGCGAACTCGGCGAGCTGGTCTTCACGTCGCTGACGAAGGAAGCGCTGCCGATCATCCGCTACCGCACCCGCGACCTCACGCGCCTGCTGCCCGGCACCGCGCGCACGATGCGCCGGATGGAAAAGATCACCGGGCGTTCGGACGATATGATGATCGTGCGGGGCGTCAACGTCTTCCCGACGCAGATCGAGGAACAGCTGCTGAAGCAGCGCGCGCTGGCACCGCACTATCAGATCGTGCTGACGAAGGAAGGTCCGCTCGACGTGCTGACGCTCAACGTCGAGCCGTGTCCCGAAACGGCGCCCGACACGGCGGCGATCCATGCGGCCAGACAGGCGCTCGCGTACGACATCAAGTCGCTGATCGGCGTGACGGCCGTGATCAACGTATTGCCCGTGAACGGGATCGAGCGCTCGGTCGGCAAGGCGCGACGCGTCATCGACAAGCGCAAGGGCTGATACCGGCTACGGCACGACGGCGTCCCGGAACAGCGATCATGCGCGGCCCTCGAAAAAACAGCCCGACCGGCCAAAACCGGTCGGGCTGCCTCGTCTCGATGCGCCGGCTACACGTGCGTGCCGGCGTCACCGCGCATCAAGAATTCGGGAACAGCAGCCACATCCGGCCGATCTGCTTCATCCGTCCAGCCTGGTCGCCGGCGTCGTCGCCGAGCCCCCAGAAATAGTCGGCCCGCACGCCGCCCTTGATCGCGGAACCCGTGTCCTGCGCGAACACGAGCCGGTTCATCGGCGTATTCGTCAGCGGACGCGTGGTCTGCAGGAACACCGGCGTGCCGAGCGGGATCGACGACGGATCGACCGCGATCGAACGCTCCGCCGTGAGCGGCACGCCGAGCGCACCGATCGGGCCGTCCGCGCCGCCGTGCGGTGCATCTTCCTTCGTCGGCATGTCGCGGAAGAACACGAATCGCGGATTCGTGTCGAGCAACGCATCCACGCGAGTCGGGTTCGCCTTCGCCCATGCCTTGATGCCCTGCATCGTCGCCTGGGCGGGCGTCAGCTCGCCGCGATCGAGCAGCCACTTGCCGATCGAGCGATACGGCTGGTTGTTGGTGCCGCCGAAGCCCACCCGCATCACCGAACCGTCGTCGAGCAGCACGCGTCCCGAGCCCTGCACCTGCAGGAAGAACGCCTCGATCGGATCGTCGACCCACACGAGTTCGTTGCCGTTCAGGATGCCGGCGCGCTCGAGCTGCGCGCGAGCCGGCAGCGCGGCACCGGCGCGATAGCCGGCCGGCCAGCGGTACAGCGCATATTGATAAGGACCGCGACGCACGCGGGAGCCGTGCAACAGCGGCTCGTAATAGCCGGTCACGAGCCCGTCGAGCGTGCCGTCGGTGTTCGCGAGCTGAAACGGCGTGAAATACGTTTCGAAGAATGCCCGCGCGGTACTGACGTCGAGTTCGTCGAGGCGATCGGCCGCCGCGCAGGCGCGCTGCCATGCCGGCTGGCGCGCGAGCCGCACACAGTTCTGCCGCAGCGCGGCCGTCGCGCCGATCAGCGAATCGTCCTGCCAGCCCGGCACCTGTTGCCAGGCAACCGGCGTCAGCCGCTTCGCGGCGACCTGCCCCGGCACGATCGCCGCGCCGGTCGGCGGCTTGAGCGTCGACGTGCGCGTCGGCGCGCCGCCGCACGCGGCAAGCAGTGCCGCCGTCGCGGCCGCCGCAACCCAGCCGGCCGCCCGGGGCCCAAACCACATACAATGTCCGATCTTGATGGAAACCGCCATGTCAGATTTTCTCGACCAATATCCGATGCTCATCTTCGCGCTCGAAGCCTTCGTAGCGCTTGCCCTGCTGATCTTCATCGTCGTGTGGACGTCGTCGGGCAGGAAGAAGCACGCCCGCGGCAACGACCGCCAGCCGCGCTGACCAGCGCCCGCACGCTCAATGCAGCGTGCGCGGCATGTGCAGCGCAAACTCGTCGACCGGCGCGTCGAACCGCTCGCCGTCCTCCGCCACGCAGAAGTACGCGCCGCGCATCGTGCCGACCGGCGTCGCGATCACGGCCCAGCTCGTGTATTCGAACTGTTCGCCCGGCTGCAGCAGCGGCTGGTGCCCGACGACGCCGAGCCCCTTCACTTCCTGCACGTGGTTTTCGCTGTCCGTGATGATCCAGTGACGCGCGATCAGCTGGGCCGCGACCTGCCCGGTATTGCGGATGGTCAGCGTGTACGCGAATGCGTATTGACGCCGATCGGGGTCGGATTGTTCCGGCAAGTAGCTGGTTTTCACCGAAACGGTGAACTGATACTGACTCATGATGTTTCCGCTGTAGGTAACCGCCGCGCCGACTCGAGCGGCAGGGCCGCGGGCGCGCCGCACTGGTTCGGCATTCTATGCGGAATCGGGCCGCATCCGCACGGCCCGTCGCCGCGCGCCGGGTCGCCGGACGGTAGAATGGCGGTTTTGCGCCGCTGCGTCCCCGCTCCCCTGTCATGACTCAATTCCGCATCGCTCCCAGCATCCTGTCGGCCGACTTTGCACGGCTCGGCGAAGAAGTCCGCAACGTGGTCGCCGCCGGCGCCGACTGGATTCACTTCGACGTGATGGACAACCATTATGTGCCGAACCTCACGATCGGCCCGCTCGTCTGCGAGGCGATCCGCCCGCACGTGCAGGTGCCGATCGACGTGCACCTGATGGTGCGCCCGGTCGACCGGATCGTGCCCGATTTCGCGAAAGCCGGTGCAAACCTGATCAGCTTCCACCCGGAAGGCTCGGACCACATCGACCGTACGCTGTCGCTGATCCGCGATCACGGCTGCAAGGCCGGCCTCGTGTTCAACCCGGCAACGCCGTTGAACTATCTCGACCACGTGATGGACCGCCTCGACTTCGTGCTGCTGATGTCGGTGAACCCCGGCTTCGGTGGCCAGTCGTTCATTCCGGAAACGCTGAACAAGCTGCGCGAAGCGCGCGCCCGCATCGACGCGTACACCGAGCGCACCGGCCGCGAGATCCTGCTCGAGGTGGACGGCGGCGTGAAAACCGACAATATCGCGGAAATCGCAGCGGCCGGCGCGGACACCTTCGTCGCGGGTTCGGCGATCTTCGGCAAACCCGACTACCGCAAGGTGATCGACGAAATGCGCGCCGCGCTCGCCACTGTCGAGCGGAGCTGACGCCGTGGCCGACTCCTCGCTTGCCGGTCACGCACCGGCTACAGCCGACGTCTCGGTCCGTTTCGCGACGCCGCGCATCGACGCGGCGCTGATCGACCTCGACGGCACGATGGTCGACACGGCCGACGATTTCACGGCCGGGCTGAACGGAATGCTCGCGCAGCTCGGCGCGCCGGCCACGTCGCGCGACGAGGTGATCGGCTACGTCGGCAAGGGCTCCGAGCATTTGATCCAGAGCGTGTTGAAGCCGCGCTTCACGCCCGACGAAGCGCACGCGCGCTTCGACGACGCGCTCGCGATCTACCAGACCGAATACGCGAAGATCAACGGCCGCCACACGCGTCTCTATCCGGACGTCGCAACCGGCCTCGATGCGTTGCGCACGGCCGGCATCCGGCTCGCATGCGTGACGAACAAGCCGCACCGCTTCGCGGTCGAGCTGCTCGAGCAATACGGGCTGATCGATCGCTTCGGCATCGTGCTGGGCGGCGACAGCGTCGCGCGCAAGAAGCCCGATCCGCTGCCGATGCTGACGGCGTGCGAAGCGCTCGGCGTCGCGCCGGATGCGGCGGTCGCGATCGGCGACTCGGAAAACGACGCGCTGGCGGGCCGCGCGGCCGGGATGGCGACGCTGACGGTGCCATACGGCTACAACCACGGCAAAGCTATACAAACGATAAATTCGGATGGTATAGTCGATTCGTTGCTGGTCGCAGCCCGCGCGATCACCGCGCACAACGCCGGCCGGCCAACCCTCTGATTATTTCTTCCATCCGCATGTTTCTGAATAAAAAACGGAGTCTGAGCAGCATCGACCGGGGAGCCTGGCCCTGGCGTCGCTGGTCGCGCTAACCTCTTCGATGAGGTACGCTGAGGCACGTCTTCAGCGCCGTTTTTTATCTCGCTGCGCAGCCGCGCGCCGATCGTCGCACCACCTCGAGTTCTACCGCGTCCGAATGCCTGCGTTCAGGACCGGCCGCAGGCTCGCGACGTTCACGCCCGGCGTGCCGGCCGGCAACAGGCACTTCTCGATCGACCGCCCTTTCGCCGACGGCAGCCCGCGCAACGTCAAGTGATCCCTGGCGCACGCCGCCGCTCGTCCCGAACAGGACCGGAACATGACCGAACTCGAATTCCAATCGCTTGCGAACGAAGGCTACAACCGCATCCCGCTGATCGCGGAAGCGCTCGCCGACCTCGAAACGCCGCTGTCCCTCTACCTGAAGCTGGCCCAGCCTGAACGCGCGGGCGCCAACTCGTTCCTGCTCGAGTCGGTGGTCGGCGGCGAACGCTTCGGCCGCTATTCGTTCATCGGCCTGCCCGCCCGCACGCTGGTGCGCACCCGCAACGGCGTGTCCGAAGTGGTGCGCGACGGCCAGGTCGTCGAGACACACGACGGCGATCCGTTCGAATTCATCGAGTCGTTCCAGGCGCGTTTCAAGGTCGCGCAGCGTCCCGGCCTGCCGCGTTTCTGCGGCGGCCTCGCCGGCTACTTCGGCTACGACGCGGTGCGCTACATCGAGAAGAAGCTCGCGAACACCGCGCCGCGCGACGATCTCGGCCTGCCCGACATCCAGCTGCTGCTCACCGAGGAAGTCGCGGTGATCGACAACCTCGCCGGCAAGCTCTATCTGATCATCTATGCGGACCCGGCCCAGCCGGAAGCCTATACGAAGGCCAAGCAGCGCCTGCGCGAGCTGAAGCAGCGCCTGCGCACGACCGTGCAGCCGCCCGTCACGTCGGCGAGTGTGCGCACCGAGACGTTCCGCGAGTTCAAGAAGGAAGACTATCTGGCCGCCGTGCGCCAGGCGAAGGAATACATCGCGGCCGGCGAACTGATGCAGATCCAGGTCGGCCAGCGTCTGACGAAGCCGTATCGCGACAATCCGCTGTCGCTGTATCGCGCGCTGCGTTCGCTGAATCCGTCGCCGTACATGTACTACTACAACTTCGGCGATTTCCACGTGGTCGGCGCGTCGCCGGAAATCCTGGTGCGCCAGGAAAAGCGCGGCGAAGACCAGATCGTCACGATCCGTCCGCTCGCCGGCACGCGTCCGCGCGGCAACACGCCCGAGCGCGATGCGGAACTCGCGACCGAACTGCTGAACGATCCGAAGGAAATCGCCGAGCACGTGATGCTGATCGACCTCGCGCGCAACGACGTCGGCCGCATCGCGGAAATCGGCTCGGTGCAGGTGACCGACAAGATGGTGATCGAGAAGTACTCGCACGTGCAACACATCGTCAGCTCGGTCGAAGGCAAGCGGAAGCCCGGCATGACGAACTACGACGTGCTGCGCGCGACGTTCCCGGCCGGCACGCTGTCCGGCGCGCCGAAGGTGCGCGCGATGGAACTGATCGACGAGCTCGAGCCGATCAAGCGCGGGCTGTACGGCGGCGCCGTCGGCTACCTGTCGTTCTCGGGCGAGATGGATCTCGCGATCGCGATCCGCACGGGCCTGATCCACAACGGCAACCTGTATGTGCAAGCGGCGGCCGGCGTCGTCGCGGACTCGGTGCCCGAATCCGAATGGCAAGAGACCGAGAACAAGGCGCGCGCGGTGCTGCGTGCGGCCGAACAGGTCCAGGACGGCCTCGATAGCGACTTCTGACCGGAGACTGACCATGCTGCTCATGATCGACAACTACGACTCGTTCACCTACAACCTGGTCCAGTACTTCGGTGAACTGGGCGAGGACGTGCACACCTATCGCAACGACGAAATCACGCTCGACGACATCGCGCGCCTGAATCCCGCCGCCATCTGCCTGTCGCCCGGCCCAAGCAATCCGCAGCACGCCGGCATCACGCTCGACGTGCTGCGCGAATTCGCGGGCAAGAAACCGATCCTCGGCGTCTGCCTCGGTCACCAGGCGATCGGCGAAGCATTCGGCGGCCGCGTCGTGCGCGCGAAGACCATCATGCACGGCAAGGTGAGCCGGATCGAAACCGACTGCCGCGGCGTGTTCGCCGACCTGCCGAAGCATTTCGACGTCACGCGCTACCACTCGCTCGCGATCGAACGCGAATCGCTGCCCGACTGCCTCGAGGTGTCCGCGTGGACCGACGACGGCGAGATCATGGGCGTGCGCCACAAGACGCTGCCGATCGAAGGCGTGCAGTTCCACCCGGAATCGATCCTCTCCGAGCACGGCCATGCACTGCTCGAGAATTTCCTGAAGCAGCATCGCGCAGCGGCCCGCACGGCCGCGCCGGCAGCCTGACGGGAGACGCACGATGACGATTACCCCGCAGGAAGCGCTGCAACGCACGATCGAGCACCGCGAGATCTTCCACGACGAAATGCTGCACCTGATGCGGCTCATCATGCGCGGCGACATGTCGCCCGTGATGGCGGCCGCGATCATCACCGGGCTGCGCGTGAAGAAGGAGACGATCGGCGAGATCGCCGCCGCCGCGACCGTGATGCGCGAATTCGCGAACCACGTCGAAGTGCAGGACAACTCGAACTTCGTCGACATCGTCGGCACGGGCGGCGACGGTGCGCACACGTTCAACATCTCGACCGCGTCGATGTTCATCACGGCGGCGGCCGGCGCAAAGGTCGCGAAGCACGGCAACCGCGGCGTGTCGAGCAAGTCCGGCAGCGCCGACGTGCTCGAGGCGCTCGGCGTGAACATCGACCTGCAGCCCGACCAGGTTGCCGCATCGATCGCTGAAACCGGCATGGGCTTCATGTTCGCGCCGAACCATCATCCGGCGATGAAGAACATCGCGGCCGTGCGCCGCGAGCTCGGCGTGCGGACGATCTTCAACATTCTCGGCCCGCTGACTAATCCGGCCGGCGCGCCGAACCAGCTGATGGGCGTGTTCCACCCCGACCTCGTCGGCATCCAGGTGCGTGTGATGCAGCGCCTCGGCGCGCAGCACGTGCTGGTCGTGTACGGCAAGGACGGGATGGATGAAGTGTCGCTGGGCGCCGCGACGCTCGTCGGCGAATTGCGCGACGGCAAGGTGCGCGAATACGAGATCCATCCGGAGGACTTCGGCCTGCAGATGGTGTCGAACCGCACGCTGAAGGTGGAAAATGCCGAGGAATCGCGCACGATGCTGCTCGGCGCGCTGGACAACCAGCCGGGTGTCGCACGCGAGATCGTCACGCTGAACGCGGGCACCGCGCTCTATGCAGCCAATATCGCCGAATCGATCGCTGACGGCATCCAGCTCGCCCGCGAAGCGATCGCGAGCGGCAAGGCACGCGCGAAGGTCGACGAACTCGTGCGCTTCACGCAGCAGTTCAAGCGCTGACTCCCATTACGAATCAAGCAGGAACCCACATGAGCGACATTCTCGACCGAATCATCGCCGTCAAGCGCGAAGAAGTCGCGGCGGCCATGCGCAGCACGCCGCTCGAGGCACTGAAACTGGACGCATCGGCGCGCGACCTGCGCGACTTCGTCGGCGCACTGCGCGCGAAGCAGGCAGCCGGCCAGGCGGCGGTAATCGCCGAAGTGAAGAAGGCGAGCCCGTCGAAGGGCGTGCTGCGCGAGCATTTCGTGCCGGCCGACATCGCGCGCTCGTATGCGGCCCACGGCGCGGCGTGCCTGTCGGTGCTGACCGACGAGCAATTCTTCCAGGGCAGCGTCCGCTATCTCGAGGAAGCGCGTGCGGCGTGCACGCTGCCGGTGCTGCGCAAGGACTTCATCGTCGACGCGTACCAGATCCTCGAGGCGCGCGCGATGGGCGCCGACGCGATCCTGCTGATCGCGGCCGCGCTCGACACGCCGCTGATGCAGGACCTCGAGGCGTACGCGCACTCGCTCGGCCTCGCGGTGCTGGTCGAAGTTCACGACCGCGACGAGATGGAACAGGCGCTGACGCTGAAGACGCCGCTGCTCGGCATCAACAACCGCAACCTGCGCACGTTCGAGACGACGATCCAGACCACGCTCGACATGCTCGACATGATTCCGCTGGACCGCATGGTCGTGACCGAGTCGGGCATCCTGTCGCGCACCGACGTCGACACGATGCGCGCGGCGAACGTGAACGCGTTCCTCGTCGGCGAAGCGTTCATGCGCGCCGACCAGCCGGGCGAGGAACTGGCGCGGATGTTCTTCTGATGGCGATCGAAAAGGAAATCAAGCTCGCGCTGCCGGCCGGCCAGGCCGATGCGGCGCGGCGCTTTTTCGAGACGCTGACCGGCGAAACCGGTAACGTGATCGCGCTGGCGAACGTCTACTACGACACGCCCGATCTCGCGCTGGCCCGTTCGAAGAGCGCGGTGCGCGTGCGCCGCACGCCGCACGGCTGGCTGCAGACCTTCAAGACGGTCGGCAGCGCGGAAGCCGGCCTGCATCGCCGCCATGAATGGGAGTTGCCCGTCGCCGGCGATGCGCTCGAAATCGATGCGCTCGTCGCCGCGTGCGACGTGCCGGAGGCCGCCGCCGCGCTGCGCGATGCGGCGCCCGCGCTGCACGCGCTGTTCCGGACGGATTTTTCGCGTACGCTGTGGCGCATCGCAATCGGCGGCGCAACCGTCGAGGCCGCGGTGGACGTCGGCGAGATCGTCGTCCAGGCGGAACACGATACGCGCCGCGAACCGATCAGCGAAATCGAACTCGAACTGATCGACGGCCCGGAATCGGCACTCGCGACACTCGCCGCCGAACTGCAGCAAGCGCTGCCGGGCCTCGCCCCCGAAAACATCAGCAAGGCGCAGCGCGGCTACCGGCTGCGCGCGCAATAGACACGCATCACGCATGGCAACCCGCAAGACTCTCCGCACGCCGCAGCAGGCGTCGCTGTTCGATGATCCCGTGCCGGAAACGGCGCAGGACGATATTCCCGCCCCGGCGCCTGCGCCGGCCGCAGCCGGGCGCAAGCCCGCAAAGCAGGCCGCCGCCCCGGCCACCGCCGCGCCGCAGCCCGCGGCCGCCGACGTCCTGCACCTCGCCGCGCAATTCGACGCGCTGCCGGCCGTCTGGCGCAACGTGCTGAAACCCTTCACCGACAGCGACGCGTATGCGCCGCTGTGCCGCTTCGTCGACGACGAACGCGCGGCCGGCAAGACGGTCTACCCGACCGACGTGTTCCGCGCGCTGCGTCTGACGAGCCCGGACGACGTGAAGATCGTGATCCTCGGCCAGGACCCGTACCACGGCGACGACCGCGGCACGCCGCAGGCGCACGGCCTCGCGTTCTCGGTGCCGCCGGCCGTGCGCACGCCGCCGTCGCTGCGCAACATCTTCAAGGAAATCGCCGCGAATTTCGGCCACGACACGCCGCGCCACGGCTGCCTCGATACCTGGGCGCGCCAGGGTGTGCTGCTGCTCAACACCGTGCTGACGGTCGAGCGCGGTGCGGCCGCGAGCCACGCGAAGCGCGGTTGGGAGCAATGCACGGACACACTGATCCGCGAACTCGCCAGCCGCCATCGCGGCCTCGTGTTCATGCTGTGGGGCGCGCATGCGCAGGCCAAGCGCGCGCTGTTCGACGCGAACGCGCACTGCGTGCTCGAGGCGCCGCATCCGTCGCCGCTGTCCGCTCACCGCGGCTTCCTCGGTTGCCGCCACTTCGCGCTCGCGAACGACTATCTGGTCGACGCGGGCCGCGAGCCGATCGACTGGCGTCTGCCGGAAGTCGCCGAAACGCTCGCATAACCGCGTTCCGCGTTCCGCTTTCGTCCGCATCAAGCAAAAACGCCGCGTCCCTTTCGGGACGCGGCGTTTTTTTTCATCCGTCGGACGCAGCGGGTGCGACGCACCCGCGTCGGCCTTAGACGGCAGCGATCGCTTCGCGAGCGCTGGCGAGCGCGGCGCTCTGCGCATCCGGCCCGAGGTTCAGGCCTTCAGCGTGGATGAAGTTCACGTCGGTCAGGCCGATGAAGCCGAGGAACGAGCGCAGGTACGGCGTCTGGCTGTCGTTCGGCGTACCCAGGTACTTGCCGCCGCGGGCAGTCACCACGTGAACCTTCTTGCCCTTGATCAGGCCTTCCGGACCGTTCTCGGTGTAGCGGAACGTGACGCCTGCGCGGGCGATCCAGTCGAAATACGTCTTCAGTTGCGACGACACGCCGAAGTTGTACATCGGTGCGCCGATCACGACGATGTCGGCCGCTTGCAGTTCGGCGATCAGCGCATCGCTCTTCGCAACGATCGCATTCTGTTCCGCGCTGCGCTGCTCGGCCGGCGTGAAGAATGCGCCGAGCACGGATTCGTCGAGGTGCGGCAGCGCGTCGGCCAGCAGGTCGCGAACCACGACCTTCGAGCCGGGGTTCGATTGTTGCAGCTTTGCCGTCAGTTCGTTGGCCAGCAGCGTGGATTGCGCACCTTGCGAGCGCGCCGCGGAATTGATTTGCAGAATGGTCGTCATGTCAGGCTCCGGTTTGGTTGCGCTTCGGTAGCGCGAGTGACGCCATTGTGCGTGGCCGAATGGCCGCGAAAAAGCGGGTTCAGGGCGACGGATTGTTGCAGCAACAGAACAATCCATGATCGCGCCCCGAAACCTGCCCGTGCATGCTCAGCCCTTCAGCCAAGCTTCGCGGGCCTTCTGCGCGGCAGCCGGCTTCACGGCGGCCGTGAGCCGGTAGCGCGCGATTTCCGGCCCGTCCAGTTTCAGTTTCGCGGTCCGCAACTCGTCGCGGCGGAATGCGTGCACCTCGACCTTGTCGCCCGGCCGGTAACGCGCGAGCAGCGTGTCGAGGTTCGTGCCGGTGACGCGCAGCCCGTCGAGCGCGATCAGCGTGTCGCCCGCCGACAGCCCCGCACGATGCGCGCCGCCGCCTTCGTAGACCGCCGCCAGCGTGCAGTCCGCGCCGCCGCGCAGGCGCGCGCCGATGGTCGGCTTCGCGGTCGCACCCGCTGCAACCTCGGGCGTGAGCGTCACGCCGAACGGCGCGAGCAGGTCGGCGAGCGGCAGGTCGCGCGTGCCGTGCACGGCGTCGGCGAACAGCCGGCCGAGCGCAACGCCCGTCGCTTCCTCGATCAGCGTCTCGACCTCGTTTTCCTCGACACCCGCCTGCTTGCCGCGATAGAACTCGCGGCCGTAGCGTTGCCACAGCAGACGCATCACGTCGTCGAGCGACTTGCGGTTGCGCGTCTGCGCGCGGATCGCGAGATCGAACGCAAGCGCGACGAGCGAACCCTTCGTGTAATAGCTGACGATCGCGTTGGTCGCGTTCTCGTCCTGACGGTAGTACTTGATCCACGTGTCGAACGAGCTTTCCGCGACGCTCTGCTTCAGGCGCCCCGTGCCGCGCAGCACGCCGCCGACGGTACGGCCGAGCGCCGCGAAATATTCGTCCTGCGACATCAGCCCGCTGCGCACCAGCATCAGGTCGTCGTAATACGACGTGAAGCCTTCGAACAGCCACAGCAGCGACGTGTAGTTTTCGCGCGCGAGGTCGTATGGCACGAACGCGGCCGGTTTGATGCGCTTCACGTTCCACGTATGGAAATACTCGTGGCTGCAAAGGCCGAGGTACGTGCGATAGCCTTCCGTCGTTTCCGACCGGCCCTTCACCGGCAGGTCGGTGCGGTTGCAGATCAGCGCGGTCGACGCACGGTGCTCGAGGCCGCCGTAGCCGTCGCTGACCGCGAGCGTCATGAACACGTAGCGGTCCATCGGCGCCTGCTTCGATTTCGGTTCGAACAGCGCGATCTGCGCTTCGCACACGCGCTTCAGGTCGGTGCGCAGCCGCTCCATGTCGAGCTGTGTCACGCGCCCGGCGATCACGATGTCGTGCGGCACGCCCTGCGCGTCGAAGGTCGCCAGCGCGAATTCGCCGATCGTCACCGGATGGTCGGCGAGCTCGTCGTAGTTCGCTGCGCGATACGCACCGAACCCGTAGCGCCGGGTGCCGCGCGCCTCGGGCAACGACGTGCCGACGCGCCACGTGCGAAACGCCGGGCCCGCCGGTTTCGCGATGTCGACCTCGCATGGCGCATCCTCGCGGCCGGCGACGCTCAGGAACACGGCCGTGGCGTTGAAGAAGCCGCCCGAATCGTCGAGATACGCGGAGCGGACCGACAGGTCCCATGCGTACACGTCGTAGCGCAACGTCAGCGCGCCGTTCACCGGCGCGGCCTGCCACGTGTTCTTGTCGGTTTTCGCGATCCGCACCTTGCGGCCCGCGTCGTTGAACGCGGCGAGCGTCACGATGTTGCGCGCGAACTCGCGCACGAGGTAGCTGCCCGGAATCCATACCGGCAGCGAGAAGCGCTGGCCTTCGGGATCGGGATCGGTGACCGTCACCGACACTTCGAACAGGTGCGCGGCAAGATCTTTCGGGGCAATCGAATAGCGGATCGGCTGGGTCATCGTGGCAATCGGTCGAGAATCGGACGGAAATCAGACGGAATACGGCGGCGGAAACGAAGAGAGGCGCCGGCAGAGATCGCGGGCGCCCCTCGCTGGCCGGGCATGCGGCCCGGTGTGTCGCCGGTTACTTGCTCGACGCGAGCGCCTGGTTCAGCTGGTCGGCCGACACCGCGCCCGGCAGGCGGCGGCCGTCGGGCAGGAAGATCGTCGGCGTGCCGGTGACGTTCATCCCGCGGCCGAGCGCGAGGTTCTTGTCGAGCGCGGTCGTATCGCAAGCGCCAGCGCCGGTCGGCACGCGATGGTCGAGCATCCAGCCCTCCCAGGATTTCGCGCGGTCGGTCGCGCACCAGATCGCCTTCGACTTCGTGGTCGAATCGGGCGACAGCACCGGGTACAGGAACGTGTAGACGGTCACGTTGTCGACCGACTGCAGCGTCGTCTCGAGGCGCTTGCAGTACGGGCAGTTCGGATCGGAGAACACCGCGATCTTGCGGGCGCCGTTACCCTTGACGACCTTGATCGCGTTCGCGAGCGGCAGGCTCGCGAAGTCGATCTTGTTGAGGTCGGACAGGCGCGCGTCGGTCAGGTTCTTGTGCGTCTTGGTGTCGACGAGATCGCCGAGCAGCACGTAGTCGCCGGCTGCATCGCTATAGATGATCTGCGTGCCGAGGTTCACTTCGTACAGGCCCGCGACCGGCGATTTCGACACGCTCTTGATCGGCGCGTCGTTGCCGAGACGCGCTTGCAGCGTGGCTTTCAGCTTGTCGGTGGTCTGGTCGGCCTGCGCGGTACAGCCGAGCGTCGCCATCGTGACGGCCAGCGCCAGCGATGCGATGCGGATCGTTTTTTTCATCCTGTCGTTCCTTCAGCTCAATCGGAGTGCACGTCACAGTGTACGCCGTAACGGAACCGAGTCCGACAGGCCGGAGGCACGAAGGTTCGTTCAGCCGAGCGCGGCCGACACGAGCCAGCGCTTCACGAGCGGTTGCGCGCCGACGAACGCCATGCCCGCGTTGCGGACCGCCGTCGCGAACGAGCCCGGAACCGCGAACAGCCGCTGCAGCCCGTCGGTCGCGACCATCAGCGCGCGGATGTCCTCGCGGCGCGAGCGCTCGTAGCGACGCAGCAGCACCGTATCGCCGAGGTTGCGGAAGCTCTCCTTGTTCGCGATCGCATCGGCGAGTGCCGCGACGTCGCGCAGCCCGAGGTTCATCCCCTGCCCCGCGAGCGGATGGATCAGGTGCGCGGCATCGCCGACGAGCGCCACCCGCGGGGCGATCAGCTTGTCGACGGTCTGCAGCGCGAGCGGGAAGCCGGCCGCCGGCGTCACGCATTCGAGCGTGCCGACCCGACCGTGTGACACGCGCTCGACTTCCGCCGCGAGCTGCGCGGGATCGAGCGCGAGCAGCTCGTCCGCATGCGCGGTGTGCGCGGACCACACGAGCGACACGTGACCGTCCGGCAGCGGCAGCAACGCAATGATCTCGCCTTCGTGAAACCACTGACAGGCCGTCTCGCGGTGCGGCAGCGACGCCTTGAAGTTCGCGACGACGCCCGTCTGCCGGTAATCGCGCCGCTCCACCCTGGCCCCCATTTGGGAACGCACCCACGAATGCGCGCCGTCCGCGCCGACCACGAGGTCCGCTTCGAGCACCTGGCCCGACGACAGCGTCAGCACGGCCGCGTCGTCGCGCACGTCGAAGCCCTGCGCGCGCGCGTCGAACCACGTGAGGTTCGGCTGGAACCGCAGCGCCGCGTCGAGCGACGTCTCGATCAGCGACGATTCGGCGATCCAGGCCAGTTGCGGCACGGAGGCCTGGTACGCGGAGAAATGCAGTTCCGCGTGCGCGTCGCCGTACACGCGCATGTCGTAGACCGGCGCGAGCCGGCCATGGTCGAGCGCCTGCCAGACCCGCAGCCGCTCCAGCAATGCCTGCGAGCTGGACGACAGCGCGTAGATGCGCGTGTCGAACGCGAGATCGGCGGGGCGCGGCGTGGCCGGCTGGGCGAGCAAGGCGGTCTTGTAGCCGGACTGGGTCAGTGCGAGCGCGGCCGTCTTGCCGACGAGCCCGCCGCCGACCACGGCGACGTCGAAGGTGTGGTGGGCAGTCATGGCGGGCATTATAGCTGCGGGGCCAATCCCTTACGCGGCCGGACTTTGCGGGAAATCAGCAGAATCGCAGGCGGGTCCGGCAGCGCGGCGGCCCGTCGCATCGGGCGTTCGGGTGAAGGCCGGAAACCGGGGCGTCGGCACGGTACAATAGCGCCTTTGAACGTCGGCCCGCCGCGCCCCGCGCGCCGGCCGTCCCTATTTTCCCGCGCCGCCGTGCCTTGTCCGGCCGCGCCGCTCCCCCCGTCCGAAGGATTCCATGAGTCTCAAATGCGGCATCGTCGGCTTGCCCAACGTCGGCAAGTCCACCCTGTTCAATGCGCTGACCAAGGCCGGCATCGCCGCCGAGAACTACCCGTTCTGCACGATCGAGCCGAACGTCGGCATCGTCGAAGTGCCTGACACGCGCCTGAAGGCGCTCGCCGAGATCATCAACCCCGAGCGCATCGTGCCGGCCGTCGTCGAATTCGTCGACATCGCGGGCCTCGTCGCGGGCGCGAGCAAGGGTGAAGGCCTCGGCAACCAGTTCCTCGCGAACATCCGCGAAACCGATGCGATCACGCACGTCGTGCGCTGCTTCGAAGACGACAACGTCATCCACGTCGCCGGCAAGGTCAGCCCGATCGACGACATCGAAGTGATCAACACCGAACTCGCGCTCGCCGACCTCGGCACCGTCGAGAAGGCGCTCACGCGCTACTCGAAGGCCGCGAAGTCGGGCAACGACAAGGAAGCGGTGAAACTCGCCGCGGTGCTCGAGAAGGTGCGCGCGCAGCTCGACCAGGGCAAGGCCGTGCGCGGCCTCGATCTGTCGGACGACGAGCAGGCGCTGCTCAAGCCGTTCTGCCTGATCACCGCGAAGCCCGCGATGTACGTCGCGAACGTGAAGGACGACGGCTTCGAGAACAACCCGCACCTCGACGTGGTGCGCAAGTACGCGGAAAGCGAGAACTCGCCAGTGGTCGCGGTGTGCGCGGCGATCGAGGCGGAAATCGCCGATCTCGACGATGCGGACAAGGAAGCGTTCCTCGCCGACATGGGCATGGAGGAGCCGGGCCTCGACCGCGTGATCCGCGCGGGCTTCAAGCTGCTCGGCCTGCAGACCTACTTCACCGCGGGCGTGAAGGAAGTGCGCGCGTGGACGATCCATATCGGCGATACCGCGCCGCAAGCGGCCGGCGTGATTCACACGGACTTCGAGCGCGGCTTCATTCGCGCACAGACGATCGCATTCGACGACTTCGTCGCGTACAAGGGCGAACAAGGTGCGAAGGAAGCCGGGAAGATGCGCGCGGAAGGGAAGGAATACGTCGTGCACGACGGGGATGTGATGAACTTCCTGTTCAACGTCTGACGCAGAGACCGACGCTGTTTCGTGCAGTGTCACGGTAACCAGGAAAGGCCCGCAAGTCGCGGGCTTTTTTTCATTTCGAATGGGTTCGTGAAGGTTTGCGGGAAGCGCTCGCGGACAACCTTTTCGTCATTTCCTTCGTCGCCGCCGTTACACAGATCGCCTGTGCCGCAGGTCGCATCGAACCATTGCTCCACGCGTTACGCGTCGATTTTTCGCATGATGCGTCGCGCGCTTTCTTCCACCGCGCGATCTGCGCGTCGAGCACCTTCTTGCGCTCCGGTCGCTCGCTCACCTGTTTGTCGACGACCCGCTGCAAATCCCGCTCGGCGACGAGCTGATCGCGCCACGCGCAAAAATTCATGCTCGTCTGGTTCGAATCGCAGTCGCTGAGCAGCGCGTTGACCTCGCTGGCCGGCAAACCGCTGCGCACCGCTATCTCGTCCTCTGGCGTCGGGCCGGCAAATGCATGCGCCGACACCAGTACGAGCAAACCGGTCATGGCCGTTCTCACTGTGCCCCCTGTTGTGGCTGGAACGGCGCCGATTCGAGCCGACGCCGGTTGACAAGCCCGTTCGAACGCACGGGCGCCAGGCGACGCCCGGTCTCGTCTCGAGGATGAATCCAGACGCGCTGATTCATGTGCGACACGACGCCTGCGTCATCGCTCTGATTCGCCGAACGGAGCGCAGCCAGCGCGCCTGTATTGCCAGCATTGTATGTATAGCTGACGAGTTCATCGAATTGCAGCTGCGTCAATTGCCGGACCGGGACATGTCGTCGTACGGCGGCTTCCGCACGGCCGACACGGACCGCGAGTTGCGCGTTCACTTGCGTTGTCGTAACCGGTGTGCGCAACTCCTCCGGTGTGCACGGACCGGTGTGAGCAAGCGTCCCGATGCCATAGGTACAGTTGTTCGCCTGATCGTTGTAGTAGGCCATGACCGCGCTTTCCCGCCGACGCAGCTCCGCCCAACCTGCTTCACTCAACCTCAAGCCCTCATTCGCCATCTGCCACTCTCCCGGCGCGACCGCTCACGCGAGTCGACTTCATCATTTACTTCGGTTGTCGATGCGCTCAATGTATGAAGTTGCCGTGGGCGATGAAATCAGACGAGTTCGATTTTGCGAGTCCTTATGTCAATGATTGCGCCGTGGTGCGGAACGCCCTACGGTGCCACGTTAAGTGCCTTCGTTTGCTGGTGCAAAACAAATGGCCCGATCGCCAATGCCGATCGGGCCATTTTCACGACGGGAATCCCCGTGTCTACCGACAGCGAACGCTCAGGCCGGCAGCCACGTCGTCAATTCGTCATCACATCGCCGACACCCGCCGCCCCGCCCCCGCTCGCGCATCGCGACCACGCTTGTTCAACCAAGACGCAAACAACACGAGCAGCGCGAGCACGGCCGTCGCCCCCACTTCCATCCGGTGTTCCTCGCTGACGAACATCACGGTCAGCGTGCCGCAGATGAACAGGATCACCGCCCACGTGAGCCACGGGAACAGCCACATCCGCAGCGTCAGGTCGGCACCGCCCGATTCGAGCGTCTTGCGCATCCGCAGCTGCGAGATCGCGATCACGAGATACACGAGCAGCGCGATCGCACCCGACGTTGCCAGCAGGAAGCCGAACACCTGCTCCGGCATCAGGTAGTTCGCGATCACGGTCAGGAAACCGAATGCGGTCGATGCCAGCACGGCCGCACGCGGCGTACCGGTCGAATCGGTGCTGTGCAGGAACGCAGGCGCGTCCTTGCGCTTGGACAGCGAGAACAGCATCCGCGATGCGGTGTACAGCGCGGAATTCAGGCAGCTCGCGACCGACACGAGCACGATCACGTCGATGATCGCCTTCGCGTTCGGAATGCCGATCAGCTCCATCGCGCGCTGATACGAGCCGTGCTTCGGCAGCAGCGGATCGTTCCACGGCACGATCGCCGCGACGACGAGGATCGAGCCGAGATAGAACAGCGTGATACGCCAGATGACGGAATTGGTCGCACGCACGATCTGGCGTTGCGGGTTGTCCGACTCGGCGGCCGCGATCGTCACGATCTCGGTACCGAGGAACGAGAACATCGTCGTCAGCATCGCCGCGAGCACCGCGCCGGCGCCGTTCGGCATGAAGCCCTGGTGCGCGAAGAGATTCGACACGCCCGATACGGCCGGCGCGGGCACGATGCCGACGATCGCCGCACCGCCGATGCACAGGAACACGACGATCGCGACAACCTTGACCAGCGCGAACCAGAATTCGAATTCGCCGTAGTTCTTGACCGAGAAGAGGTTGGTGATCGTCAGCAGCAGCGTGATGCCGAGCGCGAAGATCCAGGTCGCGACGCCGGGGAACCACGCATTGAGAATCGTCGCGGCGGCCGTCGCCTCGATCGGGATCACGAGCACCCAGAACCACCAGTACAGCCAGCCGATGGAGAAGCCCGCCCAGTGGCCGATCGCGCGATCGGCATAGGTCGAGAACGAACCGCTGTCCGGATGCGCGACGGCCATCTCGCCGAGCATGCGCATCACCAGCACGACCAGGACGCCCGCGATCGCATACGCGAGGATCGAAGCCGGGCCGGCTTCCGCGATTGCGTGGCCGGAGCCGACGAACAAGCCCGCGCCGATGACGCCGGCAATCGACATCATCGTCACGTGCCGCTGCTTCAGACCCGTGCCGAGGCCTGTCTTGCTTCCACTCATGTGTCTCTCTCCAAAAAACGGTTCCGGTACGACCGGATGTCGCGTGAAGGCGGCGGGGAGTTGTCGTTGTTGAACCCGGCAGCCCGCCGCGCATGCGCGCATACGGGCAGGAAGCCGGGTCGAGCCTGTTCCGGTCGGTGCGCGACGCAGTCTGCGAAGCCGCGGGTGCGATGCGGCGCACGAGGTGCCGGCGCATCGCGTGCGCCCTTTCCGTCGGCTGTCGGTCAGCCGCCTTCGAAGCGAAGGAGTGTAAGCATCAAACGGTTCTTCACTAAGAACCAATTGAAGAATTTCGATGGATCCACTTGTTGCATCGATGCGAACCGATGCAACGCTTGATCCGGTTCGGCGTCCGCTTGCGAGCCGCCGGATCGGGCAAGTGATGACGGCGCGTGCCCGCTCGGCATCACGGCGAACACGTTGCGTCGAAGCGGATCACGTGCCGCGCCGGCGCGGCTCAGTTCGTGCCGTCCGGCCCTTCGTCGCGCCATTTGGCCGGCACGATCGCGCGCCATTCGCGCAGAAGCAGGTTTTTCACGGCGTCGGGATGCGCGGCCGACAGGCGCACCAGCACGATCGGCCAGCCCGCATAGTGGTCGGTCACGTAATACACGTCGGGTTCCGATTCGATCAGCCACGCGCGCTCGTCGGGGCCGACGCCCTTCACGACGAGCGTATCGCCGTCCTCGCGCAGGCGCGCGAGCATCTTGCCCTTCACCTTGAGTGCGGGCGTGCCGTACGACGTACCCTCCTCGACGCCGCGCCATGCCAGCGCGATCTGCCGCACTTCGTCGAATGTCACATGCGCCTCCGCCTGTCGGTGATCGATGTTCCGGAAACCGTAGCGGAAATCGTGCACGACGCCTAGCCGCGAGGCGTCCGGCCGGCGACGTGTGGCTAGCGGCCGGCCGCGCGCGCGGCCATCTGAGCGCGTGCGGTGGTGGCGACGATCGCGAACGCGATCGCATTGGCAGCCGCGCTGGCCAGGATCGGCACGAGATAACCGCCACCCGCGTCGTAGATGAAACCGGCGGCAGCGGGCCCGATTAGCGTGCCGAACGCGACGCTCGTGTACAGCACGCCGATGATCGCGCTCACGTTGCGGCCGCCGAAGTAGTCCATCACGACGGCGGGCAGCACGGCGACCCAGCCGCCGTAGAACACGCCGAACACGAGTGCGAACGCGGCCAGCGTCGCGACGCTCCCGGCGCCGGCCCACGCGACGAGCGCGACGGCCATGCCTGCGAACATCGCGAGCAGCGATGCGCGGCGGCCGAAGCGGTCGGCGAGGCCGCCGAGAAAGAAGCGCCCGGCCGTGCTGCCGACGCCGATCGCGCCGAGCAGCAGCACGGCCGTCGACGGTGCGACGCCATGATCGAGCGCGTATGGCACGAGGTGCACGAACGGCACGAAGACGCCGAACGAGCACACGAGACACGCCGCGTAAAGGCTCGCGAACGGCCGTGACGTGACGGCCTCGCGCAGGGTCGCACCGGTGGGCGCCGATGCGGCAACCCGCGCGCGATCCGCAGCGTTCACGGAGCCCGAGGCCCCTGCTGTGTGGCCGCCCGCTTCCGGCAAGCCTCCGCCGGCGGCCGGATGCACGGCCTCCCCGTCCGGCATCAGCCCGCGCCCGCGCGGATCGTTCTCGATCAGCAGCGACATCCCGGCGCCGATCGCGACGGCGAGCGCCGCAAGCGTGAAATAGGCGCCACGCCAGCCGACGTGCGCGATCAGCGCGGAGGCGAGCGGCGGCATCACGAGCGTGCCGACGCCGATCCCCGCGACCGCGAGCCCCGACGCGAAGCCACGCCGCCGCACGAACCAGCGCTGCACGGCGCCGACGGCCGGCACATACGCGCAGCCGACGCCGAGACCGACACCGAGCCCGTACGCGACATAGACCTGCAGCAGCGTATGCGCGGCACCGGCCGCCGCGAGACCCGCCGCCGTCAGCAACATGCCGGTGACGGCGAGCGGCCGTGAGCCGAAGCGATCGGCAAGCGGGCCGCTGACGATGCCGAAGCCGAAATACAGGAAGCCGGCCAGCGAGAACACGAGCGAGATCTGCCCGCGCGATGCGGCGAAATCCCGCTGCAGCGCTTCGACGAACGTGCTGAACGTGTACGCACTGCCGAAGCCGACGAACGTGACGGCGAACGCGGCCGCCACCACATACCAGCCGTAGAAGACGCGCGATGCGCGCGGGCCGCTCATGACGATGCTCCTCTCAGGTTCCGCCGGACGCCGCGCGGCGTCCGGATTGCCTCATGGATATAGTTGAACTATGTTGATCGCATCGACCGCCGCAAGGCAGCCGTGACGAATGCGATCCGACGCGACAACGGTACTCGCGCACATGCATTGCCTCAAACGATATTTCGTCGGCCTTTCGCTTTAGAAAAACTCAATGAACCGTTCCCGTCTGCCACCGCTCAACGCGTTGCGCGCGTTCGAGGCGGCGGCCCGCCACCTGTCGGTGAAATCGGCCGCGGAAGAGCTGTCGGTCACGCCCGGCGCGGTGAGCCAGCTGATCCGCACGCTCGAGACCCATCTCGGCGTGCAACTGTTCGAGCGCGTGAACCGCGGCATCCTGCTGACCGCCGCGGGCCGCGACTATCTGCCGCCCGTGCGCAACGCGTTCCGGCAAATCGCCGACGCGTCGCAGCGCGTGTCGGGCGCTGCCGACAGCGGCGTGCTGACGGTGAGCGTCACGCCGTTTTTCGCATCCGCATGGCTCGTGCCGCGCCTCGCGCAGTTCCGCGACGCATGCCCGGACGTCGACCTGCAGATCGTCGCGAGCCATGCGCTCGCCGATTTCTCGCGCGACGGCGTCGACGTCGCGATCCGCCACGGTCTCGGCCGCTACATCGGGCTGTGCAGCGAACGGCTGCTGACCGTGGAGATCGTCGCGCTTGCGGCGCCGGAACTCGTCGCGCGGCTGGGCATGCCGGCCACGCCCGCCGACCTGGCCGGATGGCCGCATCTGCACGACGCCGAGCGCAAGGGCTGGCACATCTGGTTCGACGCGCAGCGAATCGCCGATTTCGGCCCGCCGCGCGGCCCCGCGTTCGACGATTCCAGTCTGTTGCTGCAGGCGATCCTCGCCGGCCAGGGCGCCGGCCTGCTGCCGGCGGCGATGGTGCGCGGCGAGCTCGCGAGCGGCCGGCTCGTGCAGCTTGCCGACGTCGCGTGGCTCGACGACTTCGCGTACTACCTCGTCTATCCGCCGCATCATGCGGAACGCGCGAAAGTCGCCGCGTTCCGCCGGTGGATTCTCGAGGCCGCCCAGGCCGACGGCGCGGCATCGATGATGGGCACGGCGTAGCGTCGCTGCACCGCGGGGCAGCGGCAACGATCTCGAGCCGATCGGCTAACATGCGGCCCGGGCCGTCGGCCCGCCCTCCACCGGCAACAGACAACGACATCCGCAGAGAGACCATGCCCGCCCTGCTCCGCCGCGCGACACATATCGCGACCCTGTCGGCCGCGCTGTTCGTCGCGTGCGCCGCCCTGCCGCCCGCGGCGCACGCCTATCGCGCGTCGCCCGGCTACGGCAGCGAAGCCGACCTCGACCGGCACGACACGTACCGCAATCGCGACGGCGACACCGTCCATGCACCGGCGCATTCGAAATCGGGCCGCGTGCCCGAGGGCGCGAGCGCGCGCTGCCGCGACGGCACGTACAGCTTCAGCCGCCATCGGCGCGGCACCTGCTCGGGGCACGGCGGCGTCGCCGGGTGGCTGTGAACGCGGGTCGGCCGAATGGCCAGCGCGGTGCCAGCGGCAGCCGGCGCCGAAGTACAATACGCGCTCGCGCCGCCAACCCGCGGCGACACCGCCGCGCCCCGCGCGGCACGCTCCGTACCGAATCACCCGACACCACGCACGCCCATGCGCTGCGCGGCAGTCTCAACCCTTTCTGAGTTTCACACCCAAATGGCCCAATACGTTTTCACGATGAACCGGGTCGGCAAGATCGTGCCGCCCAAGCGCCAGATCCTGAAGGACATCTCGCTGTCGTTCTTTCCCGGCGCGAAGATCGGCGTGCTCGGCCTGAACGGCTCGGGCAAGTCGACGCTGATCCGCATCATGGCGGGCGTCGACAAGGACATCGAAGGCGAAGCGACGCCGATGCCGAACCTGAACATCGGCTACCTGCCGCAGGAACCGCAGCTCGATCCGACGAAGACGGTGCGCGAAGCCGTCGAGGAAGGCCTCGGCGACCTGTTCCAGGCGAACAAGAAGCTCGAGGAAATCTACGCGGCCTATGCGGAACCGGACGCCGACTTCGACGCACTCGCGGCCGAGCAGGCGAAATATGAAGCGATCCTCGCGTCGAGCGACGGCGGCAGCCCCGAGCAGCAGCTCGAAGTGGCCGCCGACGCGCTGCGCCTGCCGGCGTGGGACGCGAAGATCGAGCATCTTTCGGGCGGCGAAAAGCGCCGCGTCGCGCTGTGCAAGCTGCTGCTCGAAAAGCCGGACATGCTGCTGCTCGACGAACCGACCAACCACCTCGACGCCGAATCGGTCGACTGGCTCGAGCAGTTCCTGGTGCGCTTCCCGGGCACCGTCGTCGCCGTCACGCACGATCGCTACTTCCTCGACAACGCGGCCGAATGGATTCTCGAACTCGACCGCGGCCACGGCATTCCGTGGAAGGGCAACTACAGCAGCTGGCTCGACCAGAAGGAAGAACGCCTGAAGCAGGAAGAAGCGTCGGAATCGGCGCGCCAGAAGGCGATCAAGAAGGAACTGGAGTGGGTGCGCCAGAACCCGAAGGGCCGCCAGGCGAAGTCGAAGGCGCGTATCGCGCGCTTCGAGGAGTTGAACAGCCAGGAATACCAGAAGCGCAACGAAACGCAGGAAATCTTCATTCCGGTCGGCGACCGCCTCGGCAATGAAGTGATCGAGTTCAAGAACGTCAGCAAGTCGTTCGGCGACCGCCTGCTGATCGACAACCTGAACTTCAAGATTCCGGCCGGCGCGATCGTCGGCATCATCGGCCCGAACGGCGCCGGCAAGTCGACGCTGTTCAAGATGCTGACCGGCAAGGAACAGCCGGATTCGGGCGAAGTCGTGACGGGCCCGACCGTGAAGCTCGCGTACGTCGACCAGAGCCGCGATGCGCTCGACGGCTCGAAGACGGTGTTCGAGGAAATCTCGGGTGGCGCCGACGTGCTGACGGTCGGCAAGTACGAGACGCCGTCGCGTGCGTACATCGGCCGCTTCAACTTCAAGGGCGGCGACCAGCAGAAGATCGTCGGCAACCTGTCCGGTGGTGAGCGCGGCCGCCTGCACCTCGCGAAGACGCTGATCTCCGGCGGCAACGTGCTGCTGCTCGACGAACCGTCGAACGACCTCGACGTCGAAACGCTGCGCGCGCTGGAAGACGCGTTGCTCGAATTCGCGGGCTCGGTGATGGTGATCTCGCACGATCGCTGGTTCCTCGACCGGATCGCGACGCACATTCTCGCGTTCGAAGGCGATTCGCAGGTCACGTTCTTCGACGGCAACTACCAGGAATACGAAGCCGACAAGCGTGCGCGCCTCGGCGAGGAAGCCGCGAAGCCGAAGCGCCTGCGCTACAAGCCGATCAGCCGCTGAACGATGCGGCCCGTGCATCCGGCGCGCGACGACGCGCGGCCGGATGCCGAAAGCGGCCGCTTCCGGCTCGGCACAACGAAGAAGCGGGCTCCCGGCCCGCTTTTTTCATCCGGCTGCCGTCCGGCAGCCGCCTATGCGAGCGCGCCCAGCTCGCGCAAACGCGCCTCGGTCGCGGCCGCGCTCGTGTGATGAATGCCCTGCCAGCCGAGTGCCGTCGCGGCCGCCGCGTTCTTCGCGTTGTCGTCGATGAACACGAGTTCGTGCGGCGCGATGCCCGGCAGGTGCGGCTCGATCCGCGCATGCATCTCGCGGTAGATCGCCGGATCGGGTTTCACGAGCTTCACGCGGCCCGACACCACGATGTCCCTGAAGCGCCGCAGCACCGGGAAGTTGTCCCACGCATACGGAAAGGTCTGCGCGGACCAGTTGGTCAGCCCGAAGAGCGGCATCCCCTGCGCATCGAGCCGGTCGACGAGCGCGGCGCCTTCGTCGAGCACGCCGCCGATCATCTCGTGCCAGCGCGCGTAGAACGCACGGATCAGCGTCTCGTGCGCCGGAAACTTCGCGACCAGCTCGCTCGTGCCTTCGTCGATCGTCTGCCCGCCGTCCTGCCGGATCACCCAGTCCATCGCGCACACGTGCGTGAGGAACCAGCGGCGCTCGGCTTCGTCCGGAATCAGTTGCCGGTACAGGTACTCGGGGCTCCAGTCGATCAGCACGCCGCCGAAATCGAACACCACCGCCTTGATCGTCATGCGAACTCCGTGGCGAGCACGTCGGCGAGCGGGCGCGGCGTCACCGCATTGCCCGACAGCGTATTGTTTTCCCACACGAAGTGATGATGCGCGACGATCTGCGCGGCCGACAGGTGCGCGCGCTCGTTCGTCGTGTGCAGGTCGGACACGACGGTCGTCCGGTAGCCGAGCAGTGCCGCGCGGCGCGCGGCCGAATCGACGCAGAACTCGGTCGCATAGCCGCAGATCAGCACCGAACGGATGCCGTGGCCGTCGAGCTGCGCGGCGAGCGGCGTGTCGTGGAACGAATCGCTCACCTGCTTGCGGATGCGCCAGTCGGTGCGACCGACGATCAGTTCCTCATGCAGTTCCCAGCCGGGCGTGCCGGGCACGATGTTGTCGTCCGCATCGCCGTCGTGCTGCACGAAGCACACAGGCGCGTTTGCCGCACGTGCCGCCGCCGTCAGCCGGTTGATGCCCGACACGACGTCGTCGAGCCGGTACGCGGGCCGCGCCCGCTGCACCAGCCCGCGCTGCATGTCGATCACGATCACTGCGGTATCTGCCATCGATGCCCTCCCGGTCGTGGTCCGGCCGTCGCGCAGCCGGCATCTATCGTGTATTGCGCGTTGCGTCAGATCGGCTGCGTGCGCGCGTCGAGCCACGCCTTCGCGTCGCCACTCACGTGCCGGCCGACGCGCTCGCGCACGGTCGCGTGATACGCGTTCAGCCACGCGCGTTCTTCCTCATGCAGCATCTCGATCAGCACGCAGCGCGTGTCGATCGGGCACAGCGTCAGCGTCTCGAACGCGAGGAAGTCGCCGAACTCGGTCTGCCCGCCCGCGCGGTTCACGACCAGGTTTTCGATCCGGATGCCCCATTTGCCGGGCCGGTACACGCCCGGCTCGATCGACGTGATCATCCCCTCTTCCATCGCCGTGTACGGCTCGGCCGGCGCGTAGTGCGAGATGACCTGCGGGCCCTCGTGCACGTTCAGGAAGTAGCCGACGCCGTGACCGGTGCCGTGGCCGTAGTCGAGCCCGGCCGCCCACATCGGCGCGCGCGCGATCGCGTCGAGCATCGGCGAGCGGATGCCGCGCGGGAAGCGTGCGCGCGACAGCGCCATCATCGACTTCAGCACGATCGTGAAATCGCGGCGCTGCAGGTCGCTGACCGTGCCGACCGGCACGACGCGCGTGATGTCGGTGGTGCCGGTCGTGTACTGGCCGCCCGAATCGACGAGCAGCAGGCCATCGCCGGCGATCGTCGCGTGCGACTCGGGCGTCGCGCGATAGTGCGGCATCGCACCGTTCGCGTTGAAGCCGGCGATCGTCGCGAAGCTCGGCGACACGTAGCCGGGGCGCCGTGCGCGCGCGGCCGTGAGTTGCTCGTCGATCGTCAGCTCGGTGATCGTCTCGCGGTTCACCGCCTGCTCGAACCACGCAAAGAATTCGGCGAGCGCGGCGCCGTCGTGCTCCATCGTCACGCGCACGTGCTCGATCTCGGCGGACGTCTTGCGCGACTTCGCGAACGTCGACGGGTTCACGGCCTCGATCAGCTTCACGCCGGCCGGCACGGCCTCGAGCGTGCCGAACGTCACGCGGCGCGGATCGATCAGCAGCGTCGCGCCGTCGGGCAGCGCCGCGAGCGACGCGCGCGCGGCGTCGTACGCGCGGACTTCGACGCCGTCCTGCGCGAGCGACGCGGCCAGCGCCGGCGACACCTTGCCGTCGGCGACGAACAGCGTCGCGCGATCGGCCCCGATCATCGCGTGCGCGACGAACACGGGGTTGAAGTTGACGTCGGCGCCGCGCAGGTTGAACAGCCACGCGAGATCGTCGAGCGTCGACACGAAATGCCATTGCGCGCCCTGCGCGTGCATCGCGCGGCGCACTTCGGCGAGCTTGCTCGCGCGCGTCGTGTCGGCCTGCGGCGCCACGTGCTCGAACACCGCGTCGCCCGGCAGCCCCGGGCGCTCCGGCCAGATCGCGTCGAGCAGGTCGAGATCGGTGCGCAGCGCGATGCCGCGCGCGCTCAGCGCGGCCGTCAGCGCGCGTGCCGCCGCGACGCCGAGCACGGCGCCGTCGACGCCGACCGTCGCCCCGGCCGGCACGTTCTGCGCGAGCCAGTCGACGTGCGGCGCGCTCTGCTGCCCGCCCGTCATCTTCATCAGCTGGACGCCCGTGCCGGCGAGTTCGGCCTCGGCCTGCACCCAGTAGCGGCTGTCGACCCACAAGCCCGCGAAATCCGCGGTCACGACCAGCGTGCCGACCGAGCCCGTGAAACCGGACAGCCAGCGTCGCGCCTGCCAGCGTTCGGGCAGGTACTCGGACAGGTGAGGATCGGCGGACGGCACGAGATAGGCGGCCAGGTCCTCGCGGACCATCGCGCCGCGCAGCAGCGCGAGGCGGGCCGGCACCGACGAGACTTCGGGGAGACGGGCATTCATGATTTCACCTGAGAGCGTTCAGCGACGGGCCGACACGGCGACCGTCACAGCTACGGCGAGGAACGCGACACCGGTGCAGACCGGCCATTCGAGCGTTTCGCCATCGTAAAACAGTCCAGAGAGATTGCCGGCCATGCGCGCGGCGGCGGCACCTGCGATGCCGACCAGCACCACGATCCACCATGCCGGCCGGCCCGTGCGCCGCATCGGATGCAGCCACCGGCCGAACAGCCCGACAGCCGCTCCCAGGACAAGGATTCCAAACCAGTTCATTCGACGCCTTCTATAAATTCAGATTCGTCCCATAGGCGTGAACGTTGCCAGCGGCTAGCATCGATTCATCCATCGAACCCGAGCCCAGCCGGGCGCCGCGAACATTCGAGTGTAGGGGCCGACCCGACGTTATGGCAAGCGCGCACCCGCAGGCGTATTGAAGAAATCCTCATGCGAATCGCTCTCATCGATCCGGAGGCGCATCATGCTGCGCTCCTGAACCACCTGCTGTTCGCCGGCGGTCATGTGTGCCACGCGTTTCCGTCCAGCGCGGCGTTCTTCGAGTGGCTCGCCACCGATACCTGCGACATGCTGATCATCGGCAACTGGGCCGGCGACCAGCCGGCCGAGGAAGTCATTCCGCGGGCGCAGGCGATCCTGCCCGGGCTGCCGGCCATCGCCGTAATGCAGCTGCCGCGCGAAAGCGAAGTCGTGTCGTGCCTGCACGCGGGTGCCGACGACTGCCTCGTGCGCCCGGTGAGCGGCCCCGAGCTGCTCGCACGCGTCAACGCGCTGAGCCGGCGCGCGGGTGTCCGGCGGCCGCCGAATCGCTCGCGCGAAATGTATGGAGAATACGCATTCGATGCGACCCACAGCCTCGTGCGCTTCGGCGATGCGGTCGTCGCGCTCACGCCGAAGGAGTTCCGCTTCGCACAGCTGCTGTTCGCGAACCTGTCGCGGCCCGTGTCGCGCGCCCATATCCTCGAAACGGTGTGGGCCCGCCGCCGCGACATGAAGTCGCGCACGCTCGACACCCATGCGTCCCGGCTGCGCAGCAAGCTGCAGCTGCTTCCAGAGCGCGGCTACCGGCTTCTGCCGCTCTACGGCTACGGCTATCAGCTCGACCGCGTGCCGATCGAGCCCCCAAATTCGAGGCCGCGCCACGCCGATGCCCGGTATGCCGCAAGTGAGGAAATCGCTGAAACGCTATAATATGAGGCTAAACGATAGCCCTCGATATGCAACTCCTCACGATCGGAATCAACCACCACACTGCGCCTGTCGCCCTGCGCGAACGCGTGGCGTTTCCGCTCGAGCAAATCAAGCCGGCTCTCGTCACGTTCAAGAACGTGTTCCTCGGCCCCCAGGCGCCGAATGCGCCCGAAGCGGCCATCCTCTCCACCTGCAACCGCACCGAACTCTATTGCGCGACCGACGATCGGGCCGCCCGCGAGGGTGCGATTCGCTGGCTGTCGGAGTACCACCAGATTCCGGTCGACGAACTCGCCCCGCACGTCTATGCACTGCCGCAATCGGAAGCGGTCCGGCACGCATTCCGCGTCGCGTCGGGTCTCGATTCGATGGTGCTCGGCGAAACGCAGATCCTGGGCCAGATGAAGGATGCGGTGCGCACCGCGACGGAAGCCGGCGCGCTCGGCACCTATCTGAACCAGCTGTTCCAGCGCACATTCGCCGTCGCGAAGGAAGTGCGCGGCACGACCGAGATCGGCGCGCAGTCGGTGTCGATGGCCGCCGCCGCGGTCCGCCTCGCGCAGCGCATCTTCGAAAAGGTGTCGGATCAGCGCGTGCTGTTCATCGGCGCCGGCGAGATGATCGAGCTGTGCGCGACGCACTTCGCCGCGCAGAGCCCGCGCGAGCTCGTCGTCGCGAACCGCACGGCCGAACGCGGCCAGCGGCTCGCCGAACGTTTCAACGGCCGCGCGATGCCGTTGTCGGACCTGCCGGCCCGCATGCACGAATTCGACATTATCGTGTCGTGCACCGCGTCGACGCTGCCGATCATCGGCCTCGGCGCGGTCGAACGTGCGGTGAAGGCACGCCGCCACCGGCCGATCTTCATGGTCGACCTCGCGGTGCCGCGCGACATCGAGCCGGAAGTCGGCAAGCTGAAGGACGTGTTCCTCTACACCGTCGACGATCTCGGTGCGATCGTGCGTGAAGGCAACGCATCGCGCCAGGCCGCGGTTGCACAAGCCGAGACGATCATCGAGACGCGCGTGCAGAACTTCATGCAGTGGCTCGACACGCGCAGCGTCGTGCCGGTGATCCGTCACATGCATACGCAGGCCGACGCGCTGCGCCGCGTGGAAGTCGAGAAGGCGCAGAAGCTGCTCGCGCGCGGCGACGATCCGGCCGCCGTCCTCGAAGCGCTGTCGCAGGCGCTCACCAACAAGCTGATCCACGGCCCGACGAGCGCGCTCAACCGCGTGAACGGCACCGACCGCGATTCGCTGATCGACCTGATGCGCGGCTTCTACCAGCACGCGCCGCGCTCGAACGACCAGTCCGGCCACTAGCGCCGGCCGGTTGCCCTGCCGCCGGCCGCGCGCCGGCTTATCCTTTTCGAATACCCCTTTTGTCCGGGAGCGTCGCTCCACACCATGAAGACGAGCATGCAACGCAAGCTCGACCAGCTGTCTATCCGGCTGGCCGAACTGAACGACCTGCTGAGCCGCGAAAACGTCACGGCCGACCTCGACCAGTACCGCAAGCTGACGCGCGAACACGCGGAACTCGGCCCGGTCGTCGAGCAGTACGCGCTGTGGCGCCAGTCGCGCAGCGACGAGACGGCCGCGCAGGAGCTGGTCGCCGATGCATCGATGCGCGATTTCGCCGAAGACGAGATTCGCAGCGCGCGGGAACGCATGGTTCGCCTCGAAGGCGAGTTGCAGAAGATGCTGCTGCCGAAGGACCCGAACGACGACCGCAACATCTTCCTCGAAATCCGCGCGGGCACCGGCGGCGACGAATCGGCGCTGTTCGCGGGCGACCTGCTGCGCATGTACCTGCGCTTCGCGGAACGGCAGCGCTGGCAGGTCGAGATGATGTCGGAGAGCCCGTCGGATCTCGGCGGCTACAAGGAAGTGATCGTGCGGATCGCCGGCCAGGGCGCTTACTCGCGGCTGAAGTTCGAATCGGGCGGCCATCGCGTGCAGCGCGTGCCGGCGACCGAGACGCAGGGGCGCATCCACACGTCCGCCTGCACGGTCGCGGTGATGCCGGAAGCCGACGAGATCGGCGAGGTCGAGATCAATCCGGCCGACCTGCGGATCGACACGTTCCGCGCGTCGGGCGCGGGCGGCCAGCACATCAACAAGACCGATTCGGCGGTGCGCGTCACGCACATCCCGACCGGGATCGTCGTCGAGTGCCAGGACGACCGCTCGCAGCACAAGAACAAGGATCGCGCGCTGAAGGTGCTCGCCGCGCGCATCAAGGACAAGCAGTATCACGAGCAGCACGCGAAGGAAGCGGCGACGCGCAAGAGCCTGATCGGCTCCGGCGACCGCTCGGAGCGGATCCGCACGTACAACTTCCCGCAGGGCCGGATGACCGACCACCGGATCAACCTCACGCTGTACCGGCTCGAGGCGCTGATGGACGGCGATCTCGACGAACTGATCGGCGCGCTCGTCACCGAGCACCAGGCCGAACTGCTCGCGTCGCTCGGCGACACCGACTGAGGTCGCGATGCCCGACACCACCGCCGACGAACTGCTGCGCGCGTCGCCGCTCGACCCGGTCGATGCGCGCGTGCTCCTCGCGTACGCGCTCGGCTGGACCCGCACGCAGCTGATCACGCGCGGCGACGCCCCGCTCGAGCCCGCCGCGATCGCGCGCTACCGCGCGCTCGAAGCGCGCCGCGTGGCGGGCGAGCCGGTCGCGCAGCTCGTCGGGATGCGCGAATTCTTCGGCCGGCCGTTCGATGTGACGCCCGACGTGCTGATCCCGCGCCCCGAAACCGAACTGCTCGTCGAAGCCGCGCTCGACGCGATCGACGGACGGCCACATCCAGCCGTGCTCGATCTCGGCACCGGCAGCGGCGCGATCGCCGTGTCGATCGCCGCCGAACGGCCCGACGCACGCGTGTGGGCGCTCGACCGCTCATCGGCCGCGCTCGACGTCGCCCGGCGCAACGCGCACAAGCTGCTCGACCCGCGCCGCCCCGGCGGCCCGCTGCAGTGGCTGCAGAGCGACTGGTACGCCGCGCTCGATCCGACGTTCGCGTTCGACACGATCGTCAGCAATCCGCCGTACATCGCGCAGCACGATCCGCACCTCGCGCAGGGCGACCTGCGGTTCGAGCCGCGCGGCGCGCTCACCGACGATGCCGACGGCCTCAGCGCGATCCGCACGATCGTCGCGGGCGCCGGCGCCTACCTGAAACCGGGCGGCACGCTCTGGATCGAGCACGGCTACGACCAGGCCGAAGCCGTGCGTGCCTTGCTCGTGTCACGCGGCTTCGTCGCGGTCGAATCGCTCGCCGATCTCGCCGCGATCGAACGCACCACGGGCGGCCGCCGGCCCGTCTGACGGCCGGCCCGCCCGGTTGAAATCCGCTATCATTTCGTTCTAACGCCCCGCCAACGCAAGGTCAGTCATGGACACCCAACAACGTATCAAGCAAATCGTCGACGAAAACCAGGTCGTGCTCTTCATGAAGGGCAACGCTCAATTCCCGATGTGCGGCTTTTCGGGCCGCGCCGTGCAGGTGCTGAAAGCCTGCGGCGTCGACCAGTTCAAGACGGTCAACGTGCTCGAGGACGACGAGATCCGCCAGGGCATCAAGGAATTCTCGAACTGGCCGACCATCCCGCAGCTGTACGTGAAGGGCGAATTCATCGGCGGCTCGGACATCATGATGGAGATGTACCAGTCGGGCGAACTGCAGCAACTGTTCGCCGCCGCGTAACGCCCCCTTCCCGATGGCATCTCCCAGCGCGCCGCCACGCCGGCTGATCGTCGCGATCACCGGCGCCACCGGCGCGGTCTACGGCGTGCGGCTGCTCGAATTGCTGCGCGCCGCCGGCGGCGTCGAAACGCATCTGCTGGTTTCGAACGCCGGCTGGCTCAATATTCAGCATGAATTGCAGCTGTCGAAGGCCGAAGTCGAAAGCCGGGCGGATGTCGTGCATTCGGTGCGCGATGTCGGCGCGACGATCGCGTCCGGTTCGTTCGCAACCGACGGGATGGTGATCGCCCCCTGCTCGATGAAGACGCTCGCGAGCGTCGCACACGGCCTGTCGGACAACCTGATCACGCGCGCGGCCGACGTCACGCTGAAGGAACGCCGCCGTCTCGTGCTAATGGTGCGCGAAACGCCGTTCAACCTCGCGCATCTGCGCAACATGACCGCCGTGACCGAAATGGGCGGCATCGTGTTTCCGCCGCTGCCCGCGTTCTATGCGATGCCGAAGACGATCGAGGAACTCGTCGACCAGACGGTCACGCGCGTGCTCGACCTGTTCGCGCTCAGCGCACCGATGACGACGCCGTGGGCCGGCATCCGGCCCGCACAGTAAGCCGCTCGACGCGGCGCTTCGGCGCCGTTCTCCACGCATCTTCGTCGATTCCGCCGTCTTCCGGTTCGATCCAGCCACGCCCAGCCTCCTCCCGCCTCCTCCCGCGCACCCGAATCGGCCGAATTATCAACCGTTGCGATTCAATCAAATTCCGGCAAGCCGATTTATCAATATCCGGTGCGCGCCTATAGTCACAGGCAAACCCCTTTTCGCAGGCTCCCCCACCATGAACCGCTTGCCTTCGCTTTACCTGTCACACGGCGCCCCGACGCTGCCGATCGACCCGACGCTGCCGTCCGGCGCATTCACGCACCTCGGCGCCGAATTGCCGCGCCCCCGCGCGGTGCTGATGCTGTCCGCGCACTGGGGCACGCAGCAGCCGGTCGCGAGCGTGGCCGCGCACCCGGAAACGATCCATGACTTCTACGGCTTCCCGCGCGCACTGTACGAGATCCGCTACCCGGCACCGGGCGCGCCCGAGGTCGCCGAGCGGGCGGCCGCGCTGCTGAACGCGGCCGGCATCGCGACCGCGACGACCGAGCATGGCCTCGACCACGGCGCGTGGGTGCCGATGCTGCTGATGTTCCCGGAGGCCGACGTGCCCGTCGCGCAGTTGTCGATCCAGCCGCGTGCGGACGCGGCCCATCACTTCGCGCTCGGCCGCGCGCTGCGGCCGCTGCGCGACGAAGGCGTGATGGTGATCGGCTCGGGCCAGATCACGCACAACCTGCGCGCGGCCGATTTCAGCGCGGCGCCCGAGGATGCGGACCCGCGCGTCGCGGAATTCACCGACTGGTTCGAGGCGAAGCTCGCCGCGCGCGACGTCGACGCGCTGCTCGACTATCGCCGGCAGGCGCCGCACGCGGCGCTGATGCATCCGACCGACGAGCACCTGCTGCCGGTGTTCACCGCGCTCGGCGCGGCCGACGACGACTACCAGCTCGGCATCCAGTCGCTCGGCACGTATCAACGCGTGCTCGCGATGACGAACTACGTGTTCGCGAGCGCGGCCGCCTGAATCGCGCGACACGGCGACACAAGCGCCGAGCGCAAATAAAAAGCCCGCCCGAGCATCGCTCGGACGGGCTTTTTTGCGCTTCCTGCCACCGCCGATTCCGGTGGCAGGTCAGGCGTCAGGCACCGACCCCTTCAAGGATCTCGTCGTGCGCCTCGCGCTCGTCGAGATACTGGGTCCGGTAACCGGTGTTCACACCCCAGAAGTAGAACACCAGCGAGATTGCCGCGACGATCAGCATGTCCCAGCCGTACGGCAGCACGCCGTGACCGCCGAATTCCTTGCTGCCGATCAGCGACAGCACGGCCATCGTCGGCAGGTACGCGACCAGCCACCATGCGGCCTTCAGGTCGGCACCCCAGCCGGTCCAGCCCGACTTCGCCTGGAAGTAGAAATACACCGGCAGAGCGACGATCATCAGCAGGATGATTTCGCCCGTCAGCGGCCACTTCGCCCAGTACAGGATCAGCGACGCGCAGACGAACGCGAACGGTGCGATCAGCTTCATCAGCGGGATCGACAGCGGACGCTCGATGTCGGTCGCCGCGCGGCGCAGCGCCATCAGGCTGATCGGGCCGGTCAGGTACGAGATCACCGTTGCGACCGAGATCACGGCCGCGAGCGAGCTCCAGCCGCGGAAGAAGAACAGGAAGATGAACGACACGAGCAGGTTGAACCACATCGCCTGGCGCGGCACACCGTAGATCGGGTGCACGTTGCCGAACATCTTCGGCATCGTGTTGTTGCGCTCCATCGCGTAGATCATGCGGGTGGTGGTCGCCATGTAGGTCGTACCGGTGCCGCTCGGGCTGATGAACGCGTCGACATACAGCAGGATCGCGAGCCAGTTCAGGTTCAGCGCGATCGCGAGTTCGGCGAACGGCGACGAGAAGTTGAACTGCGACCAGCCCTTCGCGACGTCGGCCGGATTCACCGAACCGATGTACGCCATTTGCAGCAGCACGTAGATCACGAGTGCGATCAGGATCGACGTGATCACCGCGAACGGCACGCTGCGCGACGGATTGCGCGCTTCACCGGCCAGGTTCACCGGGCTCTGGAAGCCGTTGAATGCGAACACGATACCGCTCGTCGCGACCGCGGTCAGCACGGCCGACCAGCCGTACGGCGCGAAGCTTGCATTCGATGCAGTGCCGAGGTTTTCCGAGTGGAAGCTCGACAGCATCAGGCCGAGGATCGTGAGGCCGGGAATCAGGAACTTGAAGATCGTGATCGCGGTGTTCGCACGTGCGAAGGCCTTGACGCCCCAGTAGTTCAGCAAGAAGTAAATGACGACCAGCACGGCCGACAGCAGCAGGCCGGGTGTCGTCAGCTCGCCGTTCACGAACAGCGCATGCGCCCACGGATACTGCCACGTGCTCATGTACTGGATCGACGCTTCCGCCTCGATCGGGATCACCGATACGATCGCGATCCAGTTCGCCCACGCGCTGATGAAGCCCACCAGCGAACCGTGCGAGTAGCGCGCGTAGCGCACCATGCCGCCCGACTCGGGGAACATCGCACCCAGTTCAGCATACGTCAGCGCAATCGCGAGAATCACGACCGCGCCGATGATCCATGCGCAAATCGCCGCCGGACCGGCAATCTTCGCAGCCTTCCAGGCGCCGAACAGCCAGCCCGAACCGATAATCGAACCCAGCCCCGTCAGCATCAGTGCAAACGGGCCGATGTTCCGTTGAATAGAACTCTTCACATCCTCTCCTATGTCTCAAAAAGCATGGTCGGCCCGCGGTCCGGGATCGGCTCGGACAGCAGCGCGCATGCAATTTTGGGGGGAAGGATCACCCGATCGGGGCAACCCGTCCACGCGGCGCGTAGTTTAACGGTTGCACCTGCAGGTTGGCGCCAAAATCGTTCGGCCCCTACAAAAAAGTCGCATCGTTTGCAAGGTTTGTAAACCTTAACCCCGCAATAACCCTGAGTGCATGGAAATCCGGTTGACCGCGCGACCGATTACCCGTATAAACAACGTTGCAGGATTTCAAGCGGCGAGTGAATTGGTTCTTTCGTAGTTCGCCCATCAACGGTACTCCGGTTGGTCCCATTACCCCCTTCCTTGATTTTCCGCACCCCATGGGCCTCGGCCCCGTTTTATCTTTTTAGGAACAAGTAACATGGCAACCGGTACCGTCAAGTGGTTCAATGACGCAAAGGGCTTCGGCTTCATCACCCCGGAAGGCGGCGGCGACGATCTGTTCGCGCACTTCTCGGAAATCCGCGTCGAAGGCTTCAAGACGCTGCAAGAAAACCAGAAGGTTGAATTCGAAGTGAAGACGGGCCCGAAGGGTCTGCAAGCTGCGAACATCCGTCCGGTCTAAGTTCGGCGCGATAATTCGTGTAAAAAAGCCCCGCTTCGGCGGGGCTTTTTGTTTTCCGGCGCGGGCAGCCATGCGGCGGCCGCCGATCGAGAATGGCCTCCGGTCAGCCGAACAGCCGCTGCGCGTGAATGCCGAGCCCGGTCGCGACGCTCGCGAGGCGATCGCCGAACACCGGCTGCGCGTCCGGGAATGCGCCGGCGAGCGCCCCCGACAGGAACGCGAGCCCGGTCGAGCCGCCGGTGAAATACAGCGCGCCGACGTCACGCGGCGCGACGCCCGCCAGCCGCACCGTTTCGCGCGCGGCATCGACGATGCGCGCCGTGTCGTCGACGCTCGCGTCGACAAGGCGCTCGGCGTCGAACGCGATCTGCAGATCCTCTTCCACGTCGTTCAGGTCGATCATCGTCTCCCCGCCCGCCGCCACGCCGATCTTCGCTTCTTCCGCGCGCGCCATCAGCGCATGCCCGAGCCGCTGCTCGACCACGCGCGTGAGCCGGTCGTACTGCCGTACGTCCTGGTACAGGTGCTTCATCAGCTTCAGCTCGCCCAGCCGCTTCGGCGTGTAGACCGTGTTGATGAGGTGCCAGGTCGCCAGGTCGAAGTAGATCCGGTTCGGCAGCTCGCGCCCCTCGGAATCGAGCGAGCGGTAGCCGAACGCCGGCAGGATCGCCGCCAGCTCGACGCGCCGGTCGTAGTCGGTGCCCGCGACATGCACGCCGTGGTGCGCGAGCACGTCGTCCTTGCGCTCGAGGCGCGCCATCCGCTCCGGCCCGACGCGCACCAGCGAGAAGTCCGACGTACCGCCGCCGATGTCGGCGACCAGCACGAGCCGCTCGGCCTGCTGACGCGACTCGTAGTCGAACGCGGCCGCGATCGGTTCGTACTGGAAATGCACGTCCGCGAACCCGACCGACTGCGCGGCCGCTTCGAGCTGGTCCTGCGCGAGACGGTCGGCGCGCGGATCGTCGTCGACGAAGAACACCGGCCGGCCGAGCACCGCGCGGCCGATCGGCGCGCCGGCGCGCGCTTCGGCCTTGCGTTTCAGGTGCGTCAGGAAGCGCGCGATGATCTCCGTGTACGCCATCGCGCTACCGTCGCCGAGATCGGTCGTGGTTTCCGCGAGCGGCGAGCCGAGGATGCTCTTCATCGAGCGCATCAGGCGGCCGTCGAAACCATCGATATAGGACGCGAGCGCCGCGCGGCCGTATTCGACCGTCTGCTCGTCGTTGTTGAAGAAGATCGCGGTGGGCAGCGTCAGGTGGTCGCCCTCGACGGGCGCGAGGCGCATGCCGTCGCCGTCGGGCAGGGCCACGGCGGAATTGGACGTGCCGAAATCGATCGCGCAGTAAGTCATGGGAAGGTGCCGCAGCATGGCCGGCGCGAAAACGGAAAGGACGGGCTTTTTAACATGAAGCCCGCCGGATCACAACCGGGGGCGGCCGCCGATGCGGTGCAACCGGCCCGGGGCGGAGATCAGGCGCACCTGCGGCACGCCGGCGACAGGTGCAGACGGGGTGCCCGACGCACCCCGCCGCCCGCTTGCAGCGCACCGGCAACGGGTACGGACAGGGTGCTCGACGCGCCCCGGCGCCCGCTTGCGGCACACCAGCGACAGGTGCAGACGGGGGGCCCGACGCGCCCCGCCGCCCGCTCGCAGCGCACCGGCAACAGGTGCGGACAAGGTGCTCGACGCACGCCTGCCCGCTTGCGCCATCAGGCTGCGGCGTCGAAACCCTTCTTCCATGCGCCCGCATACACGACCTCGCCGATCGCATGGCGCGTGCGCGGCGCCTTTTCGCGTTCGCGCAACACCGGGTCGAGCTTGTCGACGTTGCCGTAGTGGCCGAGCGAAATGATCGCCGGAATCGCGACGTCGGCCGGAATCTCGAACGCATCGCGGAACGCCTTCGCATCGAAGCCGCTCATCTGGTGCGCGGCGAGACCCAGCGCGTGCGCCTGCAGCACCAGCGACATCGCGGCCGCGCCCGCATCGTACAGCGCGGTCGGCGCCGGCTCGCCCTTCGGCGTGAGCGTATGCGCGGTCACGGCGATCAACACCGGCGCCGGCGCGTTCCAGCCCTGGTTGAACGGCACCAGGGTCGCGAATGCGTGCTTGAACGCCGCTTCGTCCTGCGTGCGATCGAACACGATGAAGCGCCACGGTTGCGCGTTGTAGGCGGACGGCGCCCAGCGCGCCGCTTCGAGCACCGCGTGCAGATCGGCGGCGCTGATCGGCTCGTCCGAATACGCGCGCGGGCTCCAGCGGCCGGCGATCAGGTCGTGAATCGAAACAGTGGTGGGAGCAGGTTTGACGGACATGCGGTTCCTCGCTGACATCGATGAAGGGGCGCGAACGCCCGGCGAACCGCAAGCATAACCGCTTGAGCCGTCGCGCGCCCGGTCATCCCGCGCAATGCAAATCACCGATCCTGCATTGACCGGCTGCATTGATCGGCCGGCCCACGCGCGCGGGGCGGCCAGGTCGCCGCGCTCAGGCGGCCTGCGCGGCCGCGCGGGACGGGCCGCGATTGATCCGCAGCACGATCAGCGCACCGACGATGCAAAGCGCGCCCGAGATCATCGACGCGATCGTATAGGTGCCGAGGCTCGCGCGCAGCAGCCCCGCGCCGAGCGCCGCGAACGCCGCGCCCAGTTGGTGGCCGGCGACGATCCAGCCGAACACGACCGGCGCCGCGGCCTTGCCGAACACGTCGGTGGCCAGCCGCACGGTCGGCGGCACGGTCGCGATCCAGTCGAGCCCGTAGAACATCGCGAACAGCGGCAGACCGAAGAAGTCGATGCCGAACGCATGCGGCAGGTAGATCAACGACAGCCCGCGCAGCCCGTAGTACCAGAACAGCAGCACGCGGTTGTCGTAGCGGTCGGACAGCCAGCCCGACAGCGTCGTGCCGAACAGGTCGAACACGCCCATCGCGGCGAGCAGCGAGGCGCCCTGCACTTCGGTCATCCCGTAATCGCTGCACATCGCGATCAGGTGCGTGCCGACGTAGCCGTTGGTGCTCGCGCCGCAGATGAAGAAGCTGAAGAACAGCAGCCAGAAGTCGCGCGAGCGGCTCGCCGTCAGCAGCGTGCGGAACGCGACCGCGAGCGGGTTCTCCTTCGTCGCGTCGGGCGCCGCCGGCGCGTCGGCCGGCTCTCCGTACGGACGCAGCTGCACGTCGGCCGGCCGCTCGGGCAGCAGGAACGCGACCAGCGGAATCACGATCGCGGCCGCCACCGCGACGACCAGCACGACCGGCCGCCAGCCATGGCGCTGCGCGATCGCCGCGAGCATCGGCAGGAACACGAGCTGGCCGGTGGCCGTGCTCGCGGTCAGGATGCCCATCACGAGGCCGCGCCGCGCATGGAACCAGCGTGTGACGAAGGTCGCGGACAGCGTCAGCGCGACGACGCCGGTCGAGCAGCCGACCATCAGCCCCCAGATCACGACCATCTGCCAGCTCTGCGTCATCATCGACGACAGCGCGACGCCCGCGCCCATCGTCACCAGCGCGGTCAGGATCGTCGGCCGCAGCCCGAAACGCTGCATCGCCGCGGCCGCGAACGGGCCCGTCAGGCCGTACAGCGCGATGTTCACCGAGATCGCCAGCGAAATCGCCGCGCGGCTCCAGCCGAGTTCGCGCTCGAGCGGCACCATCAGCACGCTCGGCGTCGCGCGCGTGCCGGCCGCCGCCAGCAGGATCAGGAAAACCACCGCTGCCGCGAGCCATCCGTAGTGGAAGCGCCCGCCGATTCGTGTCACTGCCCAGTTCATGTTGTCGCTCTCCAGTTGGCGGGCCCGCGCTCGCGCGCCTGCCCCGCCTCACCTCCGGGCCACCTCCGCCGCACGCTGCATCGGCTGACCCGGGCCGATACCTGGCATTTGTCTGTCGATCCGGGCAGCATTGTTACCGCTCGGTCACAAGTGTGTTGCGATCGTAGTGACCAGTCGGTAACATGTCAAGCAATTCATCACGCAGTCGAGGGTCATCATGTCGGGCATCGAGGCCGCCAACAAGCCGCCGGCACGCCGCACGCGCCAGCCGATCGCCGCGGCCGCCGCGCAGGAACACCTGCTGCGCGCCGCGGAGGAGCTGTTTTACAAGGAAGGGGTGCGCGCGGTCGGCGTCGAGGCGGTCGTGGAGCGCGCGGGCGTCAACAAGATGAGCCTGTACCGCCAGTTCTCGTCGAAGGACGAGCTGATCCTCGCGTATCTGGAACGGATGGATGCGTGCTTCTTCGAGCGTCTCGATTCGAGCGTCGCGAAGCATCCGGGCCAGCCGAAGGCGCAATTGATCCAGTATTTCGTCGATCTGGCCGATCGCGCGACGCAGAAGGACTATCGTGGCTGCCCGTTCGTCAACGTCGCGGCTGAATTCCCGGATACGTCGCATCCGGCGCGCGAGCGCGTCGCGCAGAACAAGGAACAGCTGATGAAGCGGCTCGTCGAGTTGTGCGAAGGCGCGGGCGCCCGGCAGCCGAAAGCGCTCGCCGATGCGCTCGCGCTCATCGTCGAAGGCATCTACGCGGCCAGCCAGACCTACCGGCACGGCGAAACGCCGATCGGCACCGCGCCCGCGCTGGCCACGCAGCTGATCGAAGCCGCCTGCGCGTGACAGGCGGCGCACGCCCCAACCCGGCGTGCCCGCTCCGGCTACAATGCGGCCCTCGCTGCCGCTTCGCCCGACCGCCTCCGCCATGACCGATACCCGCCCCGACTCGCACGACGACATCCTCGCCGCCACGCGGCATTGGCTCGCGCGCGCGGTGATCGGACTCAATCTGTGCCCGTTCGCGAAGAGCGTCTATGTGAAGGAACAGGTACGCTATGCGATCAGCGAAGCGACGACGCTCGAGGACGCGCTCGCCGATCTCGAAACCGAACTGCGCGCGCTCGAAGCAGCGGATCCGCAGCAGGTCGACACGACGCTCGTGATCTATCCGCGCGCGTTCGCGGATTTCGTCGACTACAACGATGCGCTGTTCTTCGCCGAGCGGCTCGTGCGGCAACTGCGACTCGACGGCGTGCTGCAGATCGCGAGCTTCCATCCCGAGTACCGGTTCGAAGGCAGCGAAGCCGACGACATCGAGAACTACACGAACCGCGCGCCGTATCCGATCCTGCATCTGCTGCGCGAGGACAGCATCGCGCGCGCGGTCGATGCGTTCCCGGACGCATCCGCGATCTACGAGAAAAACCAGGAAACGCTGCGCCGCCTCGGCCACGATGGCTGGCGTGAATGGATGCGCCGGCCGGGCGACGACGTCTGACGCCATCGCGCGACGGGGGGCTACCGCGCGGCAAACGGGCCGCGCGTCAGCCGGCTCGGTTCGGTCGGTTCGGTCGGTTCGGTCGGTTCGGTCGGTTCGGTCGGTTCGGTCGGTTCGGTCGGTTCGGTCGGTTCGGTCGGTTCGGTCGGTTCGGTCGGTTCGGTCGGTTCGGTCGGTTCGGTCGGTTCGCTCAATCCGCTCAATCCGCTCAATCCGCGCCCGGCTCGACGGCCTCGCCGGCCGCCGCCGCGGGCGCCGGCGCGAAGAAGCGCTCGTTCAGTTCGGCGAGCCCGAACATGCCGAGGATCTCGTTCAGCCGCTCGCCGGGCTTGCGGCGCGGCAGGTTCTTGTACTGCGCGATGATCAGCTCGTTCTTCATCGAATGCTCCCAGCCGACCAGCTCGGTCACGCTCACCTGGTAGCCGTGCGCCTCGAGCTGCAGGCAGCGCAGCACGTTGGTGATCTGACTGCCGAATTCGCGCGTATGCAGCGGATGCCGCCACACTTCCGTCAGCGCGTTCGCGAGCGACTTGCCCTTGTTCTTGCGCAGCACGCCCGCGACCTCCGCCTGGCAGCACGGCACCAGCACGATGTGCTGCGCGCGCTTCGCGAGCGCGAACCGGATCGCATCGTCGGTCGCCGTGTCGCACGCATGCAGCGCGGTGACGACGTCGACCGTTTCGGGCAGCTTCGGCGACGTGATCGAATCGGCGACCGACAGGTTCAGGAACGACATCCCGCCGAATCCGAGCCGCGCGGCGAGTTCGGTGGAGCGCGTGACGAGTTCCTCGCGCGTCTCGATCCCGTACACGTGCGACGCGAACGCCGGCGTGCCGTGCCCCGGCTGCTGCTTGAAGAACAGGTCGTACAGGATGAAGCCGAGATACGACTTGCCGGCGCCGTGATCGACGAGCGTCACGCCGCCCTTGTCGGCCTGCACGCTCGAGAGCAGCGGCTCGATGAACTGGAACAGGTGATAGACCTGCTTCAGCTTGCGGCGGCTGTCCTGGTTCAGCTTGCCGTCGCGGGTCAGGATGTGCAGTTCCTTCAGCAGTTCGACGGACTGCTCCGGACGGATTTCGTAGGTCTTGTTCGACATTGTGAAACGGCGCCGGGCCACGGTCGGTCGACCACGGCCCGGCGGCGGGAATTCGTGAGGAATGGCGACAGTTTACCGAAAATACGCGATCAGGCTCGCGCGCCGAGCCGCCAGAGCGACGTGACCTCGGCACGGCGCGCCGCGTGCAGCGGGTCGTCCGCGTCGGCCGACTTCGGGTGTGCGGGGCGGATGTCTTCGCGGCCGAGCACGACGAGGCCGGCTTCGTCGATCCATTGCAGCAACGTGTCGCGCGGCCGCAGGCCGAGATGCTCGGCAAAATCGGACAGGATCAGCCAGCCTTCGCCGCCCGGTTCGAGATGGTCGGCAAGCCCCGCAAGGAAACCGCGCAGCATGCGGCTGTCGGCATCGTAGACCGCGTATTCGATCGGCGCGCTCGGACGGGCCGGCACCCACGGCGGGTTGCAGACGACGAGCGGCGCGCGGCCGGCCGGAAACAGGTCGGCTTCGACGACGTCGACGCGACCGGCATGACCGAGCCGCGCGACGTTCTCGCGGGCGCATGCGAGCGCACGCGGATCCTGGTCGGTCGCGACGATACGCTCGACGCCGCGCGACGCGAGCACGGCCGCGAGCACGCCGGTACCTGTGCCGATGTCGAACGCGAGCGACATCGCGGGCAGCGGCGTGCGCGCGACGAGTTCGACGTATTCGCCGCGCACCGGCGAGAACACGCCGTAATGCGGATGGATCGGCGCGCCGCCGAGCGCCGGGATCGGCACGCCCTTCTTGCGCCATTCGTGCGCGCCGACGAGGCCGAGCAGTTCGCGCAGCGACACGACCGACGGCGCGCCGCCCGGGCCGTACGCTTCCTCGCACGCGGCACGCACGTCGGGCGCGCGGCGCAGCGGGATCGTATAGTCGGCGTCGAGCGGGATCAGCAGCATCCCGAGCGTGCGGGCGCGCTGCGATTGCGCGAGCCGGTGCAGGTTGAACGCGTCGACGCCGACCGCGGCCTTCGCCTTCTTCGGCTTGCGTTCGACGCGGCGCGCCATCGCCTGCACGAGCTGGCGTGCATTCTGGAAATCGCCCTGCCAGACGAGCGCGGTGCCCTCGCACGCGAGGCGGTACGCCGCGTCGGCGGTGAGGCGGTCGTCGGCGGGCACGGCGCGCTTCGGCGGCTGCACGCCGGCTTCGGAGCGCCAGCGCACGGCATGTTCGGCGCCGTCGGCGTCGGTCCAGTGGAAAACGGGGAAATCGGTCACGCGAGCTCGGCTACGGTTGGCTTCAGACAGGCGGCGCTACCGGAGTGCACCGCGCGGACCACACCATACCGCGCTTTGCCCGCGCGGCAAAGCGCGGGCGACCGCCCTGGCCGCCACCCGCGCGATGCTCGCGGCGTGTCAGCTCTGGTCGTCGAGCGCCGCGTCCGGCGCGTTCTGCTTCACCGACGCGATGCCGTTCTCGCGGCCGGCTTCAGCCTTGTACAGCTCGCTCGTGCCGATGATCTCGTGATTGCCGGCCTTCAGGTTGAACATGAACTGGCCGTTGCTCGCGGCCTTGCGCTCGTAGCGCGCGTCGTCCGGCGCGTTCTTGCGCACCGACGCGACGCCGTTTTCCGCCGACGCCTTGGTCTTGTACAGCTCGCTGCGCAGAATGATCTCGCCGTTGGCGGCCTTCAGGTGGAACAGGAACTGCCCGTCGTTCGCTTTCTTGATGACGAATTTCGCTGCCATGGTGCCCTCTCGAAAAAGTCGTCCGGCCCTCCGGACTGAGGCAGTCTAAACGCGATTGCAGCGCAAAACGTAAGGCGCGCGAAACACGATCGTCAGGAATCGTCAGACGGCGCTGCGATTGCGCCGCTTCGTCCGGCCCGGCATCCCGGGCGTCGCGCTGGCATCGTCTAGCCGCCCCACCCCGGCGTCGCCGGCATGCGCAACGTGCCCGCATCGCTGAAACGCACGGTGCCGAGCACGCCGCCGGCGAGCCGGCCGCGCAGCGCGTACGGCAACTCGCCGCTGGCCGCCGCGCCGGGCAGGTTCCACGCCTGCCGCGCGGCGGCGAACGCCGACACCGAAACGGGCACGTCGATCACGGCCTCGCCGAAGCGCGGCACGACGCCCGAGCGATCGCTGACGCCGCTCGCGAACGGCGTGCCGTTCAGGTCGAGCGCGACCGAAATGCCGTCGTATTCGATCGGCGTGTCATTCGGGTTCTGCACGCGCAGCTTCAGGCTGAAGCGCATCTCGAGGCCCTGTCCGGCCAGCGGGTCGAGCCCGGCGACGGTCACGCTCACGGGCTCGCGCGTCAGGCCCGCGCAACCGCCGAGCGCGAAGACGGCGGCGAACAGCAGCAGCATCGCGTGCAGCGGCGCGATACGGAACAGGGCTCGTGGCATGGGCTGGCCTCCTTGCGGCAATCGATCGACGGGTCGTCGCCGCATTGTACCGAGCGCGCCGCGCCACACCCTGATTCGTAGTTTTCGCGCACCGGCGAGATCGTTAATAGATTAAAACTACGGAAACGAGCAGCTAAACGGAAAGCGAATTAATGCCTCCCAGCATTCAATGTCACGCGAGAAATTCAATCGAATCAATTTCTAATTTTTTCGTTTCCTTTACCCAAAACCATCAAGTATATTTACGCATCCTTCGAGCAGGCCGACAAACCTTCAAGCCGTATGACGGCGATTTTACGGAACGGCGACACGCCGTCCTTCCGTCCTGCGGCCTGGTACGGCCAGCCCCGTGGGTCGTCGGTTCAAAGGGAATGCACGCCCGCACAGGGCGGGCGGCCCCGTGTCGTGCGCGCGAAATCAATTCAGTACAACCCGCGCCCGGCCATTTTGAACCGGCCAGTTAACCGACATCCGGAAACACAGAGGGGGCAGTAAACCATGATTACCTTCACGTAGTCGGCCGGCCGTCTTTTCGAATAATCCGTCATTGGCATTTCTCGTCGCCGTTGATTAACAGCGAGGGATTCCTTTTGCCGGCGTTTTCGCAGCACTGAACGATTCTTTCAACAATCGAGGTTTCAGTCATGTCGATCAACATTCACAAGATGCGTTACCTGCCGCTGGTTGCCGCACTCGCGCTCGCCGGGTGCGGCGGCGACGACAGCGGCGTCGGCTCGGCTTCCGCACTCAGCTCCGCCGGCGCGCCGCACTCGAGCTCGTCGCCCGCCGCCAACACCCCGCCGTCAGCGTCCAACGTCGACAAGAGCGTGTCGCCTGTCGAGCTGCCGGACACCGTGGTACCGGTCAACTACCGGCTGTGGTTCCGCCCGAACGATGCGCTGAACGCGTTCGACGGGCGCGCCGACGTCGAGATCAAGGTGCTGAAGCCGGTCAACAACATCGTGATCGCCGGCCACCGGATCAAGTTCACGAACGGCCGCATCACGCTGCAGCCGGGCAACATCCAGCTGATCGCGACGCCGCAGGACAAGGGCGACTTCTACCAGCTGCGCCCCGTGGCCGGCACGATCTCGCCGGGCAACTATTCGCTGCACATGGAGTGGTCGGGCATCATCAACTTCAAGTCGTACGACGATCCGGCCACGCAGACGGGCGGCAGCTGCGGCGACGATCCGTATCCGGGCTGCTCGGCCGCCGAAGGCGTGTTCCGCGTCGACCTGAAGAGCACCGACGGCACGACGAGCGGCGCGATCCTCACGCAGGGCGAAACCAACCTGTCGCGCCAATGGTTCCCGGGCTGGGACGAACCGGCCTTCCGGCCGACCTATGAAGTGACGGCCGAAGTGCCGCAGAACTGGCGCGTCGTGTCGAACGCGGCCGAGAAGCCGTCGACCAACGTCGGCGGCGGCTACAAGCTCGTGCAGTTCGAGAAGACCCCGCCGATGCCGTCGTACCTGCTGTTCTTCGGCGGCGGCCTGTTCGATACCTACGAGGACGACTTCTCGAGCCCGCTGCCGGGCGGCAAGGGCGGCTTGCACCTGCGCGTGTTCACGCCGCCGGGCATGAGCGACTGGGCCAAGCCGGCGATGGACCGCACCAAGCAGGCGCTCGATTTCTATTACCGCTACACGGGCATCCCGCTGCCGCTGACGAAGTTCGATACGGTGGCCGCGAACGACGCGTTCAAGGAGCAGAAGGACCTGAACTTCGGCGGGATGGAGAACTGGGGGTCGATCCTCGAGTTCGCCGACGACATCCTGCCGCAACCGGGCCAGCCGATGTCGCGCTACGGTAACGAGGTGCTGACGCACGAGGTCGCGCACCAGTGGTTCGGCGATCTCGTCACGGCCGACTGGTGGGACAACGTCTGGCTCAACGAGTCGTTCGCGACGTTCTTCGAGACGAAGACGACGATCCAGTTCTTCCCCGACGAGTTCAGCTGGCTCGACCAGGTGAAGAACAAGTACCGCGTGATCAATCGCGACATCGGCCCGAACGCGTTCCCGGTCGCGCCGAACTTCAACGACTGGGCGTCGAACGACTTCGTGCTGAGCGCGAGCGCGTTCACGTACGACAAGGGCGGCCATGTGCTGAAGACGCTCGAGAACTATCTCGGCGAGCAGACGCTGCGAAAGGGCCTGCAACAATACCTGGTCGACTACTCGTTCGGCAACGGCACGCCGAAGCGCCTGTGGGATGCGCTGTCGAAGGAAAGCGGTCAGGCGGTCGGCCCGATCGGCGACAGCTACGTGCGCCAGACGGGCGTGCCGCTGATCTCGCTCGACACGCAGTGCGACATGACGAAGAACCAGACGGTCGTCACGCTGAAACAGCAGCCGTTCCCGAACAAGAACGCGTATCCGGGCCTGCAGTGGACGGTACCGATCACGCTCGCGTACGGCCAGGGGCTCGCGAAACACACGACGCTCGCGCTGAAGGATACGCAGACGCAGACGCGGATCGACGGCTGCACGGGCGTGGTCGCGGATCCGAGCGGTCTCGACTACTACGTCGTGAACTACAGCGACGCCGCGTGGAGCGGCCTGCTCACGCAGGTCAACAGCTCGGTCGATCCGGTGCTGCTCGCGAACCTGAAGAGCGAGGCCGCGCTGCTCGTCGCGAACAATCTCGCGCCGGCATCGCGTTCGACGTCGATCGGCTCGGTCGCTTCGCCGGCCGCGATGAAGCTGCGCCAGACGCCGAGCTTCGGCGGCATCGCGCCGACGGTGAAGGAACGTCCGTCGCTGCGCTACCAGGGCATGTTCAAGCCGCGCAAGACGCTGGTTCAGTAACGTGGTCCGGCCGGCCGGTGCCGCGCGGTACGCGGCGCCGGCCGGCGTTCGACGCTTCATGTCCCTTCACGTCTCTTCACGTCCTATCGCAGGCCCCGGATGCGGGGCCTGTTTTTTGTTGCCGCCGCGCGCGGCGCCCCGCCAATGCCGGCCTGGCGCCTGTTCACGCCAATAACGGGCCCTAGCGATCGTCGCGCCGGCGAAACGCCCACCACGCGGCGAGCGCGGTAAAGCCCGCGACCAGCAGCACCATCAGCCAGAAGCCGTGCTTGTTCTCCGAGAACGGCACGCCGCCGACGTTCATCCCGAAGAAGCCCGCGACGATGTTGATCGGCAGCGCGATCACGGTCACGAGCGTCAGCGTGAACAGCGTCCGGTTGTTCTGCTCGTCGAGCCGCGAGCCGATCTCTTCCTGTAACAGCTTGATCCGCTCGTTGAGCCCCGACAGATCGGCGAGCACCAGCGAGAACTCTTCGGTCGACTCGCGCAGCTCCTGCACGTCTTCGGCATGCAGCCACGCGGGCGGTTTCGCGAGCAGCCGGAAAATCGAGCCGGGCTCGGGCGCCAGCATGCGCTGCAGCCGCGTCAGCGTGCGGCGCAGCGCGCCGAGCTCGATGCGGTTCGACGTGAGCCGTTGCGACAGGAAGCGATCCTCGATGCGATCGACGTCGATGCTCGTGCGCCGCATGATCTGGATCAGCAGGTCGGCCTGGTCGCGCAGCAGGTGCACGAGCAGTTCGGCCGGCGACCGGAACCGCTCGCCGTCGCGCACGCAGGCGCGCAGCGTATCGACCGAGCGCAGCGGCTTGAGCCGCGCGGTGACCATGATGCGCCGCTCGACGTGGACGAACAGCGTCGCGATTTCCGACGGCGTCAGCTCGAGGTTGAACATCACGTCGTTGACGATCGCGCGCAGCGCGCCGTCCTCCTGCTCGATGCGCGTCGAGCGCGATCCTTCGTGGAGGAATTCGAAGAAGCTGTCGGGCAATCCGAGGTGCGTGCGCATCCAGCGCTCGCTCGCGCCGTGCGCGAGATTGAAGTGCAGCCAGACGAAATCGTCCGATGCGGCCGCATCGCGCTCGCGGCATGCGCGCAGCCATGCGGCGGCCGCGTCGGCATCGAGCATCGCGCCCGATCCGCCCGGGACGAAGCGGAATCCGCACACCATGCCGGACGTATCGGCGCCGTAAGTCTGTACGATCAGGTCCATCGTGTCGAAGGTCGTGCGGCGCTCGCCGCGCCGCGCCTCGCGGATTGCGGCGCCACGCCGGGAAATGGAAGGAAAATGTATGCCCGATGCATGCGGCATTTTCGTGACATTGTCACATACGGCCGTCCGGCGTCAGGCGGCCCCAAAAACAATGCGCCGCCCGGTGGGCGGCGCAGGTGCAACGTGCTGGCTGGCGTGACGCCGGTTACTGCCGCGTCTCCGACTGTGCGGCGGTCGGGCAGGCCGGATCCTTGCCCCAGTGGCCGTCGCAGACGCGCCAGCGGCACAGCTGATCCTCGAAGAAGCCGCGCTCCGCGCAATCCTTCACGCGCGATGCGAGCGAACCGCCCGTCGCGGCGGCCGTCTTGGTCGGCACGACCTGCCCCTTCTGCGCGGCGGCCTTCTTGTCGGACGGCTTCGTGCGGGCGACGAGCGCGGCGAGCAGGTCCGCATCCGGGTCGTCCTTCCCGGATGCCTTCGCGCTCGCGGTACGGGTCGTCGCTTCGCGACGCTTCTTCGCCTGCGCGAGCTCCGCCTGCTGTTCCTTGTGATGCTTGCGAGCCTCCGCCTTCGCGTCGGCCTTCGCATCGGCCTTGCTGCGGGCGGCGACCTTGCCGCTCTTCGCGGCGTCGGCCTTCGCGGATTTCGTCGTCGCCGCTGCTGCGGCAGCCGTCGCGGCAACGGCGCCCGTCGTGGCTGCGCCCGATGCATCGTCGGCACCGTTCGCGAGCGCGCGCGACAAGCGGCTGTTGTCCGCACCCGACGCGCCCGATGCGGACGCAACGGCCTGGGACGCGGCATCGTCGTTGACGATCGTCGCCGTTTGCACGACGAGAGCAGCCGACGCGGCATTCTGCGCGACCTGCACGGCGGCGGCGCTGGCCGGCTCGGCCTTCGCCGGTGCCTGCACGGGCGCGGCGGCCACGACGGCCGCCTCGCCGGATTGCTGCTGCCAGCGCCATGCGCCCCAGCCGCCGACGGCGACCACGAGCGCGACGACGGCCGCGATCGGCCCCTTCAGCGAACGGCGCGGCGGCTCGGCCGGCGGCGTGACACGTCCTTCCAGATTCGCGAGAATGCGCGACTGCTGCGCCCCGCTCCCGCCTGCCGGTTTGGTATCGGATAGCAGGCTGGGCGGGGTTTTCGAATTTGAATTTTCCGGCGCACTCATTCAGCGTCTCATTGAATCCTGGTTTAATTCACCGCGATAATATAGCCCGGCCTCTCAAAGCAGCCTGATTCTAAGAGCAAGCATTGCAAAACACAATCAATTCCAATTTCCGGGGATTTCGTTGATTGCCGTCGCACTCGTCGCCTATTTCGCCCTTGCCGTCGCGGTTGCGGCACTGTTGCTTTTACCGGGTATCCGCGCGACCGTTTTCGAATCCGTCGCCCAGTTTCGCGGCCGCCTGACGCGCCGCGCGAACGATCGCGCCGCACGTACGCGAAGTCAAATTGTTAAATCGGCAACCGTTACGCGCGGCGCATTAAGTGACGTGCAAAATTTACTGATCCGGCGGCGCTTGATGATTATGGTGTCGGCAGGTATTCTTGCGACGCCGCCATTGGTGGCCATTGCGTTACGCGGTCGGCAATTATTTCAGTACGACGACACGGCGCGCGTGCCTGACGAGAAGATCGCCGCGCTGCTGCAGGGCGAACAGCTCGTGCCGCCGCCGCCGTTGCCGCCGGAAGTCTTTGCCACGAAGGAAGTCGAACAGGTGCGGCCGGCGCTGAGAGATGCAAGCCGCGACTGGAACCTGCTGGATCCCGATTTCCGTACGCGTTTGCTGCTGGTCTACAAGATCATGCACGAACAATATGGTTACGAGATGGCGCTGCTGGAAGGTTATCGGAGTCCGGAACGACAGAACCGGCTCGCGCAGATGGGCACCAACGTGACCAATGCGGCGGCCTTCCAGAGTTATCACCAGTTCGGGCTCGCGGCCGACAACGCGTTTCTGCGCGACGGCAAGCTGGTCATTTCCGAGAAAGATCCCTGGGCGATGCGCGGCTACCAGTTGTACGGACAGGTCGCCGAGCAAGTCGGCCTGACCTGGGGAGGCCGTTGGAAAATGATGGATCTCGGGCACGTGGAATACCATAAACCCGGTTTTAAACTGGGACGCGGCAGCTAGTCAGGGCTGCCGGACAAGAAATAATGAGGGCGGCATGGGGCTTTTTAATCACCCGGCAGGAAACGATTTGGGCGGCGCAAACGATCGGGCATTCCGTTGCGCGATTTTTTCAGGTCGCCGCTTCCGTTTAAATTCTCACAACGTCCTTTCATTATTGCGCGCGCCTTCTCCGATGCCGCGGGCGCATTGATGCCAGCCCCCTTCATCCCGTTTGACAGCATGGCGACACATCGCGGCGCCACGCTTGCCGCTCGGCGCGCCTGCGTCGCCTCACCGAATCGCACCGGAACCTGAACGTCCTATGCAACGCATCCTCAACGTGCTGACTCATCCGCGTACGCTCTCGATTGTCGGGATCGTCGCGCTAGCGGCGATTCTCTTCATCGCTGCCGACATGCTGCAGCTGCCGCTCCTGTGGGCGGCGGTCGCCTTCGCGGCGATCCTCGTGCTGTGGCTCGGCGTCGCACTGGTGCGCCGCTGGCGCGTGAAGCGCGCGAACCGGCAGCTCGGCCAGGTGCTGGAAGAGCAGGCGGAAACCGGCAAGATCGCCGCGCCGGCCGCGGCCGCGCTCGCACCCGACACGAAGACCGCCGACCTCGACGTGCTGCGCACGCGCCTGTCCGACGCGGTGAAGACGATCAAGACGTCGAAGATCGGCCAGGTGTCGGGCGGCTCCGCGCTGTACGAACTGCCGTGGTACATCGTGATCGGCAACCCGGCTGCGGGCAAGAGCAGCGCCGTGCTGAACTCCGGCCTGCAGTTTCCGTTCGCGGACAAGAACAGCGCGGTGATCCACGGCATCGGCGGCACGCGTAACTGCGACTGGTTCTTCACGACCGAAGGGATCCTGCTCGACACGGCCGGCCGCTATTCGGTGCACGAGGAAGACCGCAGCGAATGGCTCGGCTTTCTCGGCCTGCTGAAGCGCTATCGTCCGAAGGCGCCGATCAACGGCATCATCGTCACCGCGAGCATCGCCGAACTCACCGGCAACCGCCCCGAATTCGCGATCAACCTCGCGAAGAACCTCCGTCAGCGCGTTCAGGAACTGACGGAAAAGCTCGAGGTGTTCGCGCCGGTCTACGTGATGTTCACGAAGGCCGACCTGATTACCGGCTTCACCGAATTCTTCAGCAGCAGCGACAAGCACGAGTACGACCGCGTGTGGGGCGCCACCCTGCCCTACGAGCCCGATGACAAGCGCGACGTGGTCGCGCAGTTCGACACGCACTTCGAGGAACTCTACGAAGGGCTGAAGGAAATCAGCGTCGCGCAGCTGTCGCTGTCGCGCGGCAACCAGCTGTCGCCGGGCCAGCTGAGCTTCCCGCTCGAATTCTCGACGATCAAGCCGTCGCTGCGCGCGTTCCTCGCGACGCTGTTCGAGAACAACCCGTTCCAGTACAAGCCGATCTTCCGCGGCTTCTACTTCACCAGCGCGCTGCAGGAAGGCGAAACCAACAGCGCCGCCGCGCAGCGCATCGCGCACCGCTTCGGCCTCGACGCGAGCGCGCTGCCGAAGCCGCACAGCGCGTTCTCGAAGAACGGCTTCTTCCTGCGCGACCTGTTCTCGAAGGTGATCTTCGCGGACCGCCAGACCGTGCGCCAGTTCGCGAGCCCGACCAAGACCCGGCTGCGCTACGCGACCTTCTTCGGCTTCGTCGCGGCGCTCGCGCTCGCGCTCGGCGGCTGGACCTGGTCGACGATCGGCAACCAGCAGCTCGTCGCGAACGTGCAGGCCGACCTCGACAACGTCACGCGCCTGCAGCAGGGCCGCAACGACCTGCAGTCGCGCCTGCAGGCGATGGACATCCTGGAAGACCGGATCGAACAGCTCGAACAGTTCCGCCGCGACAAGCCGGTGTCGGTGTCGCTCGGCCTGTACCAGGGCGACCGTCTCGAGCAGCACCTGCTGACCGAGTACTACAACGGCGTGCGCCAGATCCTGCTGGCGCCGGTCTCGCAGAACCTCGCGTCGTTCATGAAGGACGTGAACGCGCACCCCGAACAGCTCGTGCCGATGACGCGCCCGCCGGAATCGGGTGCCGTGCAGGGCGGCGCGATTCCCGTGTCGACGAACCCGCCGGGCGCCACGCCGCTCGCCGTCGCCGCGCAAGGCGCATCCGCGGCGGTCGCCGCCGCGCCGCAACAGCCGGCCGTGCCGCAGGGCGGCCTCTACAGCGACGCGTCGCCGACCAACGTGCAGGACGCGTACAACGCGCTGAAGACCTACCTGATGCTGTCCGACAAGCGTCACGTCGAACAGGCGCACCTGACCGACCAGCTCGCCCGCTTCTGGCGCGGCTGGCTCGAGACGAATCGCGGCAACATGCCGCGCGACGAGATGATCAAGAGCGCCGAGCGCATGATCTCGTTCTATCTCGCCCGCGTGAACGACAACGACTGGCCGATGATCGACGCGAACCTCGCGCTCGTCGACCAGACCCGCGAGAACCTGCGCCGCGTCGTGCGCGGCATGCCGGCCCGCCAGCGCGTCTACGAGGAAATCAAGGCACGCGCGTCGACCCGCTTCGCGCCGATGACCATCGCGCGCATCGTCGGCGACGGCAACCAGGGGCTGGTCGCCGGCAGCTATGCGATTCCGGGCACGTTCACGCGCGAAGCGTGGTTCGACTACGTGCAGCCGGCGATCCGCGACGCGGCGACCAAGGAACTGCAGGCGAAGGACTGGGTGCTGAACACGTCGACGCAGGACGACCTGACGCTGGAAGGCAGCCCCGAGCAGATCCAGAAGACGCTCGTCGGGATGTACAAGACCGAGTACGCGCAGCACTGGCAGAAGTTCATGCAGGGCATCGCGGTGCAGGGCTTCAGCAGCTTCGGTCAGGCCGTCGACGGGATGAACCGCCTCGGCGACCCGCAGGATTCGCCGATCCGCAAGATCCTCGAGACCGCGTACGACCAGACGTCGTGGGACAACCCGTCGCTGGCGAACGTCGCGATCAAGAAGGCGCAGACCGGCGTCGTGAACTGGGTCAAGCAACTGTTCACGCGCTCGCAGGCCGGCCAGGTGGCGGCCGCGAACATCGACATCAACGGCAATCCGGCCGAGGTGCCGATGGGTCCGATCGGCCAGGAGTTCATCGGGCTCGCGCGGATCGTCGCGACGCACGACGGCACGTCGATGCTCAAGGGCTATATGGACTCGCTGTCGAAGGTCCGTACGCGCTTCAACGTGATCAAGAACCAGGGCGACCCCGGCCCCGGCGCGCGCCAGCTGATGCAGCAGACGCTCGACGGCAACGGCTCGGAACTCGCCGATTCGCTGAAGTTCGTCGACGAGCAGATGCTGACCGGCCTCACCGATTCGCAACGCAAGTCGCTGCGTCCGCTGCTGGTGCGGCCGCTGATGCAGGCGTTCTCGGTGGTGATCCAGCCGGCCAGCGCGGAAGTCAACAAGGTATGGAACGCGCAGGTCTACCAGCCGTTCCAGAGCTCGCTCGCGACCAAGTACCCGTTCGCCGCGAACGCGAAGGTCGAGGCCGGCGCCGGTGAAATCGCGCAGGTGTTCGGTCCGGACGGTGCGATCGCGAAGTTCGTCGGCACGACGCTGGGCCCGCTCGCGGTGCGCCGCGGCGACACGCTCGCCGCCCGCACGTGGGGCGACATGGGCATCGGCCTCACGCCTGACTTCACGAACGGCTTCGCGCGCTGGGTCGCCCCGCTTGCCGGCGGCGCCGCAGGCGGCGCGGCCGCGGCGGCCGAACCGCAGACTGTGTTCCAGATCCTGCCGCAGCCGAGCACGGGCACGACGGAATACACGATCGCGATCGACGGCCAGCAACTGCGCTACCGCAACACGCCGCCGCAGTGGACCAACTTCGTGTGGCCGAACCCGCAGGGCTCGCCGGGCGCGACGCTGTCCGCGACGACGTTCGACGGCCGCACGGTGCAGCTCGTCAACGAACCGGGCCGCTACGGTCTCGAGAAGCTGATCAACTCGGCGCAGCGCAAGCGCCGTCCGGACGGCACCTTCGACCTCACGTGGGTCCAGGGCAGCGTGAACGTGTCGGTGACGATGCGCATCATCAGCACGTCGCAGCCGACCAGCGGCGGCGGCGACCAGCCGCAGCAGCAGAGCCTGCGCGGCCTGCAGCTGCCGTCGTCGGTCGCCGACGCGAGCGCGGGCGCCGCGCAAAACGCGACGCAGGCCGGCTCGGGCGCGCCGGCGGCCGCACCGGCCGTCGCGGCCGCCACCGCAACGAACGCACAGGGGGCGCAATGACGCAAACCGTTCAGGCGCAGATCGCCTACTTCGGCAAGATTCCGTCGCGCGGCGACTTCGTGAAGAGCCCGCACAATCCGCAGTTGCTGCAGACGCTCGATCGCTGGATCGCGCAAGCACTCGAACTGCTCGCGGAGGATCCGCGCTGGAAGATCGTCTACGAGGATGCGAAGCCGATGCATTTCGCGTTCCTCGGCTCGCGCAGCAAGCTCGCCATCGCGGGCCACATGGTCGCGAGCCACGACGTGTCGATGCGCCGTTTCCCGTTCCTCGGCGCGACCGCGCTCGAGGTCGACCGGCCGCTCGCGTTCCTCGCGCGCAGCCCGCTCGCGTTCGCGCGGCTGTGGTCGCGCGTCGCCGCGCAGATGCCGCCGCTGCTCGCGAAGGAGGAGCCGCCCGGCGCGCTGCAGGCGCTCGGCGACACGCAGGTGCCGATCGACGTCGGCGGCCCCGGCACATCGCATGACGGCACCTTCAACGACTTCATCGAACACCAGTCGCTGTACGGCCTGCAGCAGATGCTGCTCGAAAGCGGCCATCCGGTGCGGCTGCGCGGCGCGATGCTCGCGCTCGGTTCGCTGTTGCGGCCCGTGATGCAGAGCGGCTCGTCGCACATCGAGCGCGGCCTCACGCTGCCGCTGCCGGTCGACCCGTTCTATCGCAGCCTCGTCGCCGCGTTCTGGCTCGAACTGATCGCACCGTTCGTCGCGCAGGCCGACTTCGAGCTCGCGATCTTCATCGGCACGATCGCCGAACGCGAACGGCTGATCATCGGCTTCAACGGCGCGTCGTCGAAGACGCTGCTGAGCGTCGTCGATCCGCAGACCTACGCCGCCCACAACATCGACATCGACGATCCCGAGTGGATCGACGCCCATGCGCAAAACGATCACCAGATCAGCAAGCTCGTCAGCTATCTCGACCAACCGCAACTCTCGCTGCGCGTCGCCATCGACGCCTTCCGCGAAGCGTTCATCGGAGGCTGACGGGATGCAACGCACGATTCAGGTCCGGCGCACGCGCTTGTCGCCCTTCGTTGCCGCCTTCGCCGCTGCCGGCCTCGTCGCCTGCGGCGCGGCCTATGCGCAGAACACGGGCGGCGCGACCGTCACGCCGGTCGGCAACGGCACGGTCGCGGCCGCCGCCCTGCCCGCGAACCCGAGTCCGAACCCCGGCTCCGCGCCGGCCACGGCGTCCGGCACGGTGGTGCGGGGCACGGCCGGCACGATCGCGCCGCCGCCCGCGAACGCGACGCCCGGCCAGGTGGTGGTCGGCGGCAAGGTGCCCGACGAGGCGACCAAGGCAGCCGTGCTGCAGAAGCTGCGCGACACCTACGGCGCGGCGAACGTGGTCGACCAGGTCGAGGTCGGCGACGTCGCGACGCCGCCGAACTGGAGCGCGAACGTGCAGAAGCTGCTCGGCGCGCAGTTGAAGCAGATCAGCAAAGGCCAGTTGAAGATCAACGGCACGCAGATCGAGATGAAGGGCGAGGTGCACAACGAGGCGCAGCGCCAGCAGCTCGCGAGCGACATGGCGAATACGCTGAACCCGACGTATACGATCAAGAACGGGCTGCGCGTGTCGGCGTCCGAGCAGGGGCTGCTCGACCAGACGCTCGCGAATCGCACGATCGAGTTCGAAACGGGCAGCGCGACGCTCACGCCGCAGGGCAGGCAGATTCTCGATCAGATGGCGGCGGCGCTCGCGAAGATGCAGAACCGCATGGTCGACATCATCGGGCATACCGACAACTCGGGGAACCGGACGTCGAACATCGCGTTGAGCCAAGCGCGCGCGGATGCCGTGAAGGGGTATCTGATCACGAAGAGCATTCAGCCGCAGCAGATGACGACGACGGGGGTCGGGCCGGATCAGCCTATTGCGCCGAATGACACGGCCGAGGGGCGGGCGAGGAATCGGCGGATCGAGTTCCGGGTGGGGCAGTAGGCGGGGCATTCGGGGGCATGTCGAGAATCCAGCAATTCCGATGAAATTCGCTTTGCGCTGCTTGCGATCGGCCATTCTTCTGATTTTCGGTGCGGTCTTCGTGCTGGTGGGCGCATCGGGCGTCATCAATTCGGCCATCCTCGTTCGCGCTGGCGCGTGGCCTCATGTCTCGGCCCTTGTCGAGCAATGCGAGTTGTCTCTGCGATATGGCAAGTCCGACGTGACATGGGAGGCGCGCGCCGTCTTCCGCTATGGTGCCGGGCAAACGCAGCACTACGACACGACGTGGCAGCCTGCCGGGTCGCCTGTTTATTCGCGCTCCGCCGCGTCGAACATCGATCGCGAACAGTTCGCCGCGTTCACGAAGACGTATTGCAGCGAGGCCGCGAACGATGGGCTGCGCGTTTCGCCGATGTTTCCGGGTATTGCGCGGCGCAACGAAGCGGTTGTGGGCGGGGAATGGGTACGAGAAATCGGATTCGGTCTGTTCGCCTTGGTCGGCGGCTTGATGCTGTGTGCGGTGAGCATTGCGCTGCTTCCGTGGATCGAGGATCGCGGTTACACCAATACAAAGCAAAAGCGCGGTTACACGAATGCCAGTCGGCATCGGAGCAAACCCAAAATAGAATAACCAGTGCGAGCCCATGACCATCCAGATTGGAAATACCCCGAAGATAGCCGTGATGCCCTCCCAATTCATCCGCCTTGCGCGACGATTCAGTAGATAGGGCGAATAGACGATCGCCGGGCAAATCAACTCGACTGGCAAGGCAATTTGTCATGGAAGGTTTGAGGATCGAAATGCCTTGAATGCAATCCAGTAAAATGCCAATTAGACAAGGCCAAGCACACCACAAATCATTGCGAGCTTAGCGTGATCGTCGATTCTTGTTCTTCCCTTCACTTTGGGATCGCTATCATATATATTCCCGCTGAATCTACCTTAAGCCCCCCTCGCCCGCCGTCTGCCCTCCATGCGGCCGCTCGGCCGATGATCATGGTCGGCACCTCGCCAGCAGCGATTGTTAACGGCGGCGTATCTTCCAGAAACAGTGGCGTTCGGAGCACGTACGCGCATACGATGCGGATGGCACCAGCAACCAGATTCGCTCTGGAAATTGCACAGTATCACGCGAATACAAAATTTCGCCTCAAACCACTGCAAGCATCAGCCCATTCATGAACTCAGAATAACTTTCTTCCCAGTTTTTCTCTCAAGCATCAATGGCAAATAAATTCTAAAAAAAATCGATCGCATGCAGGCATTCCCAATTATCCAGATCGACATCGGAAACCCCACGAGCGACAAAATAACACCCAACACATGAGGGCCAACGTTCTCACCAAAAATATGACTCGCACTCAACCCAAATGCCGCCGCAAAAGGCATCGAATAACCAATCACCGAAAGCAGGGATCCTTTCAGCGGATTCCGCGAAGTCAATTGATCAATATAGCCACCCAGTGAATTACGGAAAATCAAATTTCCACCACTCTCATAATAAATCGTCTTCACAACCGATTCCGTTTTCACGGCGCGACGAAAATCCGACAAAACCTTGAATGCGTGCCACCCGACAATAACAAAACACACAACAATCACGGAAACCCTCAAAATCCCGGGCATCGGAGCGTATGATATGTAGAACAACCAAACCAATGCGATCATCAACCACGGCCCCAGGGCAAACAGCGAAACAACGCCCTCAACCCAGAGTCTTCGAGATCGCCGATTCATAACATAATGAGCGAACAAAACAATCGATATACAAAATTGAACAACCACTATCGATTTCCATAGCGAATCGGCCATCACACCCAACTGGGAAAATACGTAATATATGCCAGCCACAAGCAAACCAATAGCCAACTCTATCGCAGCCAGTTTTCCATGAAAATCTATCGGCGAACCGTCGCCAACCGGTGGACCATCAACATTTGATTCCATCATCGCCAGATAAAATCCCAAAAAATTGCCGAAAGTAAATCCATCTTCAGGGAAGCATCATCCATTGCGACCCCGAGTAATAGTCGCCGTAATCCTTCGGCAGCTTCTCTTCGAGTGCCCTACCAGCTCTCCGCACCATGCCATCGATTTCATCCACGACAGCCTTCGGATTATGGAATAGCAACTTCAAAAATTTCTTCCCACTAGCATCGAACAAATAATCAACGAGCAAACCAACACCCAAAATCAGGACAAATCCACCGATTGCCAAAGCACCCACAGTCACCCCTGTCGCCGCAGCCATAGCGACTATACCTGCGTTGGCCAAGCTTATTGCCGCACCAACCAATGCCGCCTTGAATGCATCCACCAATAATATTGCCATTAAATCTCGAAAATCCTGATTCGAATCCGAAAACCATACAAATGTATCTATGCCCGCCCCAATAAAGAAGGCGACCAGTGCATTCCCGGAAAAGGATCCCTTGGCTGCGTTCCACGCCGCCGCCCCTGCCGACGACAATGATCCGGCCCCGCCAGCGATTGTTGCCAACTTGGTGCCGGGCTGCACTTCCCGCGCATAACCAACCAGCAGAAACCCGAGAGTCTTCCAATCTTCCGGCACCGTGGAGAACGCGAGCACCGTTTCACCACCCCGCTTGATTAAAAAAAATGACCTCTTGAAAAAATCTCTTGCCCAAGGCTCATTTCCGTACCAAGCATCCCTGATATATGCGCCGATATTCCCCACCTGCATCAAAAACCAGTTCCTCGATATCACATCGTGAGGATTAAGCTTAAATTCGTAAGGCTTGTCACCCTCTTTGAAGAACTTCAGCACCCAGTTTGGCTCCTCCACTCCGGCATTCCGCTTTACAGAAAACATATGAACGGAGTATTTTATTTCCCGCCCATCCGTGGAAACATTTAGTGCATCCCTCGGAAAAATACTGGGTGTACCCGCCATCGTTTTTTTCGATTGGAACGGGCTATTAGTCAGCAGACCGGATGAACCACCTTTGGATTGCTCTTGGCGGGCCCGATCCAGAGCGGACATCAGTGATGGTGCCGCAGCAGCATTTCCCAGGACTCCCGCATCCGAAATCCGCATCAGGTCCTTCGCCCACTCCTTATCGTTGTGGAGCACAATCAGAACCGGCGCTGGTTTATCCTTCGGATCATCGGTACAGCCCTTTGTGCAGTCCATTTTGGCAATCGGATAATGCCCGAGTACCTTCTCGTCTTGCTTGAGAATCAGACTCCCCTCGAAAGTACGACCGATCCAGATGTGGCACGGCTCCCCGTCCTTGAACACCGTCTTGCTGGTATTCGCTTTCCGCTTGGTGTCATAAAAGCGCCCGGTGGGTCGATCAGGATGCGTCGTGGTGACGGTATACGTCGCACCCGGCTGAAGCTTGACGTCGAATACCACGTCACGATGCTTGCGCAACAGCACCGTCAATTCCGTCTCGGCCGCGCATTTGACCGGCTCCCCCGGCAAATCAATACAGACGTTATGTTGAACAAGAGGCTTGCCCATTTTCACTCCCCCGTCCGCTTGACCTGACTGGCCACGAACTCGTCAAAATCGATGTTCTTCAGTTCCGCACGACCTTCCGCGTCGAGCGCGACGCTATGCTCGGTCCCGTCCTCGGTCGTGAACTTGATCGGTTCCCCGTGCGGCACGTTGCCGTCGGCATCCACATAGCGAATCCGCATGTCTGCCTTCTTGCCTTCCGCCTTGAACGTCTTGTGCATGCTCGTCGGCCCGCTGAACGCATGCTGTCCGCCCTTCACGTCGATCTTGCCCGGCGCATGAATCTCGATGTTGCCGCCTTTGATCCGGACATACGCGCCGCCCGACGTCAGCAGAATCTCTTCCTTTGCAACGCCTTCGATCGTTGCAGTCGCCGACAGCACCTTGATCGTCTTCTGCGCGACCAACTCGACGTTGTCGTTCTGCGCCTGTATCTCGACCGCACCTTTCCCGGCAAAGAGCTTCATGCCCGCATTCTGCGCAAACAGGCTGAGTTTCTCCTTGACGCTCGCCACCAGCGATTTGCCGCTGACGAGATGCGTGCTCTGACCACTCACCACGTTCACGTGCCGGTCCGCAGCCAGGTGCGTACTTTGTTGCGACGCCACCCCGATCCCCGCCGGGCTCGCGAACAGCATCACCGGCTCCTTGAACGCATTCGCATTCCCCGTCCCGCCGCCTGCGGTCCTGCCGCCGCCCGAGGCCGCCCCCGCCACGCTGTTCTGCGTCGCATCGGTGAATTGCTTCAGCGCATCGCGACCGGTGCCGAGACTCTCCGCCTGATGCATCTCGCTGACCTGCGACATCGATTCGATCAGCCCCTCCGCATTGCCAAGCTGCTGCTTCGCTTCGCTCACATCGAGCGGCTGGCTATTCGCCTGCTTCGGATGCGTCGTCACATACAGCCCCTGCCCGGCGCGCACCGCACCGTACGCATCCGTGCGCAGATCAAAACCCGAGCCGAGATACGCACCGCGCGTGTTGCCGTTCTGCTCGATCAGATAGCCGAGGTGAAGCAGCGAATTCGCGCTGCTGCTGAACAGGCGCGCGCGGTTCTGCCCGGTCGCGTCGTCGAGCACCATCTCGTTGTGCCCCGATCCCGCATACTCCTTCGACCGGAAGCCCGACAGGATCCCGTTGCTATGCCACTGCGGCTTGGTGGCACCGTTGTACACGCGATGCATGACGATCGGCCGGTCGCAGTCGCCGCCGATGTAGCCGATCAGCACTTCCTCGCCGACCCGCGGAATATGCACGCCGCCGTACCCGCCACCGGTATCGGACTGCACGACACGCATCCAGCACGACGCGCTCTCGCGGCCTTCGCTCTGGCGGTCCCAGACGAACATGACCTTGATCCGGTTCAGCTCGTCCGTATAAACCTCTTCGCCCTTCGGCCCGACGACGATCGCCGTCTCGAGCTGCATCGCGGGCTTGCGATGCTCGAACGGGCTGCGGTACGGCGCGCTCGCGCGCTGCGCTTCGACCTCGACGAGATAGAACCCGGCGGAGCCGTCGTCATGCCCGACCTGAAACGTGGCAGCTTCCCCGTGACCGGCCTTTACCTGCGCCAGCTGGTCCTGCAGGCTATGCGGGAAGTTCGCTTCGTGGTCCGACACCGGCAGATTGTTCTCGATGTACCGTGTGACGCCGATGGCCGCGAACTCGCGATCGCTCGCCGAATCGCGGTCGTGCTCGGGATGACCGCTCAGCGTGAAGCGCCGGCCGGCATCGATCGCGCGCACGCCGCCCACGCCGAAGAAGCGCTTCGCGCGCGACTCCCATTCCTCGAGCCGGATCTTCGACAGGTGTTCGCCGCGCTCCTGGCCCGGATACGTGTACGCGCCGGTGTATTCGTAGATTTCCGTCTGGCCCGGCAGGTCGCCCTGGCCGGCCTTGGTCGGCAGCGACGTGCCGTTCGGATTGCCCGCCGACGACGGCGCTTTGTAGTCGAACGTGCGCGTCGTGTGCAGCGTGCTTTGCAACGTCCGCGACGCGGCCCATTGCGTGAACCCGGCGGTTTCGGTGCCGCTGCCGGAACGATCGAACGTGACGACATTCGGCGACAGCGCATCGACCGCATGCACGTCGTCGGTGATGACGAGCGTATGCGCCTTCCCGTCTTCGCTGTGCCGCCAGAACCCGAACAGCCCTTCGTCCTCCATCAGCCGATGCACGAAGTTCCAGTCGGTTTCGCTCTGGCGACAGTACGACCGGGACGGCAACGGTTTCGACAACGCGAACTGGTATTGGCCCCTGGCCTGCGGATGCATGTCGAACACGTCGGAGAGAATCGCGTCGACCGGCTGGTCCTGCCAGTACCGCATGTCGCTGCGGAACTTGAGGAAATGCATCCACGACGCGAAGCGCAGTTGGTAACTCGACAGGCTGCCGTCGGCGCCGAGCCGTCGCGCCGTGTGGACATAGCCGTTGATCGGCAGATAGGATTTGTCCGCCTGCTGGATCCACAGCGTGATCGGCTGCGCGATCAGCGTCTTGAGCTCGACGTCGCTCGCGGTGGACACCAGGTCGAGCGCCACGCTGAAATCGCGGCCGAGCGCCGAACGGGTCACGGCGCGGCGCGGCGCGAGCGCATTGTTCGGCAGCGACGGGATGTCCGTCTTCAGCAGCCGATCCTGCTGGATCAGGCCACCACGAATCGCCTGTGCCAGTTCGGTCACGTTCATGCGTCACCCTTCTTCTCGTTCATCGCGAACCCGCCGGGCCCGCGCTCTCAGGTCAAAAAGCGGCGGCTCACGACTGCTCGTCGGGCCTCACCCCCAGCAGCTCGCGGATGTGCGACAGCGACCCGTCGTCCTTCACGACGCTCTCGAGCCACTTGTGCAGCGGCATGTCGGCCCATTCGGCGGCCTTGTCCGCGAGATACGCGACCGGGCTGTGCGGCTCGGTCTGGCGGAAGTAGCGCGCGACCGCACGCAGCTGGTCGACGGCCTGCGCACGGTTCTGGATGCCGGCGATCATTTGCGTCGCCGGCGGACGCGGAGCGGTCTGCGACTGCACATGGGTCTCCTCGGTGTGGAACGCGTCGCCGAAGCTCGGCTCGATGCGCTCGGGCTGCGCCTGCGGCGCCGACGGCGCATGCGGCGCGCTGCCCGTATAACCCTGCTCGCGCGCGAAGCGCTCGACGAGCCGGTACACGGTCTCGAACGCGTCGCGCGTCTGCCGGAAGCTCGGCGCCGAATCGCCGGCGCGTTCGACGAGCCGCTCCTCGAACGCGTCGAGCGAGATTTCGAACGCCTTCAGGTTCGCGAGCAGCGTGGTGTAGAACGCGATCGACGTCACACGCCGCGATGCATCGACCTGCTCGACCGACGGCTTGCCGCGCGCGATGTCGTCCGCGTGTTCCGGGTCGCGCTTCACGGCCTGCGCCACATGCTGCGCGACTTCCCAGTCGAGCGTGGTAAATGCGTTCGATGCGCCGTCCGTCACCGGAATGCCGCGCAGCAGCTCGGCCGTGCGGCCGGACAGCCACGCGACGTTGCCGAGCCGGTATTCGACGTCGTCGCCTTCGGGCAGCGGATGCACGGTGTCCCAGTAGTCGCGGCACAGGCCTTCCAGCAGCGCATAGCCTTCAGTGAGGCCGGTGATGCCGTCCTCCAGCGCGAGCGCCTCGGTCAGCCATACGGCGAGCCGCAGGTCCTTGGTGCGCGTGCGCAGCAGCGCGCCCGCGTGATCGACGACGAAGCCCCAGTCGGCCTCCTTGATCTCGGTCACCCACTCGCCCTGGTCGAGCGTCGGATCGTCATAGCGCCGCGCGTCCTGGATCGCGTCGAATTCGTTCGAGAACAGCAGGTCGTCGCCGCTGGGCGACGCATCGCTGATCGGCGTCAGCAGCTCGGGGAGATTGATCGGCATGGTTCAGTGAATCCATTGATGCATGAGATGTCGCGTGCGGGGGCTCATTCGACCGTATAGGCGAATTCGCCGGCCTCGTCCGCGCGCACCGCGATGCGCGCGATGGCCGCGCCGTCGGCGATCCGGCCGAGCACGTGGCCCGCGATCTCCGGCAGCAGCGTGCCGTTCAAAATGTGGTCGACGTTGCGGGCGCCCGAATCGACCTCGGTGCAGCGCGCGAGCACCGCGTCGACGAGCGATTCGTCCCACTCGAACGCGGCCTTGTGGTTCGCTTCGATGCGGCGGCGGATCCGTTCGAGCTTCAGCTCGATGATCTCGGCCAGCACGTCGTCGGAAATCGGGTAGTACGGCACGACCTTCATCCGGCCGAGGAACGCCGGCTTGAACGTCTTGTACAGTTGCGGGCGCAGCGCCTCGGCGAGCCCGTCCGGATCGGGCAGTTCCTCGGCCGGCTTGTTCAGGCACGCCTGCATCACCGCGGCCGATCCGACGTTCGACGTCAGGATGATCAGCGTATTGCGGAAGTCGATCTCGCGCCCTTCGGCGTCGTCCATCGTGCCCTTGTCGAACACCTGGAAGAACATCTCGAGCACGTCCGGGTGCGCCTTCTCGACCTCGTCAAGCAGCACGACGGAATACGGATTGCGACGCACGGCCTCGGTCAGCACGCCGCCCTCGCCGTAGCCGACGTAGCCCGGCGGCGAGCCCTTCAGGCCCGACACGCTGTGCGCTTCCTGGTACTCGCTCATGTTGATCGTGACCATCTTGCGCTCGCCGCCGTACAGGATGTCGGCCAGCGCGAGCGCCGTCTCGGTCTTGCCGACGCCCGAGGGCCCGACGAACATGAACACGCCGCGCGGCTTGTTCGGATCCTCGAGGTTCGCGGTCGCCGTGCGCACGCGTTGCGCGATCGCATCGAGCGCATGGTCCTGGCCGATCACGCGCGCGGTCAGCAGCGGCTGCAGGTTCAGCACGGTGTCGATTTCATCCTTCACCATCCGGCCGAGCGGAATGCCGGTCCACGCGGCGACGATCTCGGCGACGACGTGACCGTCGACCTGCAGCGGCACCATCGGCTCGCCGCCCTGCAGCGCGTGCAGCGCCGCGACGCGTTCGGCCAGTTTCTCGCGCGTGGCCGCCACGTCGACCGGCTCGCCGTCTTCCGACGGGCCGCGCGCCCTGTCGAGCGTGTCGCGCAGTTCGGTGATCTCGACGACGATCGCGCGCTCGGCTTCATAGCGCGCCTCGTCCTCGGTCAATTGTGCGAGCGCCGTGTCGCGCGCGCCGCGCAGTTCGCCCAGGCGCTCGTCGTGCGCCGCGCCGCCCGCCGCTTCGCGCTCCAGCGACGCGATTTCCGCGTCGATGCGCTCGATGCGCTTCTTCGTGTCGTCGATCGCCGCGGGCGTCGCGCTGTGCGCGAGCGCGACCTTCGCGCACGCGGTGTCGAGCACGCTGATCGCCTTGTCCGGCAGCTGGCGGCCGCTGATGTAGCGATGCGACAGGCGCACGGCCTCGGTGATCGCGTCGTCGAGGATCCGCACGTTGAAGTGCTTCTCCATCAACCCGGACATCCCGCGCAGCATCGCGGCCGCGAGCGGCTCGCTCGGCTCCTCGACCTTCACGACCTGGAAGCGCCGCGCGAGCGCCGCATCCTTCTCGAAGTACTTCTTGTATTCGCTCCAGGTCGTCGCGGCGATCGTGCGCAGCTCGCCGCGCGCGAGCGCCGGTTTCAGCAGGTTCGCCGCGTCGTTCTGGCCGGCCTGGCCGCCCGCACCGATGATCGTATGCGCCTCGTCGATGAACAGGATGATCGGGTGCGCGCTCTTCTTCACCTCGTCGATCACGCTCTTCAGGCGGTTCTCGAACTCGCCCTTCACGCTCGCGCCGGCCTGCAGCAGGCCCATGTCCAGCACGTGCAGCGCGACGCCGCGCAGCGGCGGCGGCACGTCGTCGGCCGCGATCCGCAGCGCGAGGCCCTCGACGACCGCCGTTTTGCCGACGCCGGCCTCGCCGGTCATGATCGGGTTGTTCTGGCGGCGGCGCATCAGGATGTCGATCGCCTGGCGAATCTCGGCTTCGCGGCCGATCACCGGGTCGATCTTGCCGTCACGCGCGCGCTGCGTGAGGTTGGTCGTGTACGTGTCGAGCGCGGGCGTCTTCGACGGGCCGGCCGCGGGCGCGGCGCCGTCGGCGGCCGGCGCGACGTCGTCGCCCTCCGCGTCCGCCTGGCGCGGCTCGGCCTCGCTCGAGCCGACCATGATCTCGTCGAACTTGTGTTTCAGGTCCGTCACGTTCATTTCGGCGAACTGCGACGACATGCGCTGCGCGAACTGCGCGAGATCGGGCGCGGTCAGCAGCGCGAGCAGCAGGTGCCCCGAACGGATGCGGCCGAGCTGCGAATCGAGCGACGCGATCAACCAGGCCTGTTCGAACAGCGCGATCAGGTGCACGGAAAACACCGGCGTGCGCGTGTTGCCCGTCTTCAGGCGCGTGAGTTCGCGCTCGAGATCGGCGCGCAGCGCATGCGGATCGACGCGGCTCGCGCGCAACGCAAGCGGCAGGTCGCCCGTCGCCTGGTCGAGCAGCGCGAGAAACAGATGCTCCAGATCGACCTCGTAATGGCCGCGCGCCAGGCACGCGCTCGCCGCGCGCTCGGTCGCGTGCCGGCACAGCGGGTTCAGTTTCGTGATCAGGGTCTTCAGAGGCGTGCTCATGGCGTCGATCTCAGGTTCGATTGTTTGTTGTCGTTCGGAATCAGTGAATCACGTGCAGTTCGTAGCGGGCGTCCGAGCGGTCTTCGGCCGCGTCGCGCGTGCAGAGGAACGCGTCCCAGCCGAGCCGCGAGCCCGCGCCGAGCACGCTCGCGCCGACCTCGGTGCGTTTCAGCACGAGCTTCACCTCGTATTCGAGCGTGACGCCGGCGAGCAGCGTCAGCATCCGTTCGAGCGCGACGGCCTGCGCGCCGCCGGGCAGGAACGCCTCGTAGTCGCGCTTGGACAGCGGACCGACGACGATCCGCGCGCGCATGTCGCGCTGCCACACCCGTTCGCCGACGAGCGCCGTCGCGCCGAGCACCGCGTTGACCTCGCCGAGCACGCTCAGCTGGTCGGGCGGCACGTCGTACCACTTGCCGACGAACTGGTCGATCTTCACCGGCACGCGGAAGTAATCGGACAGCGTGCGCTGCAGGTAGGCGGCCGACATCGGCCGGTGCCGCGCGGCGAGCGCGTAGCCGGCGACGGCCTCGTCGAGCACGCCGCCCGCGCCGGCCGCGAGGCTGTCGCGCACCTCGTCGCTCGGCACGCCGGCGATGGCGAGCAGGAGCGGCAGGTAGCGCTCGTCGCGGTCGAGTTCGTAATGGAACGGCAGCCGGTATTTCTTCCACGCCGCGTAGAACAGCGCGGTCGCGCGGTTCGAGAACACGTCGAAGAAGGCGCGCGCCGCGTGGTCGCGCTTCAGGTGCTCGCGCGCGACGATCTGCTCGGTGTAGTGCAGCGGCAGCGCGCCCTGCCCGCCGAGCAACCCGAAGAATGCGGGTGTCAGTTCGACGTGACCGAGCTCGCCGGCCGCGAGCGCGGCGCCGCGATCGTCGCTCGAGTCGAGCAGCGTGCCGTCGTCGTCGAACGAGCGGGCGCCTTCGATCTCGCTCGGCGGAAAGCCGAGCGACAGCGAGTTGCGGAATTCGATGCGCTGCGCGACGACGTCGCCCTGCCGCCACGCGCCGGGCGCATCGGACGCCTGCCGCGCGAACAGCCCTTCGAGCACGCGCACCGCCTGGAAGAACTCGAAGCGGTGCGGCTCGTCGAGCAGCGCGTCGACTACGCCAGGATCGATTCGCCGGTGCGGGGCTTGCATCGGATGATCTCCTCGCCGGTGCGCTTCGACACCACGACTAGTTGAACGAAACTGTTGAGATGGACGTACAGCCCGAAGAAGCTGTCGAGCACGCGTACGAACGACGCGAGGCTCGCGCCGACGAAGTGCTCCTCGTCGATCGTCAGGCGGATCTCGATGCCGCGCACGAAGGTCGCGAACGGCTTGCCGGGCAGCCACTGCACGGCGCCGCGCTGCTCGACGCCGGCGAGGCCGTCGATCTGGCGCATCGACACGGCGGTGCGCCGCAGGTCGTACAGTGTCAGCATTTCCTTGAGCGGCGCGAGCCCGTGCGCGACCAGCGACACGTGGTTGAGCGCAAGGTGCGACACGAGCCGCCAGTGCGCGGCGCGGCCGCGCTCGAAGCGCACGCTCTGCGTCGGGCGGCGCAACAGCGAGATGCCGCTCGTCTGCGCGCCGCCTTCCTGGAACAGGTCGCCGCCTTCGAGGCCGAATGCGAGCATCGCCGGCAGGTCGCGGTTCGTGCAGGTGAGGTCGAGGCTCAGCGTGTCGGTCTGCGGCGAGGTCGGCTCGAAGTCGATGTCGACGATCGATATCTCGGTTTCGTAGCCGGGGCTTTTCTGCGCGACCCAGTCGTTGCGGCGCGCGAACCAGTAGTGACCGATCCGTGCCGATTCGCCGTGATGCAGCGAATAGAACGGCCGGAACTCGATCACCGATTCTTCATGCGCCTGCTGCCGGACGAGCTTCACCGAATCGATCGAGTACACCTCGTACGCGAACGCGCGGCGCGCTTCGGCGATCACCGGATACGACACCGCGCGGTGCGTGATGCGGATCGGCTCGCCGTGCTGGCGGAACAGGTTGACGATCGGCGTGCAGAACAGCCGGAAATGGCTGGCCGTCAGCAGCTCGAGCAGCCGCGCGACGTGCGAATCGCTGCGCACGTCCTGCAGCACCAGATGCAACGTCGCACGCTGGCAGCGGCCCGACGCGCGCGCGATCGCCGCAAGGTCGAAATCGACGAAATCGAACTTGTCGGGGAACGCGAAGTATTCGGTGAGCAGGCGATACGCGGGGTGCGACTTCGCCGGGTAGTCGATCAGCGCGTCGTCCTCGTCGAAGCCGGCGTGCGCGATCGGCAGCTTGCGCAGTGCGGTCCAGCGGCCGTTGCGCTCGGGCTCGACGTACGCGCCGAGCACGTTGACGAACAGGCAGTCGGTCAGCGCGGCGACGAACGACTGCTCGCCGTGCAGGTGTGCACGCAGCGTCGACAGCTTCAGCGCGCCGAGATCGAGCTGCGCGGCGAGCGATTCGAACGTGATCGAGATCACGCCCGTCGCGTTCGACGGCAGCACCGTCGCGCTCGGCGCGAGCGCGACCGGCATGTAGCGCGCCTCCGAGATGCGGATCGGCGCGAGCGTCACGTCGTAGGCGGTGCGGAACCGGCACTGCACGCCGCGGATCGGGCGGCTCTTCAGCTCGGTGCCGCGGTCGATCACGACCGGTTCGGTCTGCTGGCCGGGCGACGCCGGCGTGAACTGCGCGATCGAGCACGACGGGAACGGCCGCAGGTAGTGCGGATACAGCACTTCCAGCAGCGCTTCGGTGAATTCCGGGTAGTCGTCGTCGAGCTTCTTGTTGATGCGCGCGCCGAGCAGCGCGAACGACTCGATCATCCTCTCGACGTGCGGATCCTCGCAGTGCTCGCCCGACAACGCGAGCCGCGCGGCGATCTTCGGATAACGCTCGGCGAAATCTCGCGAATAGCGCCGCAAAAACGATAATTCGCGCTCGTAATACGGCAGCAATTCTTCCATCGACGACCCCGAACCTCAATATTTCCTGCCGGACCCTGATCCACCACCGGGCGGTCCGGCCCGCTCGGCAGCTCGATTCACAGCATTCTGGCCGCGCGTGCGCGCGTGACCGAATACTGCAGCGTCGACGGCTGCAGCATCGCGTCGAAACTCACCGGCTCCTCGGCCGGGTGCACGACGAGCAGCGCCTGGATCGCGAAGTAAAGCGCGTTGGTCGACTGCTCGTTCAGCTCGAACGTCACCTGCACCTGCTGCAGCCGCGGCTCGTGGCGCGCGATAGCCTGCTGGATCGACTTGCAGATGAACGCGCGGTCGTAGTGACTCGCGAGGCTCAGCCCCGCGAAATCGTTCAGCCCGTAGGTCAGCACCGACTTCTGGCATTCCGGCAGCGCGGCCAGCTCGATTTCGGTGTGCGCGATACGGGTGTTGAGGATCGCCTCGACGTCGCGGGCGACCGTGTTCTTGAGCTCGTCCAGCGACAATTGCCGCATCGCGGCCGAGGCCGGCAGATGCGGTTCGTCGTCGAACAGCTTGTCGAGAAAACTGGGTTCGAATCGTTTCATCGGCCGGCGTGCCCAGCGAAAACGGCAACGGGACGCCGAGCGCCCCGTTGCCGCAACCGACCTTAGACCGCGTAGGTCTTGTCGTTCTTCGTCAGGCTCCAGGCGCCTTGCGTGTTGCCGCCCTGGTTGCCGCCGATCTTCTGCTGGGTCTGCTTCCACTGCACGGCCGCGTACTTCAGCGAGAACGTCTCGAGCGGCAGACCTTCTTCGCGAACGCTCGGCGCGATGCTCGAGATGATCACGTACTTGAGCTTCACTTCCAGATACTGCACGCGCTTGCCTTCACCATCCGCGCGCGAGAAATGGACCGTCACTTCATCGAACGTGGTGCCGCCCGATGCGTGCTGGTACAGCAGCGGGCTCGACGAATCGATTTCCTTCGTGAAAATCATGTCGCCGTGCTCGCAGCGCGTCATCGTGTGACCGCCTGCGGTCGATGCCGTTGCCGAACGCGGCTGAACGATCGAGTGATCCCACGATTTCAGTTCGATCCAGCCCTGATGGTCTTTGTCCGCGGATTCACCCTTCACCGCCGGACTACCAAACTGCAAGTGCATATGTAACATGGCCCTTCGACTCCCCAAAGAGGTGGTTTTAACGTCCTACCCAGGCGGCCCGCCCGGGCGATTTACTCGCTTATGAATTTGCCGGTTTGGGCAGATCAGCGACAAGTCGCAGAGAAATCGAGAGTTCGTCGAGCTGAAAGTGCGGACGCAGGAACGCGACCGAACGATACGAGCCCGGCTTGCCCGGAATCTCCGACACTTGTATGGATGCCTCGCGCAGCGGAAATTGCGCCTTCTGCTCCTGCGACGCGTTGTCGTCGAGCAGGACGTACTGGGAAATCCACCGGTTGAGGAAAGTCTCTACGTTCTGCGCCGATGCGAAGCTGCCGATCTTGTCCCGCATCATCGCCTTCAGGTAGTGCGCGACGCGCGATACCGAGAAGATGTACTGAAGCTGGGCGGACAGGACGGCGTTCGCATTCGCGCTGTCGGTGCTGTATTTTTTCGGTTTCTGCACCGATTGCGCGGCGAAGAACGCAGCGTAATCCGAGTTCTTGCAATGCACGAGCGGGATGAAGCCGAGGTCGCTCAGCTCCTTCTCGCGGCGATCGGTGATCGCGATTTCGGTCGGGCACTTCAGCGCGACTTCACCGTCGTCGGTCTTGAACGTGTGGGTCGGCAGGTCCTCGACGAGGCCGCCGCCCTCGACGCCACGGATCGCCGCGCACCATCCGAAGTCGTCGAACGCGGCCGTCAGGCGTGCCGCGAAGGCCCACGCCGCGTTGCACCACAGGTACTTGTCGTGCTCGGTGCCGTCGACGTCCTCGACGAAGTTGAAGTTCTCCGCGGTCTGGCCGTCCTTCGGATTGAACGGCAGGCGGCCGAGGAAGCGCGGCAGCGTGAGGCCGACGTAGCGGGAATCCTCGGCATCGCGGAACGACTTCCACTTCGCGTATTCGACCGTGTCGAACACCTTGCCGAGATCGCGCGGCTTGCCGAGGTCGGAGAACGACTCGAGGCCGAGCAGCTCCGGCGACGCCGACGCGATGAACGGCGCGTGCGCGGCCGCCGCGACGTGCGACATCTGCTCGATGAAGTACATGTCTTCCGGCTGGCGCGAGATCTCGTAATCGCCGATCAGCGCACCGAACGGCGAGCCGCCGAACGTGCCGAACTCTTCTTCGTAGACCTTCTTGAACAGCGCGCTCTGGTCGAACTCGCTCGCGCCCTTGAAATCGCGCACGAGGTCGCGCTTCGGTGCGTGCAGCGCCTTGATCTTGATCGTCTGGCCGGTGTTGCTTTCCTTGACCAGATAATCCATCCCGCGCCACGTGCTTTCGAGGCGCTGGAATTCCGGCGCGTGCATCACCGCGGACAGCTGCGTGGAGATCAGGCGATCGAGTTCCGCGACGCGCGCGTCGATCGTCGCCGACAGGTTGTCCGACACGATCACCGTGCCGTCGAGCACCTGGTGCACGAGTTCGCCGATCAGGTCCTTCGCACGTGCATGCTCGGAATCGGATTTCGCGACCTTGCTCTTCTCGACGATGTCGTCGAGCAGCGAAGTCCCGGCGGCGTATTCCGCGCCGCTCGCTTGGGCCGCAGCCGTTTGCTGGTTCATCTCAACACTCCGTCGTCATTCGCCGTCTTTGTCGCTGCCCGTGCCCTTCGCGAGCTCCTGCAGCTGCTGCGTGTTCTTCAGCACCTCGGACAGCAGATCCTCGAGCTTGTCGTTGCCGGCGAGCTTGTTGCGCAGGTCGGCGAGCTTCGAGCGCGCCTCGAGCAGGCGGCGCAGCGGCTCAACCTGTTCGACGACTTCGTCCGGGCTGAAATCCGACAGCGAACGGAACTTCAGGTCGACCGCGAACTTGCCGCCTTCCGGGCTCAGGCGGTTTTCCACCTGGAACGCGGCACGCGGCTCGATCGCCTTCATCACGTCGTCGAAGTTGTCACGGTCGATGTTGACGAACTTGCGGTCGCGCAGCTTCGGCTGCTCGACTTCCGACTGGCCCGCCAGATCGCCGACGACCCCGACGACGAACGGCAGTTCCTTTACCTCGATCGCGTCGCCCTTCTCGACCTCGTAGGTCAACTGGACGCGCGGCGGCCGTATTTTCTGCAAGCTTTTCTGAATGCTTTCTTTCTTGGCCATCTCGACGGCTCCCAGGTTAGTTGTGGTTATCGCGTCAGTTGCAGTCAGTTGCGCAGTGCGCTGAACGGATCGGCGCCGCCCTTCTGCGGCGCGGTGTTGCCCGACGCCGTCGGCGTGGTGGCAGCACCGGCGGCTACCTCGGTTGCGGCGCCGGCGCCGGCCTTCGGACGGTGAATCTGGCGACGCACGACCTTGCGGGTTTGCGCCTTCTGCTCCGGCGGGAACAGCGCCGATTCGCCGAGCGTGTCGCGCAGTTGCTTCGCGAGCGCCTGCGCGTCCGACTTCGCATCGCCTGCGAGCGACGAATCCTGACGCAGTTCGCCGAGCGACTGCGTCGCGATCCGCAGCCCCGCGACCGCGAGCACGCTCTTCGCCTGACGGTCGGTCGCGTCGCGCTGCAGTGCTTCCTGCGCGGCGACGATCGCCTGGCCGTAGTGGTTCTGGGCAAACTGGATCTGCGCGATGCGCGACCACGGTTCCTCGCGCGTCGGATCCGACTTCGCGAGCTGCTGGTACAGGCCGAGCGCCTTGTCCTGGTCACCCGATTTCGCAACGGCGTCCGCATCGGCCAGCGACTTGTTGAACACCTCGGCAGTCGGCGGCGCCGGCGGCTGGCTCGCACAACCGGCGATCACGCCGCAAGCCAGCACTACCCCAGACAATTTTGCGAAGAGACGGTCTTTCATCGTTATATCCACCGGCGCGTGAGTATTAAAATCGTTGAGAATCTGGTTCTTTTGCTTTGCAAGAAGCGCGCGGGTATAGTACCGATCAATTTTTCATAATTCAATCGCTGCGTGCAGAGTAATTCCTTTTAAAATCGTGCACTACCCCCTCGAAACGCCTTTGGCAGCGGCTCGCCGACGGCTTTCGCATCGACCGGAATGCGCAAGTTTTACTTGGCCTGCAACGTCTAGCGCGAACGACGGAAAAAATTTCCGAAGGCACGCTGCCGGGCACGTGTGCTTAATAGTTGAACGGCCGATACGCCGGGCATTCGCGGCGAACGCGGAAATACCCGGCAGTTTTGACAGGGGAGTTAAAGGCGGCACGCCGGAAACACGATGAGATCGTCCATGATTCGCTATGCGCTGCCGCTGATTGCCTGCGCGCTCCTGGCCGGATGCGCGGCCGCCCCGCTGCTCGGCTCCGCCGCGAGCGCCGTCATGCAAGCCGCCGGCGTCGGCAAGCCCGACGTGCCGGATGCCCAGAAGCCGCCGCGCAACATCGGGCTCACGCTCGCCGCCGCGCCGAACCTCAATGCCGCGAACGATCGCAAGCCGCTCGCATTAGTGGTCAGGCTCTACGCGCTGAAGGATCCGACTTCGTTCCAGCAGGCGCCGTTCGACGCATTCACCGATCCGACCAAGGAAAAGGCCGCGCTGGGCGCCGATCTGCTGAACGTGCGTGAAATCACGCTGATTCCGGGCCAGCGCTATACGGCAACCGAAAAGCTGTCGCGCGAAGCGCAGGCATTCGGCATCGTCGCGCTGTTCCGCGATCCCGCAATCCAGCGATGGAAACTGACGTTCGACCCGGCAAAGTCGGAGAAATCCGGCATAATCATCGGCCTGCATAATTGCGCGATGACAGTCACCGACGGCTCTGTCATCGCACCGCAACAGGGTGCGCCTTCGCAACCGCTGAATTTGCTTTCGTCGGTCACCTGCGGTTAAACATGACGCACGAATGTCATTTAACAAGAGTTAACAAAATGGCGATTAATTCGGGCACGAACGAATCGATTACATCGCAACGCGACATTAACCGGATTTGACATGAGTTATTCGGCCAAGGTGCTGTGGGGGGAAGGGCTGTTCCTCCGGCCTCAACACTTTCAGCGGCAGGACGCGTACCACGAGGCGCGCCTGTTCGAATCCATCCAGGCGATCCAGCCGTACAACTGGGGCGTGCGCTCGGTGCGCATCGACCGCGATGCGCTCGGCAGCAACGTGCTGCGCGTGGCCGAGCTCGCGCTCGTGTTTCCGGACGGCGCGCTTTACGCCGCGCCGCAGGCCGACGACCTACCGCCGCCGATCGCGCTCGACACGCTGCCAGAAGGCATCAACGATTTCGTGTTCTACCTCGCGCTGCATCCGCTGCGCGAGAACGGCACCAACTACAGCGACGATCCGGCCGCCGGCTTCATGACGCGCTTCGTCAGCGAGCAGACGAGCGTCGCCGACAACTTCACCGACGCCGCCGAAGCCGACATCACGTTCCTGAAGACGCAGGTCAAGCTGATCGCGCACAGCGAGCCGCGCGACCAGCTGCTGTCGGTGCCGCTCGTGCGCGTGCGCCGCACCGCGACGTCCGGCTTCGAGATGGACGACAGCTTCGTGCCGCCATGCCTCGCGATCGACGCGTCGCCGATCCTGCACCAGCGGCTGCGCCAGCTCGTCGACGCGCTGCAGGCGAAGGTGAACGCGCTGTACGGTTTTCACCGCGAACCGTCGAAGAACATCATCGAATTCCGCTCGGGCGACATCGCGTCGTTCTGGCTGCTGCACACGGCGAACGCCGCGTTCGCGACGCTCGCGCACCTGCACCAGCACGCGGCGCTGCATCCGGAGCGGCTGTTCCAGGAACTGCTGCGCCTCGCGGGGCAGCTGATGACGTTCTCGAAGGGCTACACGCTCGCCGACCTGCCCGTGTATCGCCATGACGATCCGGGCCCGAGCTTCGCGCGTCTCGACCTGATGCTGCGCGAGCTGCTCGACACCGTGATCTCGACGCGCTACTTCGCGATCACGCTCGACGAGGTGCGTCCGTCGTTCCACCTCGGCCGCCTCGATTCGGGCAAGATCGACGACAAGACCGAGTTCTACCTGGCCGTGTCCGCGGACATGCCGAGCGTCGAGCTCGTCGATGCGGTGCCGGCCCGCTTCAAGGTCGGCGCGCCCGACGACGTCGACAAGCTCGTGCTGTCGGCAATGCCCGGCGTGCGGCTGTCGTACACGCCGCAGGTGCCGCCCGCGATCCCCGTGCGGCCGGGCGCGTGCTATTTCTCGCTCGACTCGCGCGGCGCGTTGTACGAGCGCATGCTGCAGGCCCAGTCCGCGATGATCTACGCGCCGACTGGCATCAATGACCTGAAATTCGAACTGATCGCGGTCACATCATGAGCTACGCGCCTTCCCTGTTCGGCGACAACGCGCCGGCCCCGCTGCATACCCCGGCGTCGACCGACGCCGCGTTCCAGGCCCGTTCGCTGCTCGACCTGCTGTACGACGGGTTCTTCATGCTGTTCCTGCTCAAGAACGGCCGCGAGCCGGACAGCGCGAGCGAGTTCAGCACGAAGATCCAGGAGTTTCTGGCGGATTTCGAGCGTGGCGCGAAGAAGCTGAACATCCCGGCCGAGGACGTGTATGGCGCGAAGTTCGCGTATTGCGCGGCGGTCGATGAAATGGTGCTGTCGTCGCAGTTCAAGATCCGCACCGACTGGGAGCGCCGGCCGCTGCAGCTCGTGCTGTTCGGCGAGCAGCTCGCGGGGGAGAAGTTCTTTCAGTATCTCGAGGAATGTCGCGCGCAAGGCGCGGCGCGGTTGCAGTCGCTCGAGGTGTTTCATATGTGCCTGCTGCTCGGGTTTCAGGGCAAGTATCTGCTCGAGGGGCCGGAGAAGCTCGCGTACCTCACCGCGCGGCTGGGGGATGAGATCGCGCATATGAAGGGCAAGCGGGCGGCGTTTGCGCCGCATTGGCCGCTGCCGGATCAGATCGCGCATCGGCTGAAGCGCGAGGTGCCGGTTTGGGCGATCGGGGCGGTGTTTGCGCTGGTGGCCCTGCTCGGGTATCTCGGGCTCAATACCTATCTCAAGGACAAGACGCTGCAGGCGTTGGCGCCTTACTCGCAGGTGATCAAGGTCGGGCCGGAGTCGGCGAATTTGACGATTTCGTTGCCTTGAGGGGCAGGCTTTTCGTTCGGATGTTGACGCTTCGTGAAGAAAGGACCGCTCGGCGGTCCTTTTTTACTGTGGTGCGTGGGGCGCGTCGTCGTGCGTCGTCAGAGCAGAATGAATTCCTCGTTGTCGACGTAGAACACGAACGCGTCGAACAATTGCGCGACGCTCGGTTCGTCGACCTGGTCATGCGCGTTGATCACGATGTCCTCGATCGTCGCGCTATTCAGTGTTACGCGCCAGCCGGGTTGCGGTGCGGTAGCGGGCGGCGTCGCGGCTTCGGGGTCGTTGGCGTCTTCGGTGAATGCGCCCTCTGTATCGAGCGTCCAGGGCATCGGCGGCAGGCAGAGCCAACCGGAGAAATCGCCGGGGTGTTCGAGAATGTGTTTCAGCGACGCGGTGGTCGCGGTGATGGTCGACATGGGTATTGCGGTGGTAACGGGACTGGAATCAACGCGCCGGAACGTCAATGCGGCAGATGAACGAAAGTGCCAGCGCCGCGGTGATCGTGTCAGCGATCGCAATTATGCCAACTCCGAAGGCGCGAGGGGACCGGTTGGTCAACGGGCGACGACACCGGCCGAGGTACAGGATGCGATGCTGACGTTCAACGAGGCAGTCATCGGGCGCGCTGTGCAACATACTGGCGAAGCCGTGCGGGCTGCTTTCGACGCGAAATCGTCCATGAATCAGCTTGCCATCTTGCTCGGCAAACCATTCACGCAGGTATGGATGACCCGTTGTTCAATCGCCCCGCCCGCGAGAAATGAGGACGGGCTCCACTGCAGCCAACACTCGCACTGAAGTCCTTTGACGCGAGTCCGATTGCATCATCGTCTACCTCGTCAAAATTCGAGCAATGCCATCAAGCTCATCAACAGAAAAATCGCTCACCGCCTCAATTGAAACTCCGTAATCCGAATCAAATTTCACATTGAAATCTTTACCCTTATACGTACAACACAAAATATCAGCCTCCGGTATACGGACGACTTTTTCAAGGGAAATTTCACCCTCCCCCGCGAGCAATGCACTTCGAACACTCTCGAAGTCCAATGCATCCAAATCCCTCGAATTAAATTCCCGCATCGCTAAGTACCTTATCGCAGTCAAGATCCCCGATCGTCATCTTGTCAACACCGGGCCTCGATCGCTTGGACGACCCGATGATGTAGTTGTACACGTCATCGCCTTGATAGCCCTTACCGTTTGCCTTGACAACCGCATGCCCGTCCGGCCGCACGGTACGTCGTCGGTTGCCGAGCTCGTCGTACTCGTGGCGCCCGACGTAGCTACGCCGCTCGCTGAACCAATCGTAGGCGCGATGTTCGTGCACCAGATTGCCGACGGCTCAAAGAAGAACTGCACGCGCTGTATCGGTTCACCGCCCCGATCAGCCTGCCGCTCCGGTCGTAGGCAAACCGCTCCTCGCTTTCCCCGCGACACGCTTCATCAGGCGACCGTTTGCGTCGACGTCACACAACCTGCTTCGCTAACCTAAACAAGACTGCCTCTCTCCTCGCCGAGCCTCAACTCATCACACAAACAGCAAGGGCCGCTCACGCGGCCCTTCTGTCATTTAACCACTAATCCCCAAGCAACTTTACTTTTTCTTGATTGATAGCGATCACGTCAACGTGATTCTCATACAAAAAGTTTGATATCGAATCTCGCAGATGCACGTGTTCAGCATCATTGGAGTCCATTTCGTAAGCCGCATTAATCAGGAATACACCAAGAGCTCTAATTACCTCCGGCTTGGCAAGGATGGAAATCTCATCCAGCCTCAACGACCTATCGTCGCCTTCCTGGGTTCCAAAAATCTTCACTTCACCGAGATCAGTCATAGATCGAAACCCTTTTCACGCAAACCATCTTTCTCCGTTCGCGTCAGTCCAGAGACGCCCCGCGCGACCCCTGGCTCTGCGTGCCATCCTTATTCACGACAATCTCCTGCTTTCTGGACTTGCGTTGGCAGTGAGCATGAACTTGTTGGTTCGTATTCCCCACTGACCGGATCGGGCCAGGCCTAACGGATCAACCCACTGCACCGGATCCGGCCCGTACTGGTGGACGTTGATCCCGCCTGCGAGCCCGATCGGGTCCTCGCTAACGAACCGACCGCTGCTCGGATCGTAGTACCGATGCCGGTTATAGATCGTTGCCCGTGATGCGGCCGTCGCGGATGCTGGTCAGTCCTGACACGAGATCGCTAGCCAGTGGTTTGACTTCATCCTCAGCTAGCGCACCGAGTGGCACAACAACGAAACGTTCGCCCCTTCGGAGATCCAGAGCAAAGCAGTAATCCCCACCGTCCGTACCGATGCCCACGAAACCTCTGCCCATGCGCGTCGTGATCGAGTACAAGGCATTGAGTTCGACGGCCTGCACGACGGTCCACATGGACAGATAGAGGTCACCAACTTCGCCCTCGCCCCCATCCGACCACGCAAGGAAGTCCTTATAGTCCAGTGGGAGCGAGACGCCTAGCGTAGTTTCCAGGCTCGCGATTTCTGCAAGGTTGGACGGGGCGCTTCTGCGAAAGCCAACGCCCAGTAACGCGGTGAAGTCCGTCATTTGATGGCTCCGAGTTTGTCGAAGTATTTGTACGCTGCCGCGACGCCTCCGCAACGCGTGCCGACAGCAAGCGATTGAATTCGCCCTACTCGTATTCCTGCTCACTTGCACTTCTATTTACACCATTTTTTTATATCTATCAATTGAAGCCCATTCATCTCAAAAAAATCGAAATCAACAACCAATGACATGTCAGTCGATATAAAAACAAGATCATTCAATATCTCACCTCCAAACTCGACCACCACATTCAGAATTTCTATCGCCCCCACCTTCAGCAAGCCGCAATATTTCCAGTCCTCGTCGACCAAAACATAAAAACCGCCCCCGAAATTCCGAATATCTGACAATTGAGAATGAAGCTCTCCCGCAGGAATCCGGATTTTTTCTTGCCGAAGATCAGCACAAGTTAGTCTGAATCTATCCAAAATTGAATCCGTCTCCTCAAGGGATAGCAATTCTGGACGAGCAAGAGATGGAAATAACACCGCCACCTTGGAAAGGTACGCGCCTAAAATCTTCTTTCCGTTGGCCCTCCTGAAAAGAAGCTCCTTCCGGTACTCAGTCACATGGTTCTCGCTCATTGCCCCCCCCCGTAATAAGCCTTTCCTTTCGGATTAGCTATTTTAGGTCGACCATAGTCATTCATCCGCGTGTCGCCGCTGATTGGATCGATCTTTACCTTGCCCGCCTCCCAGTGGGGATCGTCAAGGTGGCTCACATCCATCGTTTGTTGCTGGACAGTGGCCTGAATTTTTCCTCCACCTGCTTGTGGAATTTCATAACGATACTCCCGGCCAGATGCGTTCTTTGATTGACCGATTGGTTGTTGGCTCGTCGGAATACCTGCCTGCCGCATTGCTTCGCGACGAGCTGCTCTCGAGGTTAGACAACGAGCCAATCCAAGTGGATCGATCCATCCCGTCGAGTTCGGTGCGTATTGATAGACGTTGATCCCGCCCGCGAGCCCGATCGGGTCCTTCGACACGAAACGCCCCGATGTCGGATCGTAATACCGATGCCGGTTGTAGTGCAGTTCCTAGCCCGCGAAGCGCGGCGGGCTCGCGCCCGCCGAACTCTATGTAATTCTCTTGCCATCAATCCACAATCCCGGCTTAGAGACGGTCCCTGTTTTCAATACGCATTCGCAGCCGAGAAGCCGGTCGCCAGAGATGTAGCACGTCCCCAAATATCTACTATCTTCGATCAAATAGAAAACAATCTTCTCGCTTCGATCGAGCTTACTGAGCGTCGCGATCAGCTCTTCAATGCCGAAGGTCTCTTTACCCATCTCACGAGTACCGGCTTGTCGTCTTCTCGCTTGATCGAGAGCAAAGGATACGATACAGCTTTGCGGATTGTCCGGCTTCTCCAGGAAATCCTCTGAAATCAAAACGGACCTCAGCTTCTTCGTCCATGCAGCAGCCGGTGCCCTATCGAGCAACTTTAGCAAATAAGCAGCGTCAGCTTTCACAGGCATCCCTCCCGCGAGACATTTACACCGGTTCTTGTGCCCTCTTGAAGCATTTCGGGCTCTCCCCACTCGGTAATGTGAGTCCATCCCCAGCTCCAAGCATCCCCAGCCGACGGTGCGCCTTGTGGAACCGATAGAAGCACGCCACCAGGGCCATCCTTGTTCGCGTTAGTAAGCGCTATATCTTTATTCGGCGTCCAAGATACATACTGGCTTTCACCGGTAAACCCCCCTTTCGCGTGTTGCTCAGGAGTAAGGTTTCCTTCAGGGTTTGCCGGGCGAACGATCCCTTTCTTCGCATCCGCAATTGCTGGGTGGCTAGCGGAAACGCCACGATACAGGCGACACGTGGTAAGACCAAGTGGGTCCAGCCCACTGGGTTCGGGCCGTACACGTAGCCGTTGATGCCGTCCGCCAGTCCGATCGGGTCTTTCGAGATGAACCGTCCGCTGCTCGGGTCGAAGTACCTGTGCCGGTTATAATGCAGCCCCGTCTACGTGCCGCTACGGACAACCTTCCAGCTGTCGAAATCTCCTGCGGCGATGCACGTCACATTCATCGTCGTAGCGGTATCACGCGGTAAATGAATCGTCGTTGAGCCTTGTGTAGCACGGATCAACGACATCGCACGACAGTTGGTCAGAGCAGTTCAGTGCGCATGTCGTACACGCATCGAGAGCTTCGGAATCAAACCCAACGAGCGCCTCACGTTAGGCGCTACCTAGATAGCCATACGTGATTCCCTCCACGCGAACCCAGTCGCACTTCAACGCAATCGACGCGCCCTCCTTGCAATTGATCATTATCGAAACATCATTGTCGGTGACGGTTGATACAAACGTCGCAACAATGTTGTCATGTCCCCACTCCCCGATCGAAAGGCCGGAAGCACCAATAAACGATAAGCTTAGATAGACGACGTCGTAGTCTTTCGGCCATCGGTTCGGCTGAGACAACGGCTTCTGAGTAATCATGATTCTCATCGACAGTCGCGGTTCGTCCCGCTTGAGTTGAATCTCAACGATCTCGGCACCATCAAGCGGTGCATCGCTCCCATAGAGCGCGGTGAGGGCTTGTGGATTCATGATCCGCTGTATCAGGCTCATTTCTTGTTCCTGCAGTCGAAGTAGTAGTGGTCGTCCATTCCCTGGACCTTTCCCGTGCGGGTGTTTTCTTCAGGGCGCACGTTGTGGTGCGACGGTTGATCGCCGATCCCCCCTTCTCCGAATACGTGACCTGCTGAATGGTCTTGGATGACCACATTTTTACCACCGACCTGATAGGTCAGTTCCCGCGTCATGATGGGCTTGTTGTTATCGCCGAGAAGCCAACTTCCGCTGGAATCCGTCATCGGGACCATTTTCTGACTGATCGGCTGCTGCGACAATGGAATACCGAGTTGCCGACGAATATCTCTCAAGCTTGACCGGCGAGACTTTTCACACGGATCGCAGGGGCAGCGGGCAAGGCCAAGCGGATCAATCCAGCCCGTTGGATTGGGCGCGTATTGATAGCAATTGTCGCCTCCCGCGAGACCGATCGGGTCCTTTGACACGAAGCGACCTGAATTCGGATCGTAGTACCTGTGTCGGTTATAGGTGAGCCCGGTCTCCTCATCAACCTGCTGCCCCTGAAACCGCAACGGGTTCTTCGGTACGACGCCCGCAGCCTTCGACACTCGCGCAACGACCTCCCGCGCTTCGCCCCACGCCTTATACGACGCTTCCCACACGACGTCTCCGTCGTCATCCGTCAGCAACTGAGGCGTCCCAATCTGATCGCAGTGGTAATAGAACAGCACCGCGTCACCCCGCCGCTCCGGCATCTTCTGCAGCGGATCATCCTCCGGAACGTAGCGGTCGGTACTCTTCCACTCCGGCGTCGAGATTCCCTCAACCGGTTCCGCCACGTACTGCGCCAGAGGCACAAACGTTCCCGGCTCGTACAGATAGTGCGTGCCACGCTCGCCATCGCTCTCATACGCCAGCGTGTCGCCATCCCACCCGAACACCGTCCGCTCGCCGTTCACCTCCTTAGCGATCCGTCGACCGAACGCATCATAGAAATACCGTGACTGACTCTGCCGCGACGCCTCCGCAACCCGCGCCGACAGCAAGCGATTGAACTCATCCCACTCGTATTCCTGCTCCCCCGCCGGCGTGCGCTTGCGCACCAGATTCCCGCGCGCGTCATACTCGAAGTGCATCCCCGCATACGCCTTCAGCAGGTTGCCCAGCACCTTCGGCACCTCGACCGGCAACGTGCTTTCCGGCCGCACCGGGCTCGACCGGGAGGCCGGTGTTTCGGTAGACCGCACCGGATCGATGATGTTGCTCGCCGGGTCGAATGCAAACCGCTCCTTCGCGACCGGACTGATCGCCTCGATCAGCCGCCCGACCGGATCGTATCGATAGTCCGTCCCGCCCTTGCGACTGTCCTCGATCCGCGACAACTGCCCGACCGCGTCATAGCGATACCGCCGCTCGGCGAGCGGCGCGGGCGATGTCGATCGCTGGATCGTCTGCTGCAGTACGCGTCCTGCCGGGTCGTAATGCGTGCGCTGTCCGACCTTGCTCGACAACACGCGTACCGTCTCGCGATGCAGGTCATCGCGCTCGAATTGCACACGCTCCTCGCCATCGAGCAGCATCCCGTGCACATATCCCGAGCCATACATCAGCCAGTCAACCGCATGCCCATCCGGCCGCACGGTACGTCGTCGGTTGCCGAGCTCGTCGTATTCGTGGTGCCAGACGTAGCTACGCCGCTCGCCGAACAGATCGTACGCGTGATGTTCGCGCACCAGATTGCCGACCGGATCGAAGAAGAACTGCACGCGGCTGTACCGGTTCACCGCGTCGATCAGCCTGCCGCTCCGGTCGTAGGCAAACCGTTCCGCGCTTTCCCCCGCCACACGCTTCATCAGGCGACCGGTTGCGTCGACGTCGATCGATGTCACGCAACCCGCTTCATCAATCGAAACAAGGCTGCCGCTGTCCGGGTCGTATTGATAACGCGTCGACTTGCCGTCAAAACCGATTTCCTCGATCAACCGCCCCGCCGGATCGTAGTGGAACTGGTACGTCGCAAAGTTCGCATCGGTCAGCGCGGACAAGCGGCCGAGACGGTCGTAGCGATAAGCAATCGTCTGCCCGAGCGCGTCCGCGCGGCTCGCAATACGACCCACTGCATCGTAGCCGTATCGGGTTGATCGATTGAGTTGATCCGTATGCCGCAACAACCGGCCTTCTGCGTCGTATTGCACGTGCTCGACACCAGCCGGCGAACGCGTCTCCGTCAATTGGCCGTTCGGGCCATAACCATAGGCAACCACGCCACCGGACGCGTCCTTGGTCTCGATCACGCGGCCGATATCGTCGTACCGCCACTCCGTCTTCTTTCCGGAGCAGTCCGTGTAGCTCGTCAATTGCCCGGCGTCGTTGTATCCAAGCGCCTTCGAGCCGCCCTTCGCATCGGTGATCTGTGTAGGCAACCCCTTGTCGTTGTAGGCGTACTTCGTCGCATGTTCGAGCGGATCGATTTCCTCGACGAGATTGCCCGCGTCGTCGTACTTGCGCTGCCACACATGCCCGTTCGGATCGACGAGCCGGATCATCTGATCCTTGTCGTCGTATGCCATCTCGACGATGCTGCCGTCCGCGCGCTCGTGCCAGGTCCGGTTGCCACGTGCGTCATAACGCATCTGCTCGATGCTGCCGTCCTGCAGAATGTGCAGCGTCAGATTGTTATGCTCGTCGCGCCGGAACCATTCCTCGCTGCCGTCCGGATAGGCGATTCGATAAACGTATCCCTTGATGTTGAAGTAATAGCGCGACATCTGACCGAGCGCATCGGTCACGTAGGTCAGCCGAATGTTCGGATGCCATGCGAGGCGGATATCGAGGCTGCCGTCGTCCGCGTACTCGCGCACGCATGTCGCGTTCGCGTTGTCTTCAGCGTCCGCGCCGTCCCATTCAAGCGTCATCCCGCGGCCGGTGCGATCGGTATAGCGCGTCACGAGATGACGGTGGTACTGATAGCTCCATGCGTCGCCGTACCGGTCGGTTGCGCGCACGAGATCGCCCGCTTCGTCATAGGCATAACTCGCAAGCGTACGGCGCGTTCCATCGTCGAGCACCTGCTCGATCATCACGATCCGGCCTCGCTTGTCGTGCTCGAACGACAGCACGTTGCCGCTCGCATCGATCAGGCGTGCCACGCGGTCGAGCGCGTCGTAATCGAGCGTGATCGTATTGCCCGCACGGTCCTTCTGCATCGCCAGCCGGAACGCATTGCCGCGCCGTTCATACACGTGAAGCTCGTCGTGGCCGTATGCAATCGTGACCCACGTCTCGTCCAGACGCGTCAGCGTCAGGTTTTCCGCGAGATCGTCATGCACACCTCCGGCTGCAAGCGCGCGATATTCGATGCTGCGCCCGCTGGCATCGCGAAAGAACCATGTATCGCCTTCGACATCGATGCGCGTCGTATACGGCGTGAGCCACCGCGCGCCAAGTTCCCCGTTGTCGTATGCGGAGAGGCGCGACCGGTACGTGCGCGCCCAGACGAGCGGCAGTGCGCCGGGCAGTTCAAAGTCCGTGTGAGTGAAAGTCTCATCGCCGAAAGCAAAATCGATCGACCCGGTCGATGCGCCAATCCCGCAACTTTTACAAGGACTCTGGCCGGCACCTTCCGCATGCGCCTGCTGTCCGGTCGCACCCACCGGCTCCTGAGGACGCTCATGCTGCGCGCGCCCCTTGCCGCCGGGCGGTACGTCGGCGGTCTTTTCGTGAAGCTTCCCGCGTGCGCGCACCCTGGCCACGGCCTCGATCACTTGCGCGATCAGCCACAGCATCTTGCCTTCTTCGCTGCCGTTCAGATCGCGGATCGCCTTCGCGACTTTCGGCGCCTCGTCCTTCAGGAACGCGACGATATCGCGGAACGGTTGCAGCCACGAATCCGGAGCAAGCTTCGCAGCAGTCCCGACCGTCGCGTTCCCGGCTTCCTTCCCCAACGCGATCGAACCTTGGTAACCGTACTCGATCGCATCAACCACCAGCATCGGGTTGTACCAGGACCGCTTGTCCATCTTCCGGGCGATCTGCGCAGTACGTCGCACGTTGGCGCTGCTGTCGAAAATTTTCCCTTTGAGGGCGAGTTCCAGCCCGGTAGCAATACCGACCATCAACTCCTGCGCCTTATGCGCGCAGTCGTTCAGCAGTTCGACAAGAACGTCCTGCAGGGTCTTCAGGAAGTTCTCGATTTCGGTCGCGGCCGCGGCGTTGACATGCGTGACGAGCACCGAAATGAGCGCCGCGCCGAGATTGCCGCGAGACACCAGCAATTGATTGCGCACGAGCGCCAGCAGCGGCCGTGCCGACAGTCGAAACGATGCCAGCGGCGGCGGAACCGGAATGACGCCGATCAGGTTGATCGCAAGCCCGAGGTAATCGAGAAGATTGGCGTGGCGCTTCTCGACGATCATCACGATGTCGCACACCGCATCGTAAAACGCCATCAGGTTGCCGATGATCGGCACCGCGCTTGCGAAGGTTTTGAGATCCTCGAACGAAATGTGATTGCCGCTGATCTTGAGCAGCCACTTGTTGAAACGGTCGCCTCCGGCCGCTACATCTTTCGGCGAAATATCGCTGAGCCAGGAAACGGCCTGTTCCTTCTCGGCGCCCGGTGGAAGTTGTTGTGCCATGTCGTTGTTCGTTCAATTCGTTTTTTCAAAACGGCTGACAAGCCGCCCTCTCAGGATTTCAGCGGTCCGCCGAACCCGCTCGTCGGAAGCTTCATGCCGGTCGCACCGGCGGCTGAGGCCACCGTCGTAGCGCCCTTTCCGGCGATCCCGGCGACACTGGGTAGCGCGCCCTGCAGCGCACCGGATGCCGCATTCGCAGCCGGCGCGGCCAGCGCCGCGAGCCCATCTTGGCGAGCTGCCTGCACCATCCCGGCCACCTGCTTCGCGGCACTGCCCAGGCTCGATGCCGTCTGTAGCGCGGAAACAGCGCCTGCCCCACCCAGCGCACTTGCCGCAGCCGGCAATGCGGAACGCGCCAGTCCGCCCAACGCAGCACCGACTCCACCTCCGCTCGCAAGCCCCACCGCAGCAGCCGTCGTCGCAGGCGCCATCCCCTTCAACTGGCTCGCGAGCTGCTCCGTCGCTGCGGCTTGCGCCGCCTGCGGCGACGGCTCGACGGGCTCGACTGGCCACTGCGCCTGCTTGAAGTAATTTGCGGGTTGAGCCGACTCGCGCGGATCCTTCCCGAACTCGACACGCACCGCACCGGGCGGCAAACCGCTCACGGCCGTATAACCGCTGTTGTCGAGCGCCCCTTTCTTCAGCACGGCGCCGTTCACGTCTCTCACCGTGAACAGCCCGCCCTTCACCGCCTCGCCGTTCACGTACTTGTGAAACAGCTCCAACTGCCCCGGCTGATCCGGCCGCGGGCTCGGCAGCGGATATCCCATGCTCGCCGGCCCCGCGAACGTATGCGACGCGCCCTTCACATCGACCGCACCCGGCGTATGAATCTCGATGTTGCCGTCCTTGATGCGGATATACCCGCCGCCGCTCGTCAGCAGAATCCCCTGATCGGCCGCAATCTCGATCCGGTCGGTTGCGGACACAACCTTCACAGCCTTCTGCGCGGTCACCTCGACGTTGTCCGACTGCGCCTGGATCTCGACCTTGCCCTTGCCCGCGAACAGCTTTATCCCCGCGTTCTGCACGAACAGGCTCAGCTTCTGCCCGATGCTGCCGATCAGCGACTTGCCTGTCGCGACGTGCACGCTCTGTCCGCTCGCGATATTCACGTGATCGTTCGCGACCAGGTGCAGCGACTGCTGCGTCGACATCCCGATCCCGGACGGACTGCCGAACAGCATCACCGGCTCCTTGAACGCATTCGCGCTGCCCGTGCCGCCGCCCGCCGTGCGTCCACCGGACGCGTTGCCCGATGCGCTGTCCTGCGTCGCGTCGGTGAACGCGCGCATCGTGTCGTGGGCTTCCTTCAGGCTTTCCGCCTGATGCTGCTCGCTCACGCCCGACATCGCCTCGACCAGGCTTTCACCCGTCACCAGCTGCTGCTGCGCTTCCTTCACGTCGAGCGGCTGGCTGTTCGGCGCCTTCGGGTGCGTGGTCATGTACAGTCCCTGGCTCGCCCGCACCGCGCCATACGCATCCGAACGCAGGTCGAAGCCGCTGCCCAGATACGACCCGCGCGAATTGCCGTTCTGGTCGATCAGGTAGCCCAGATGCAGCAGGCTATTCGCGCTGCTGCTCATCAGCTGCACGCGGTTCTGCCCGGTCGCGTCGTCCATCACGAGATGGTTGTAGCCGCTGCCCGAATATTCCTTCGACCGATAGCCGGACAGAATCCCGTCGCTATGCCACTGCGGCTGGTTCGCGCCGTTGTACACGCGCCCGACCGCGAGCGGCCGGTCGCAGTCGCCGCCGACATGATCGATCAGCACTTCCTCGCCGATGCGCGGCACGTGCACGCCACCGTAGCCGCCACCGGTATCCGACTGCACGACGCGCACCCAGCACGACGCGTTCTCGTTGCCCGGGTTCAGACGATCCCATACGAACTGCACACGAATCCGGTTCAACTCGTCCGTATAGACTTCCTCGCCCTGCGGCCCGACGACGATGGCCGTCTCGAGATGCATCTTCGGCTTCTCGTGCTCGAACGGGCTGCGATACGGCACGCTCACGCGCTGCGCCTCGACCTCGACGAGGTAGAAGCCGACCGAACCGTCGTCATGCGGCACGCGAAACGCGGGGTCGGCACCATAGCCTTCCTGCGCTTGCATCAACGCGTCGCGCAGGCTGTACGGAAAATCCGCGCTGCTGCTCGCGACAGGTAGGTTGTTCTCGATCCACCATTCGACGCCGATCGCCGCGAACTCGCGCTGGTCGGCCGGATCGCGATCGTGTTCCGGGTGATCCGCGAGCGTAAAACGACGGCCTGCATCGATCGCGCGCACGCCGCCCGCGCCATGGAAGCGCTTCGCTTGCGACTCCCACTCCTCCATCCGCACCTTCGTCAGATGGTCGCCGCGCGTCTGGTCCAGATACGTGTACGCACCGGTGTACTCGTAGACTTCGAGCTGGTCGGGCAATTCGCCCTGGCCGCCCATCGTCGGCAGCATCGTGCCCTTCGGGTTCGACGGTTGGGACGGATTCTTGTAGTCGAACGTGCGCGTCGTCCGGGTCACGCTCTGCAGCGTGCGCGAGCCCGACCATTGCGTGAACGCGTCGGCTTCGCTCGCCGCGCCGCCACGATAGAAGCGCACGGTCTCCGGCGACAGCGGCGCGAACGCCTGCAGGTTGTCGGTGATCACGAGCGTATGCGACTTGCCGTCGTCGGCCTGCTGCCATGTGCTGTAGAGGCCTTCGCTCTCCATCAGCCGATGCACGAAATGCCAGTCGGTGTCGTGCTGACGCGTGTATGAACGGCTCGGCAGCGGTTTCGACAGCGCGAAGCGGAAATGCCCCTGCGCCTGCGGATGCCGGTTCAGCACGTCGCTGATGATCTGGTCGACGGTCGTGTCGTTCCAGAGCCGCTGGTCTCGGCGAAACTTCAGGAAATGGGTGAAATCGGCGAACGTGAGCTGATAGGTCGTGAGCCCGCCGTCGGCGCCGAGGCGGCGCGCGGTGTGCACGTACCCGTTGATCGGCCGATAGTTGCGATCACCTTGCTGGATCCACAACGTGACCGGCTGCGCGATCAGCTTTTTAAGTTCCAGATCGCTATCGGTCGACAGCACATCGAGCGTGAATTCGTACGCGCGCCCGATGCGCGAACGGCCGACGGCCCGCTGCACGGTCAGCACGTTGGCGCACAATGGCGTATCGAGCTTCAGCAGCCGGTCCTGCTGAAGCAACCCGCCGCGCAATGCGGCAACAGTGTTCTGCATGTTCATGGCAACGGCCTTTTCTTCTTTTGACGCGCCCTCGGATGGCGCGTGATGCGATTTCGCTCGCGCGATTTTACAGACAAATTACTGCCCGACTCGGAAAAATGACTTGATTTAAAAGAGTATTTTTAATCGTGGTCCGAACATCCCCGGCAATCCATTCGAACGCTCGTCCAGCCCTCGCGTGCCGCGTCGTCACGCTGCACCGCCACCCGCCGCCCGCTGAGATCGATTGCAATCAGGGCCAATTCGACTTCCGGCGCCGCCCGGTTGCGAGTAGTGTCTACGTGCCCGTCATTCGGCCCGGCCCGGGCACGATCGATGCCCGGTGCTCCATCACCACACTGAACACTGGAGATCCACGATGAAACGTTCGAAGTTCCTGCTATCTGGCCTGCTGCTCGCGTCGGCCCTCGGTTTCACGGCCGTCGCCGCGCACGCGGAAGACCTGCTCGACTCGGTGAAGAAAGCCGGCGTGCTGCGCGTCGGCCTCGAAGGCACGTATCCGCCGTTCAACTCGCGCGGCACGTCGGGTCAGCTCGAGGGCTTCGACGTCGACGTCGCGAATGCGGTTGCCGGCAAGCTCGGCGTGAAGACGCAGTTCGTCCCGACCGAATGGAGCGGCATCATCGCAGGCCTGCAGGCCGGCAAGTTCGACGTGATCGTCAACCAGGTCACGATCACGCCGCAGCGCAAGGAAGCGCTCGACTTCAGCGAGCCGTACACGTACTCGGCCGCGCAGCTGATCCAGCGCAAGGACGACACGCGCAACTTCAAGTCGCTCGAGGACTTCAAGGGCAAGAAGCTCGGCGTGACGCTCGGCACCAACTACGACCAGATGGCGCGCAGCGTGCCGGGCATCGAGGTGCAGACGTATCCTGGCGCACCGGAAAAGCTGCGTGATCTCGCGGCAGGCCGGATCGAGGCGACGCTCGACGACCGCCTGATGCTGCCGTACATGATCAAGACGTCGAACCTGCCGCTGCGCTCGGGCGCGGTGCTGAACGGCGGCAAGCAGGAGATGGCGATCCCGTTCCGCAAGGGCAATCCGAAGTTCGAGAAGGCGATCAACGATGCGCTGGAGTCGCTGCGCAAGGAAGGCACGTTGAAGAAAATCTCGATGCACTGGTTCGGCAGCGACGTGACGGTGCCGGTCGCACAGTAAGCGGTTCGCCGCGCTCGCGTTGCGTCACGTCACTCGCTGCGGCGAAGGCGTGACGCCTCTTCTCTCCCGCTCTCTTCGCTCTCCCCTTCGCTCAGGCCGCTTCGTCGAAGCGCGCCAGCAGCATCTGGCCGATCGGGGTCAGTGCCGGGCGCGCAGCCACTTCATTCACGCGTACCTGCGTAGCGTCGACGAGCCGCTTTTCGACGAGCACGGCGAACGCAGGGTTCGCCAGGTCGACGCTGTCCGGTGCGCGGGCTATGCGCAGCAGCATCGAGAATTCATGCGGACTCAACATGGTCCTTGTCTCCTGATCGTCCGCGATCCAGCTCGATCGGCGTCGATCGTGTTTTCGAATGGAATGGTGCGAGGCAGAGTCGATGCGCCGCCGGGAGCGAGATCCCGGTTGACCGTTGCGCAACGCGGGCACGGCGTCGCGTGCGGGTCACGCACGCCCGGATCGCGACGGCGGCGCCGCGGCGGGAACATGCAACGTTAGGGGCGCAGCGTGACGCGGGCGTGACAGGGAAACGGGGGGGCAACGATGTGCGATGCGCGCTCGGATTGCCCGCGCAGCGCACGTGGTGCGGATCGGGGCAGGAGCGTAGGCATCTTCAGCCTCGAGAACGATGCTTGTGGCCGAGTTGGATTGACGTGCCATGCGGTCGAAACGTTAGCCTCCATTGCTCATGCGCCTCAAAATTCTCCCCTTCAAATTTTTAGTACTCCAACCAATATCGGCACGATTCCGTTGACGGGATAGGCAGCGTTCGTCGCCCGAAATCGAACTGTCTCTCGCAGCGCCCCTCCCTCTGGAATCTTCGCCTCACCTCATCTTCCGTTTGGTCAGTGTTTCTATACCGATCGGCCAATTTGCACTCAAAGCAATTGAAACCGCCTACATTGGACGGACACCAAAGTATTTTTTCTCCGCGAATCTTCACCGAGATTGTGAAAAGTCGTGTCGACGGCGAATGCGCTTCATGAGCACTGCATAGCCGCCACCGCCGGCGCCACTGTTGCCGATATCCGCGCATCAAGGGATGGGCGTCGATGCAATCCCCGTGGATTGCACGCAGTGGGCCATTCACTCACCCGATATAGCAAAAAAGCGATAAACTGATGACCTGGCATGTTGAGTTGATACCCGAGGCAACGGCCGAATTGCTGGCATTGCCTCCCGATATGCGCGCTCGCTTCCTCCATATCGCGGAGATGCTGGCGGAGTTCGGCCCGCAACGCGTCGGGATGCCTCATGTGTGCGCGCTGACGGGAAAGCTTTGGGAAATCCGTATGACCGGGCGTGATGGCATCGCGCGGGCGATCTATGTCGCGCGGACGAAGCAACGCCTGATCGTGCTGCACGTGCTCGTGAAGAAGACGCAGAGAACACCGCATCGCGCTATCGAAATGGCGTGCGCCCGGATAAGGAGGATTGAGCAATGACCAGCCTTGCAACGTTGAAGAAGCGCCTGTTGGCCGACCCAGCCACGCAGGCCGAGTATGACGCGCAGGCACCGGAGTTCGCCGTTGCCCGCGAACTTGTCGCCGCACGCGTGCGCGCCGGATTGACGCAGGAACAGGTCGCCGAGCGGATGCAGACCACTCAATCGACCATCGCGCGGATGGAGAGCGGTCGCACGATGCCGTCACTGCGCACGCTGGCCCGCTATGCGAAGGCGACGGGAAGTCGCGCCGTGGTACGTCTGGAAGCGATGAAGTAGTTCGACTGCCGCGCGAAGGCCCGGGCGTCGCGCAGGCGACGGAATCCGCGGGCCGACGCCCGTCCCGGCGGATTGGCGATAAAGCACAGTCGGGAACCATTGCCCGGATGTGCAGCGCGCACGCCGGTGATCGCTACGAACGAAAAAAAGGGTTACGGAAAACTCCGTAACCCCTTTTCGGATTTGGTGCCGGCTGCAGGACTCGAACCCGCCACCTGATGATTACGGGGCGGAATGTGTACCTAGGGGCCGTTGCGTTTCCAACCCTTATCCCACGAGAGCCTTCCCACCAGGGTGTTGCCTTGTTTTCACGCAGGTGTTGCGTTTGCCGCGTAAACGTGGTGCCGCGTGTCTGACTCGAACAGACGACCTACCGCTTACCTTACCACTACGGCTTTCGCCGCCAACTGTTTGTGGTCTGGACTATCCCTTAGCCATGGCTGACGCTTTAGGCTCCCCCCGTCTAGTCTCTACACCTTCTTGCCGATGGCAAGCTTGGCTCGGGATTGGCATAGTCCTAACAGACCTTAGCTTTCCCCGAGTTTGAGGGGTTCTACTCCCACCGTTTCCGATGGGGCACTCGTATCTTCAAGGCGGGTGCTCTACCAACTGAGCTAACACGGCACAGTCGACCATTATAGCTCAATAATTTTAGATTTCGGGCACCCAGATGAGGACACGTCGACCGCCGCGCCGTCACACAACTGCCGGCTACGTGCCCGCGCCTAGTCGCGCGGCAGGTTCGACGGTGGCATGCCCTAAGCGGGCAAACACCCCGGCCATCGTGGCCGATAGCTCGGCCCCACAAATGCGAGCCACCACCCGCGCGCAAGCGTCTCGACAACTGTTCTCATCCAGCGCAAAGCTGTCTGCCAGGCAGAAGAGTTCGCCATGCTTCTCTGCATGCAGAGAGGACCCCAACTCTTCCCGGGTTGTATCGATGTCCGTGCCGAACTCGCCACAAATGGCACTCAGCCCGACGTCCGTTAGTAGTTGTTCGACCATCCAACGCTCAGGCCACGTGTCTCCGGGAAGGAAAAAGAGGCTACTTTCGAACCATTCCTTCGCTGCATCAACATCTGGGGCTGCTTCCAGCGCATTCGCAAATACCTTTGCGTGCGCCGCCAAGCGCTTGGATTGGTCTCCGTCCAGAATTGCCAGTACATTTGATGTCCGCTTTTCTTTGTAGCGCGCCGCCATTTGACGCACCACGGCTCCTGCCGAGCCAATTGGACGTATCGTCACGCGCTTTCGCGCCGACACGGGCAGCGCTGCGGTCACCAATGCTGCGGCTACGTCATCCTCGACAAAGATGTCGAGCTCGAGGCCATTCACACCACTTAATTTTCCGGCGGCGAAAAGAGCTGAGATAGCTGGAACGACAACCGTCTGATTCTCGTTACTCTCGACGTACAATCTTCCTTCGGGTGGTAAAGCATCAAGAATCGTTGGCGAATGCGTTGTGCAAATAATTTGCATCTTTCTGTCAAAGCAAAGCTGCTTTAAATGTTCAACGAGACGCTTTTGTGCTTGTTCGTGCAACCCAAGCTCCAACTCGTCGATGAGAACAAGTGGACTTCCCGGGCAAGCATATAAATAGGACAAGAGGTCAAAGAGAGCATTTTCACCTGCCCCCATGTTAAAACCGGAATACGTTCCCATCCGACGCCGAACCACCGGCAAACGATGCTTCAAGGCGCGTTTCAATTGAAAATCGTCGTAGGAGACCCCGAGAATTTTTCCGACGGCCGCCTTTACCTCATCCTCCCACCCACCGCGCTCGATAACTCGAAACGTCGCTCGATGCCCTACTGCACCACTGCGCTCCGAATGGGGAACCACGCGGTTAATGCCAAAAAACATTACTTCTCGATTGACGCGGCGATTGTACTCCGTCCATTTCCCACCCTTCTTTTTTTGCCGGACTTGACGCCCCAGCCCAACTCCGCCGGGCAAATGAGAAGTCTCCCTCCACTCATCGTGACGAATGGAATACGCAATTGTGATTCCCTCGGGCGCCACCTCTTCGATTGATTGAACAAAGAAATCCGAAAATGTGTAGTAGTCGTGCTTCCTCCCTGGAAAGCCAGGAAGGCTGGACTCCGGATTATGAAAAGCACACGCCGCTATCGCAAGCATGGTCGATTTCCCAGACCCATTTTTTCCAGAAATAGCCGTGAGTGGATATCGAAATTCCACTGCACATGGCTTAAGGCTACGAACACTCCCTTCTCGCAATACTATTCTTATTAGGCTTTGCCTGGAGTTGTCGCTGGAAAACCATTCCCGGTTCCTGACATCCAATCTTGAGTACTTATAACTCATACTTCCCCGCAGATTCCAATGAATCGAGGTCGCGCCGTATATCGACTATTTTTTGGATGCACATCAACAGCCCGGAAACGATAGTCGTGGTCGCTGAGTTTTCCATTGTTTTCATGCACCTACGTCACCTTGACGGCCACCACCGTAGCCCGTCTGAGGGTCGGGTAGCGGCTCACAGCATAGCAAGTTCGCATCGCGTTTAGGATTTCTCACCCTAAAGACATCCGAGCAAGAGGCTGGTGACTTGCTCGCGCTCGCCGACCGAGCCGCAACGCTAGCGCGTCAGCACTGTAATGCGTCATACTATACACACCTTTGACCGAGGAGTAGCCGTGCAAGACAGCAAACGAATACCGGTCAGCTTTCGAGTGACGCCAGCGTTCAAGCGCTGCTTAGAGCTTGCTGCGCTGGCTGAGCGACGCTCCCAGACCAACATGATTGAGAAACTGGTCTTTGACTATTGCAGGAGCAGAGGTATCGACGTCGACGTGGAGTCGACTCAGACCTTACATGTCTCCGAGACAAGGAAAATTTGAGCTTGGAGTACGAGAACCTTACCAAACAGGCGCTCATTGCCATTTTGAAGCGCCGCGACGCGCAGGCACGATATGGCTTGCATTGGGAACGCTCTGACATCGAAGCCGACAAGGCGCTGAACCGAGACTTTGTTGGCTTAGAATTCGACGCGTCCCTTTCGTGTGGAGCAGGACCTCATCGCAACTTCATCATAGAAGGTGACAACTACGATGCGCTCCGGCACCTTGCGACCACACACGCCGGCGCGTTCCATCTCATCTACATCGACGTGCCGTATAACACGGGCCGGCGCGATTTCGTCTATAACGACCACTACTTCGACACCACGAATAGATATCGCCATTCAACGTGGCTTGAGTTTATGTATCAGCGACTTGTGCTTGCAAAGTCGTTGCTGCGAGAAGGTGGAGCAATATTCATTTCCATCGACGATAACGAGCTCTTCAACCTTGGGTTGCTCATGAACCAAGTGTTTGGAGAGAGGCGCTTTGTCGCAAACTGCATTTGGCAAAAGCGTTATTCTCGTGAAAATCGCGAGGCTATAGGCGACGCACACGAGTATCTTCTCGTCTATGCGCCTAATCCGGATAAATTTAAGCAGCGTCGAGGCCGCATTCCTCTAACGGAGGTTCAGGCGAAGGTCTATAAGAATCCTGAAAATCCAAGCGAGACGGACCCGACTAAACGTTGGCGCGGCATCCCAATGACTGCCCAAGGATTTCGACCAAACCAAATGTACGCGATTACGAGCCCCACCGGGAAGGTACATACCCCTCCTGAAGGTCGGTGCTGGTCCATGGTCGAGCCTGAATTTCTGAAGCTTCAAGAGCAGGGGCGAGTCTACTGGGGAAAGGATGGCAACGCCCAGCCGAGCATCATCCGGTATCTCTCCGAGGTTGAAGGCGCGGTCCCTTGGACCTGGTGGCCACACGAGGAGGTCGGCCATACAGACGAGGCGCGAAAGGAGATTCAAGCAATCTTCGGCACGCAGACTGCCTTTGACACCCCCAAGCCCGTCCGACTCATGGAGCGCGTGTTGCAAATTGGCGCCCCAGAGAAAGATGCACTAATCCTCGATTTTTTTGCTGGCTCTGGCACCACTGCGCAAGCTGTGCTCAAGATGAATAAAGAAGATGGGGGGGCACGGCGATTCGTGCTCGTCTCAAGCCGAGAAGCAACAGACGAAGACCCGGACAAGAATCTCTGCCGCGACGTCTGCGCGAAAAGAGTTCGTGACGTGATTGAAGGTTATCGGTCTACGCGCACTGGCGAAGTGCCAGGCCTCGGGGGAGAATTCGCATACCTACGCGCGAAGCCGGTCGCCATGCACCGACTCGAAGAGCACCTGACCGATGAGATGGTATGGAACTTCGCGCTAATGGCATGCGACCATCCGGTCACTGCACTGGAGCTGCCATTAGCAATTTCGGTGAATGGCAGCCATCTAGTCGCATATTGCGCGAACACCCGTCACTCAACGTTGGACAGACTCGCCGTCCAATTGGACGCCTTCGAAGGAAAGGTTGTCGTGTTGACGTGGGCTCCGCAAGCGGTGACAAGTGCTTTGGGTGACCTCGCCGACCAGATAAGTATCGTGTCCATACCTGGCGACTTGCGACGAATTTTTAAGCAAGGAAACGCACGCGTAACTGAATTCAGTGAAGAACTAGAGGTGCCGGAATGAGCCGAATCAACCCAATGCCGTTTCAGAAACAACATATTAGGGCGTTGCTTAGCCGGTTCCGCGCACTGAAGTCTCGCTATGATGCGCTCGGTAAAGATGCATCTGAGGTCGAGCTGAACAGGCTCCGTCGTGCAGACGCCTGCGTATTGCTTCAAGCCCCGACCGGGATTGGCAAAACGCTCATTGCTTGCGAACTGCTCAGCCAATTCTCAGCCGAAGAAAGAGTTCTGTGGCTTTGGTTTGCTCCTTTCGCTGGGGTCATCGGCCAAGCCAAGACTGCGTTGACCAGCCAAGCGCCGAATCTAACTCAACTTGATATCGAGTCAGGCCGGCGCGCGGAGAATCTGTTGCCCGGTGCCACTTTTGTGCTGACATGGCAAACGGTTGCCGCTCGAAGCAAGGATTCCCGTCTGGCTCGGCAAAATGGTGAGGCCGGGCTGGCCATCGACGACCTTCTCGCACAGGCTCGTCACGAAGACTTTCGAATCGGCGTCGTTGTCGACGAAGCTCATCATGGATTTGTTCGAGCATCGGAAGCCAGCAAATTTTTTGCGAACGTAGTGCAACCCGACTTCGTGCTGATGATGACTGCGACGCCTCGTGATGCGGACGCTGAGAAATTCTCGCAGCAAACGGGGTATCGCATCGGCGGCCCTTCCGAATGGGCATCCATCACGCGCAAGGAAGGAGTCGATGCTCAATTGCTGAAACAGAGCGTCAAAGCGGCACGTTTCATCGCCAAGAATCATGATGATGCTCAGTTGCTGGCCTTCGAGGAAGTGGCGCTGTCTGAATGCGCAACGATGCACCGACGAATCAAGGAAACATTGGCCGACAGCGGAATAGGGCTGACACCACTCATGCTTGTCCAAGTTCCCAACGGCGGACAAGCTCTACAAAAGGCGCGTGAATATCTAACGGGGCCTCTAAAGTTTGCTGACGAAGCGGTTCGGGTGCATACAGCCGATGAGCCGGACCCCAGTCTGGCGGCGCTGGCCGATGACCCGCAGGTCGAAGTCATCATCTTCAAGATGGCGATAGCAACTGGCTTTGATGCGCCTCGCGCCTTTACGCTGGCAGCGTTGCGTGGAAATCGCGACATCGATTTCGGCATCCAAGTTGTTGGACGCATTATGCGTGTGCACAGACTGCTGCAAGGAAAACTCGCGTCCGTTCCGCCTATCTTAAATTACGGTTATGTGTTTCTAGCAAATAGTGAAGCACAGGAGGGGCTGGTCGGTGCGGCAGCAAGAATCAATCAGATGCCTCAGCAGCTTGCTTCGGCAAGCCCATCGACTGTCGTGACCGTCCTTGCTGGTAGTGCGACAGTCCAAGTCGTTCATCCAGGTGAATCACTGTCGCTCTTGCACGACGAGAGCAGTACCGCCCCCGAAGGCTTGGAGCCCTCTGAAGATGAGGGTGTCGATGACGTTCCTTTGTCAGCACTGACAGGAACTCAAGCAGCGTTGTTTGAAACTTTGGCTCCGGATGGCCGCGATGTATCGCAAAAACTCGTGCACGGCTTTGCGGAAACGTCTCCGTTAACGCACGCGTTCGAGTTAGAAGCGCAATCGGGCGGCCAGCGATATTCGCTCAAGGAAGGCATGCCGTCGACTCTGGTGACAGAAAAATTGCCAGCGGCTCCGGACGACGTAGAAGAACGCCTCGTCGCTCATATCGATTTCAGCAAGATGCTGGGTGACCGATATAAAGTTCGGTCTCGTGTGACCGAACGAGTGGAAGACGTGTTTTCCAAAGCCACTCCAGAAGACCACGATGTCTGGGCCAACGTGTCACCGGCCGCAATTGCGGAACGCGCGCGCCAAATCGCATTCGAGTTTGACGAACTCGACCGACGGCAGCTGTTGCTTGCGTTGAAGGAACGCTTCAAAAGCGCGCTCCAAGACGAGGGACATGAGCTTCCGGACTCGGAGGAGCAACTTACTCGCCAACTGGAATTGGTGCTCGTGCGCAATGAAGGCCTGATTCGTCAAGCGTACAAGCGCGTACGGGCAGAAAATGTCGAAGCAGTAAGCGTACAACTTCCATCTGCAATAGAAAGCCTCACCCCTCTGCTGCCGGCAAAGCGCAACATCTATGGCGTTTTCCCTGACAGTTTGTCGCCTCAGGAACTAGAATTCGCGGAGTACATCGACTCGGCGAAAGAGGTCGTATGGTGGCATCGCAATCCTGTTCATAAACCAGAGTCAGTCAGCTTATACCAATGGTCCGGCGGCATTGGCTTCTTCCCTGACTTCGTAATTGGCATAGCTGGTCGCTCTGAAGGGGGCGGAGTTGCTCTGCTGGAACTAAAAGGACCGCAACTTCAGCAGTACGATAGGGCTAAGGCGGCTGCATGCCACATCACGTACGGCCGGGTCTTCATGGTCGGAAAGGAAGGACGCGACGGTGGATTCCGCCTTTGGCGCCTCGTCGATGACCGCCTAGTTGATGACGGACCATTTGAGACGCACAGATTGCGGTATTCGTAATCTGTTTCGCCTGCCCCTAGAATCGGGGCAGGCGAAACAGTGGCGTATATTCCTGTAGAGTTAGAGTCACACAATCGCGACCGATGTTTTTCTTTCTCGGCCTTGTGACACGCCTTTATAATTTTTGCCGGCCAAAATTTCTACAACCGAGAGGGACGGCACGTGAAGCAAAAGAACGAGAGCCTCAAAAGTAGCGGCATGTTCACCCGACTGTGGGAAGACACCATCATTCTCGCACTGCGAGATTTGCAGTGGCATAAAGCTGTCAAGAACGGGCCGTTCAAGCCGCCCAAGGCATTGTTGAAGCTGGATGGGAATGCCGAAACCGCGCTCGGGGATGCAATCACCTCGGCGGACGACCGCTTCTTCCTCTTCGAGTTCAAGAGCGACGCACACGAAGGTGGCTCGGAGTTCAAGAAGCCACTTGTGCATGTCATGAAGGCCGTCGCCAGGCTGTCTAGCGACAACCCAGAGAGAACATTGTTCGAACAAGACTCACGTGCCGCGCATCACTTCGTTTTCCCGGAATACAGCTCGGACGATATCCCCTCGGACCGAGAGGTGACAACTCGGAAGGCAATTGTCGCCACGGACGGCTACTATGACGTCGCTGTTGCAATGACAGGTAACAAGTGCCATCTGAGCAATAAGGCCGACATCGTCAGCATGCTGTATCCTGCGAAAAAGCACGGTGCGACCTTTGGCCTGCCACTCGCCAACATGGCGGCATACCTCTCTTACTTGGTGCAGCGCTACTCCGAGTGGGAGAAATCCGAAGCTGAAGGCAAAAAACCAGAGTCGGAAGCGAAGGATGTCGAAGTGCCGATGAAAGCGCTCGTATGGAGCGACGCCGGATTCTTCTGGCCCTGCGGGGACATGTCCAATCTGCAGCACGTTGCTCAGGTGCTACGCGGTTACCATCACACCGTGGACCTTCACAGCGCCCTAGTACAGAGTGGCTATCCGAATCCGCTTTCCCGTCTCGACTTTTCCAAGTCGGGTGCTGTCAGCACTCCGAACAGCGATTCGGCTCCGGGCGCTCCCGGCAATACTGACACCGTCGACGGTGCGACCACAACACCGAAAAACAAAATGAGACATTCCGGTTAGTCTGGTCCGTCCTGAGGCATACTTCCTTCGAGCAACAACTGGATTGCTCGAATATGCAAATTTTTCGAAAAACAGGAGGATTGGAGCGTGGCAGAAAGCTATAAAGCACTGAAGGCGCAACTTGACACGCTTCAGGAACGCACTGAAGCAGCGCGCATCGCGGAACTTGAAGCAGTTATTGCCCAGATTCGCGAGCTCGTCGCTCAGTACGGCATCACCGACGACCAGATTTTTGGTCGCAAGCGAGCCAAGAAGGCCACAAAGCCGGCAGCGGCTGCTGAGCCGAAGTACCAGAACCCGAAGACCGGCGAGACGTGGTCAGGTCGCGGCCGCGCCCCGCAGTGGATTCGCGACGCAAAGAATCGCGACCGTTTCCTCATCGCAAAGTAAGGCGACAAGTTGGACAAAACCGCACGCATGGCCATTCATGCGTGCGGCTTGGAAAGTTCGCCTATACGTCAGGCCTTGCGTTCAAACTCCCAGAACGCAGGTTGGGAACGGTATGCACCTGACCGGTCCGGAGCGAACACTTCCGGCATGCGCTCACCCTGCTGTACCAACACTCCTGGAACGTGATGTCCCTGCGCTTTCCAGATGCCGGTCTCTGGGCAGACTTGTCCAGTGCGTACCGGTTGCGGACCGGCAGGTGCTGGCGTGGATTTTGGAAGTTCTTCAAAGGTCCTGGCGAAGTCCACCAAATCCTTCGGATAGACAGCCTGTTCCCGAAGCGGTGTATCGTCGAGTCCGCGAAGGTAGGCTACCGCGGCGGCTTCCACTGCCCAATAACCGAAATAGCCGCCGCCGCGCTCGGATAGGTCGAGATGGGAGTCATGCCAACCCACGCTCTTCATGGATGCATACCAGTTGTCAAGGTACGCGTTTAGGTAAGCCACGCTTTCATCATCGCCATCAACGTAGATACTGTTGATGCAATCGCGGTACGACTCGTGATACCACTGGTCGACGTCAACCCGTCCCTCCAAAGCGTACGCAAGGAGGTCCTCATACAGGGTGTCCTGACCGCGGTAGTACGAGTCTTCGAGAGCTGCGATGCGCGGTAGCAGGTCACGGCGATGCAATAGGTGAGAAAGCCCGATGAGCTGCATCGTCCGCTCGTAATCGGACAACTCAGTAAGAAGCAGCGCCGGCCATTGCGGGTCGTTGCGCGCGACCCGTTGACGTGCTGTGTAGTCTTCGTACGACGTCACCACATCATCCAACTCGTCCCGCATCGACGTGAGCGGTTCGCCGGCCGTGTATTTGAGCATCATTAGCTCAAAGCGGGAGGCAGCACGCAGCCACGCAGCCGTTGCGTGCTTCACTGCCTCGGTACCATTCGCAGGCAACGTGTGTGTCCATTTTTCGATGGACTGGACCTGAAAGGCTGACAGCCAGTCGAAATACTGCTTGCTGATGAAGCGTTGTCGTTTTCGCGTCGAAAAATCATTCATTCTGTGGCCTGTCCTGCCTTAGCTAGGCGCGATTCCTTTCGTTTTACCGCTTCCTCAACTTCCGCTTCACGATAGTGGTGTGTGAGCGGGACATCGTGGTCGCCATGGTCATGTTCCTTGCCGGTCAACAACGCCACCTCGTGCGCAGCTGCACAAGGAAGGTAGAACGGAACATACACGATATGCCGAGAGTACCCGTGCTCTATGATTTCCATTTGCATACGACTTCCAACCGCATCCTTCAGATTCTGAGTAATCCAGTCGGTGCTCATCTGAACAATCTTAGGCGTTTTTCGTTTTGCTGGAGTTCCGGAAGAAGTGGCCGCGGGAGTAGCGGGTGGGGCTCCGCTTGTCTTGGCAGGGGCGCGACTTCCCTTGACTTTTCCACCGGAAACTGGAGTCGGAGACGGCGCGCCGGCTGTCTCGACGGGTGGTTCAAGCAACTCATCCCCACGTGGTCGCACTTCATCGACTATTCGTTCCGCTGTACCAAGCTTTGGCGTCATGTTGCGTTTGCCATTCGCCGCTTTGGTAGGCTGGTCTACTTTCGAAGACTTGGCTTCGACGATGGCAAATCGCTTTCCTTCATTGTTTGAGGGTGTTGCCCTCCATGCACCATCGATTCCTTGTCCTTTGGCTTTTGGCGCAAAAAGCTTGGCGAGCTTGCCATGGTCATTGAGCTTGCCTGGTACGTCGGCGCCTGGTTCACGCGACCAGCGCCCCAGGTATCCTTGGTCGTGGGCTTCCCACCCGCTACCCCATTTGAGCTTCTCATAGCAGTAGTAGTCGGTAATGTGCTCACCGAGTAGGCCCGTGATGCTGTTGGTGATTTCCGTCACCGCCAGTTTGGCATTCACGACGCCCGTGGACGGCGCGGAGGTCGACCGGTTGTGGCCCTGTTCCGCCTCAACACCAACCTTCCCTGGCTTCTCGGTCTCTTTACGCAGCGAGACCGAACCCTCTGCCGACGAGTTGGGCTGCCTCTTCTTCCAGTGCATGAGCTTGCGCTCGACGAACTGAGTGAGCCAGTACGGCAGATTGGTCTCGACAAAGACGAGTGCCTGGGCGAAAGTGGTCTGCGCGGCGGGCGGCATCTCCCGATATAGCCACGACTTCTCGATGTGCTCGCGGGACTCCGTCAGTAGCTTCTTCAGTCCGGAGGCATCGAACAGCTTGGCGACCAGTTCTTCGGGGCTCGTTGGACAGTGCGCGCGCTGAAGCACAAGCCGGAGGATATCGAACAGCAGCGGACCGTAGATTTCGGACTTGTGGTTAACGAGCCGAAACGTGCGCTTGACGCCTGCGCCGACCACAGGCACCCAGCCCACGACCGCGAACACCAGGTCAATGCCCGTTTCGATTCGGGTCATCTCGTCGGGAGCGCTTCGCGCGTTCCACACATTCCAGACGCTCTCGCTGGTGTCGTAAATATTCTGCGCTACGTAAAACAGAGGGAACGCATTGGCGGCCATTTGCAGGCCAATCTGCTCGACCGCGTCCTCAATCGCTTGTTGGTCCGTGTTGTTCATTGCAAGTCGGGGCGGCCAGAGAATTGATTGAACAGGCTGGCAAGGTCTTCGTGGGTGATGCCTTCATGGCCACCCGCGTGCAGCTCTTTTAGGACGTCGTTTGGTTCGAGCGCTTTTGCTGTCGGCAAGGGCTGCTGAACGAACGGGCGCGTGTCTTCACCGAAAAAGGCCTTCGCCGTGCCGTCGGGAACGTCACGTAGCACCGCGTGTCCATTTGCATCCAGCTTGCCAGTAAGCGTTGTCCCATTGTCAAAGACGACCTTGTAGGGCGCATTGGGTACGGCCTTCAGATTGTCGTCCGTCAGGTTCAGCTCAAGCTTGTTGTGCAGGTCGCCCTTGGGCAGGGCCGGCAAGTCGTAGGGCGCGCTCGTGGGACCGGCGAACGCATGCTGCGCCCCCTTGATGTCAATCTTGCCTGGGGCATGAATCTCGATATTGCCGCCGTGAATTCGGATGTACGCGCCACCAGATGTCAGCAGGACACCCTGGCTTGCCGCGACTTCAACCTTGTCTGTCGCCGACAGCACCTTGACCGTCTTCTGCGCGGTCACTTCGATGTTGTCCGACTGCGCCTGGATTTCCACCTTGCCCTTCGCGGCGAAGAGCTTCATCCCTGCGTTCTGGACGAACAGGCTGATGCGCTCGGCGACACTCGCGAGCAGCGATTTTCCAGTCGCGATGTGGACGCTCTGGCCGCTGACCACGTTCACGTGTTCGTCCGCGCCCACGTGCACCGACTGTTGCGTCGACAGTGCAATGCCCGCCGGGCTCGCGACCAGAAGAATAGGTTTTTTGAACGCGTTGGCCGAGCCTGTTCCGCCTCCCGCCGTGCGGCCTCCGTTCCCCTGTCCTTGCCCCTGAACGCCGTCAGTCGTGGCGTCCGTGAGAGCCTTGAGCGAGTCGCGGCCTGCTTTGAGGCTCTCGGCCTGGTGTTGGGTGCTCGCGTCAGAAAGCGACTCGACCAAGTTGTGTGCGCCGGCGAGTTGCTGCTGCGCCTGCTGGACCTCGAGCTGTTGGGGCGCGGCGCCCGAGCCAGGGTGCGTCGTGAGGAATAGCCCCCGGTTGGCGCGAATGGCGCCGTAGGCGTCCGTGCGCAGGTCAAAGCCGCTCCCCAGATAGCTGCCGCGCGTGTTGCCATTCTGGGCGATGAGGTACCCCAGGTGAAGCATGGAGCTGCTCTGCGACGAGAAGAGCTGCAAGCGGTTCTGGCCCGTCGCGTCGTCCATCACGAGCTGGTTGTAGCCAACTCCACCGTACTCCTTCGAACTGAAGCCCGACAGGATGCCGTTTGTGTGCCAGCGAGGCTGTGTCGCCCCGTTGTACACGCGGCCAGTTGCAATGGGTCGGTCACAATCACCTCCGACCCAGTCGATGGTGACCTCTTCCCCCACCCGCGGTACATGCACGCTGCCATAGCCGCTTCCGGTGTCGGAAAACGCGACGCGCACCCAACATGTCGCTCCAACGCCTTCACGCCGGTCCCAGTGCATACGCACCAGAATACGGTTCAGCGCATCGGTGTACACCTCTTCGTTGCCGGGACCGACCACCGTGGCCGTCTGCAGGTGCATGACAGGTTTGATGTGGTCGAACTGGCTGCGGTACGGCACTCTGCGACGCTGGGCCTCCACCTCAACCAGAAAGAAGCCTTCGCTGCCGAGGCCATCCTTGAGGGTGAACGCCGATTCGGATTGCTCGTATGCTTCGCGGACTTCGGCGAGACGCTCGTCGAGGCTGTGCGGATACGGCCGATTTTCGCCTACCGGGAGATTGTTCCGGATGTACCAGTTGGCCTCGATAATTGCAAACTCGCGGTCGTCGGCGGAGTCCCGGTCATGCTCAGGATGGTCCGCGAGGGCGAACCAGTGACCCACGTCGACGCTGGGCAGGCTGCCCACGCCGTAGAAGCGCTTGGCGCGCGATTCCCATTCCTCGAGCCTGAGCTTGGTCAGCTGGTCGCCGCGGTCATCCTCCAGGTAGGAGTAGGGCCCCGTGTACTCATAGACCTCAGCCTGCTGTGGCAGGTCCCCCTGGTTCGCGATGGTAGGGAACGACTTTTCCTTACGCACGTCGGGATTCTTATAGTCGAACGTACTGGTCGAATACGAGGTGCTCTGTAAGGTCCGCGTGCCTGACCAGTGCACGAGGGCATCTGGCTGGCGGGTTACGCCGGCACGATAGAACTCCACACGTTGCGGAGTGAGCGACGGAAGCGAGTACAGGTCATCCGTGATAACAAGGGTGTGCGACTTGCCGTCATCAGCGTGCTCGAAATAGTAGAACCAGCCTTCCGACTCCATCAGCCGGTGCACGAAGTTCCAGTCGTCTTCGTACTGGACACAGAATGAGCGCGCGGGCGAGGGCTTCTGCACATCGATGCGATAGGCACCTACCGCCTGCGGATGTCCCTGAAAGACTGTTTCGAGGATGGTCTCGACGGTCTGGTCCTGGAAGATGCGAGCGTCCTTGCGGAACTTCAGGAAATAGAGCCACGACGAGAAAGTCAGCTGCAAACTCACCAGTCGCCCGTCGGCGCCCAAGCGTTTTGCCGTATGCACGTAGCCGTGCCTCGGCCAGTAGGTCTTGTCGGCCTGCTGAGTCCAAAGTGTGACAGGCTGCGCAATGAGCGACTTCAGCTCGATTGAATCCTGCAGCGAAACAACATCGACGACAATCTCAAAATTGCCACCCAGGCGAGCAGTACCCGCCACGATATGTGGCAGCAGTACATTCCGTCCGGCCGGGGTATCCAATTTCACAATCCGGTCGGACTGGAGTACTTCGGCATTCATCAACGCGATAAGGTCCTGCGCTCCCATTTGATTTTCCTTGTGCCGGCCTCTCTCACGGCCGAGCAAAATCATACGGGGGAAACCCTGTGTAGACAATAAGCGGGCGGGACTTATGGCCGACGTACGCCGACGTGCCCTCAGTGCTCTTCCATTAGACTTGGGAGAGGCATAATTCCCGCATGTTTCATAGATTTACTTCAAAAAAATGGATAATCGGCGTGCGGTCTCTTGATGACGTGCCTCCTCAATCAAGAAGGCTGAGCCACCGACACTGTCTAAAAAGGAAATACCTCGCGGTGAGACTATCGCCCGACTCCGTGGCGACGGGTTCGCAGCGGTCATCGCAAACGCCATGTACGAAGCGGCCACCATCCTGGCTCAACGTATCATCGAGCAGCTGTCTAAGCCCTAAGGGGGCGCTGGATGCGAGGGGGCTTGCTTCGCCCAGCTTCAATCCACGGTCACAATCAAGTTTTACCTGATGCGACCGATAAGCAATGAATAGCAAAAAAGGCGGAGGTCCCTCATGCGTTACTTCGCGGTTCTAGAGTCGTTAGATGGTGATGTCGACCAAGAACACGTGTATCTAGACTGTATTTCTCAAAAGACATTTTCAATCATGCGGCGAGTCGGAGGGCTGGCTCAATTTTCATCTGAACAGGCTGACGAGTATATGGGAGCCGTACTCCAGGTCAGGCGCGAATCATTTGCGCCGAGTCTACTGGATAGAATCAACAACGCGTCTGTACGAATTTGGTTCACGCTTACGGTTTCTGAGGTACGCGACGATGCAGCGGCGGTAGACATTCCTGCGACGTTTGTTTCCCTTGCCCCGACAGCCGCTGATGCGGAAGCCATTACTCTGTATATTTCACGACCGGAGGCACTCGACGCCGACACTCAGGCCTCGGCCGAGCGCATTTTTGACGCAACGCAGCTTGCCCCCAAGTCGTTCGAACGGTTTGCGAGGCGGCTTGAAAAATTGTTTGCAAGCGAAGGCCGACGACATGTGGTTGCCTATCACGTTGGCCAAGGCAATTGCAATGCAGTAGTCGATGAGCACGAGCATCCGGTATTGTTCTTCGACCTAGGCTGGCCCATTCAGACCAATATAGCTGGCGCGCCAAATCCGCCGCCGCAGCTTTTCGATGTGCAAAGTGATGCCGGCATAGCACCGGTTGTGCTCTCACACTGGGATTGGGACCATTGGGCATATGCGCTCGAAAGCTGGCGTTACGACAGGGCCCGAGGCGCGCCTTTCGCGACGTGGAAAAGTGCGGCGCTTCACCGCCCGTGGCTTGTACCTGCACCGGAGAAGGCAATGAAGCTTGGTCCAAGCCATTATCTTCTTATTTTGAAACTCTACCATCAGCGATGGGAGGGGCGGCGGGCACTGCATTTCTGGTCTAGGCGAAACAGCATGTGGGAAACTGGCAACCTGACGCTACTCAAGTGCTCCACCAAAAAACGAGACGTGTCCTATCGCAACAACTCCGGATTGGCGATGGTCGTTCGTATCGATGACGGTTGGAAGCGGGGGCTTGTGTTACTGCCGGGCGATTGCGAATTTGACAGCATTCAGTTTGACCGAGTTAGTTCGTGGGATTCACGTCGAATTGTCGCGATGGTCGCCAGTCATCATGGCGGGAAATTGAATGTCTTCGCCATTCCAGAGACCACCGTCTCAGACGCACGTCTCGTCATTTCGTCAGGTAAGAATAGATACGGCCATCCGAACAGCCGCATGTTAGACAATTACAGATTGCAGGGGTGGCATGACCAACAGCACACAAATTCATGGCACCATCGTCCGCCAATGTTGTCCTTAGTTCCGCGCACTGGAGCCACTCTCGTACAGCCCGTGAGCTTTGACAAGCCACGATGCGAGTGTGGAGGTATTCCCGACGCCAACATGTCTCTCGGAATCTGACCAATGTTCGCCGCATATATGAAGCGGCGAACATCACATCATCCAACCAAATCGGCGCACATACAGCACGCGCCCCTTAGTTCAATGGCGTCGCGTTCAAGAGACCACTGTAGTCGCATGCCGAGACGAGATATCGCGCAACCTCTGAAAGTTTCTTCGTTTGGTTAGACTGGGTTGAGCATTACCAATTTTCTCTAGGCATACTGCCAATTCACTGGTTGGATATGGGTTGTCCGTCACCACCTCACCTAAAAGCTCTAAAGCAGCGGCAGGACTGGTCTCACACTGACCCGAATCGGAGAGTTCCTTAACGACAAGATAGATATCGGGAAACGCTTGCAGGAACGGCTTGGATTCGCGCACCCAATTGTCCAGGTCTCCCGTGCGGATGCAAAACAGGGCGATTGCGCGAGCCTCGCCAGGCGAGCGGCAGTGTGATGACTTCGGCCACGGACCGGGATAGACACGACGAACGCGGTTCGCCAGATACTCGCGTAGAGTTTCCTTCCTATCGACGATTGCCTGCGCAAGCGTATTCGCCGCTTCAGCTAAGCCGTATGGTGGCAAGTAACCGAGTGCATTTGTAAGCCCCTCCACGTCTTGTTCATCTGCTACTTCCATGATGGTCCAAACGAGAAGAGACGCAAACTGCCCCTTGTGCTTGCCTAAAAGGACGTACTCTCCAGCCGCCGAGGTAAATAGGCCAACCATCTCACGGAATAACCTCGCGTCGATACGCGGAACCCACAGGTACCCTTCCCAACAAGCGGCAGCCACTGCGGGGGAGCAACTGAAATCAAACCGCGGCAGTAGAACCGAGCGGGTCCAATCAGGGTCAGCAAGAAACAACGAGTAAAGGTTGGCGGCGGCAACAACAAGCCCAGGCCGGTAGGCATCAAACTTGCCGGTGCATATCGTTTCAAATAGGCTGCGATACGGTTCAGCGAGGCCTCGCCCGGCTTGTGGCTTTGTTGTATACCAATGGTCGAAGATAGCCTCGACCGTCCGACCGATGGGATAATTGATGGCTTGGCCAACGACATCGTCTGTCGCATCGAGCGGCTCAGCCTTCAGCGTCTCGAGAATACGCCCGCATATGTCCAGAAAATTCCCTGCATTTTGCACAGCGATGGTTTTGGCCTGCTGTTTCAGCCACCACGGTAGCGAGTGCTGTGTTTCGGCGAAAAACGAATCCGGCGCCGTTGCAATTTGGTAGCCGAATTCCGCAATAGTGACGACAGGGTTGGCACTTTCGACGGACGAGTTCAGCGCGTCCCGCCATGCACTCCCGGGCCAACAGCCAGTACCGACGAGACGCTTTAACGCTCCGCGTGCGAGGTCCGGCTCTTCCGAGCACACGGTCAACCAGTCATCGGTTGCAATAAAACTATCCGTCCGCTCGGTTAGCGCATGAGCAAGGCCAACGACATCACGGGGCAGTATTGAAATTGTTCGCCAGTCTCCAAAACCCGAACTCATCCAGCTACGAAACTCTAAGGGTTCGCGCTCCTCTGCGAGCCATTCCGGATAAGCCGTCTCAAGTGTGCGGAGTAACGACAAGTAGGGCGAGGGAAGCGTCGCTTTCGACTCTTTCCATTTGGCAAGTCTCACCCATGTAGTCCGGTCACGAACATACTTCCAGTCAGCCCGCGAAAGGTCCACGCGATACATTTTCCGTGGCGGGCCTTTTGAAACTCTCGATAGCAAGCGCCCAGCATCAACTTGTTTGAGCTTTGGGGCGATGTGCATCATGAGCTGAATTGCCTCATGCTTGCAGTTTTCGGACCATAGCGAGTTTTTATCGACGAGGAGCTCGAGAGCTGTCTTCGTCGGAATGATTCTGTTGCTAGCAGCGCAATACATTGCCAGTCGTCTGAACACGACATAGTCAATGGAGCGCCAGCGCTCGAACTCACTCAAAGCCAGTGCTGCGTTAACTTTTGCCGTCGCGTCCCATGCATCTCTGCAAAGTTCGATGAGAATTGTCCACGCATTGTGATGTCTGTTCTGGCTATGTGGGGCAATGGACGGTTGATGCCAAACCGATAGGTCCTCTTCAGGAGAAGCCCCTTCCAGTACCACCGATAGGTCAATACAGCTCTTAAGCAACTGCGTAAAGACAGGCAAGCTCTCAACAAGAAACGAAGACCAATCCTCCCTAGTTCCGAGTCTCTCAAACGCATCGTGTGGGTGCCCTCCTTCGAGAGTCAAGCTCCATCCAACGATGTCCGACACCCGCGCCTCGCTGCCGGGAAGCGGCTCTTCTGCACTTTCCTCTCGCCACCGATAGGGCTCACGGAAGCTGACACGAGGCTCAAGCAAGCGATAAAGCAACATCTTCGCCGTGGTGCTTATAGGTCCCGGAGGCAATTGAAACGCCCATCCGTTAAATTCGCTCGAATTCTCCTCCGTCTTCACGCACCCTGCGGCGATAACTTCCCAGATGCGCCTGTAGGCACCTCCAAGCTCCGTGCCCCGCAGCTGATTTCGAACCAAGTTTTCAAACATCGGGTGCAGTCGGCCACCGCTCTTAGTCACCCAAAGAATCGTCTCGGACTTATCGAGATGTCTGCACAACCACTGAGCAAGCCATTCTGAGACTGGGTCTAATCCTGCGAGCGCAGCCAGAAATCCATCGCGTGTGACGAGATTAGTCCAGCGGGCATACGCCGGCGCGCTCGGGTGGTTGAGAAGACTGAATTTCAACTCGCCGTCACCTGGTCGCCGACTAGGCAACTGACCGCACAAAATGCCGAATTGTGGCAGGTCGGAGCGCTGAAACCGTGGCTCCGTAAACGACGCTAACCACGTGATAGGTGGTACGGACTCTGCAGTCGCGAACGCTTTGGCAATTTCGCCAGACGACTCATTCAGCGCCCAAATAAGACGGGCAGTACTTCCTGACTCATCGAGTTTGTCCGGATTTAGCCGAGCTTCGCGTAAAGCAATCCCTCTGCGCCCCTGAAGACCAGTTTGATACGTCTTCGCCCAGCTTCGAAGCGTCTCATGTAAACTCGAATGCCTGTCTCCGTCGTCGTAAACGACCGGTGTCACCCCCTTGGCTTGCCAGCTCTCTCGAGTCACCTCCTCGTCGCCAGCACCGGCCCCCGCGAACGCAAACACCTCGATGGGCTGCTCCCCAAGTAGCTCGTCCGCCGATAGCGCATCTAGCATGTACCGGAGCACAACGTCGTCGGCGCTATAACCAACGAAGCAAATGGTGTACTTTGCAAAGAGTTCGCTGACGAATCGGCTTGCCCAGCGTTCGGTGAGGTAAGCGAGACCAAAGTCACCGCTCGTCAAAACCAATCGATTTAGGTCGGTAGCTGATGGTCTCTCTGCCATCAGTCCATGAAGATAGACAACGCCGTCCCAGCGACTTTGCTTTGGCATGGGAAGGTGACGCGCAGATATGTGCCCAACTTTCCTGTCCGACTTGACGAAAAGTCGGTCAAAATTGGTTGTGACCAGACGTGTTCGGTCGCTTCTATCACGAGCCAAGGTTAGCAACGCTCGATGAGTAGCGAGAGCATGTCGCCTTCGAAGGTCTGGCTTCAAAATATCGGGAAGATGCGAACGAAGTGTCTGCCGCCCACCGGCCAAATCTCTTTCTAACAAGTTAAGCACTGCGTCATAACGCTTTTCGTTATAAGCAGCTTCTTCTGGTCCGCGCCTCGTTCGGTGAAGCCGCTCGTAGAGTTGGTCCACGAGCCATGTGAAATTCCGTAAGCCCGCAGGATATGAAATCCCGGCGCCACAGAAGAACACTACCCGCCCCTCTTCGTGCGCCCACATTAGGCGTTCAGGAATTTCCGGTCCTTTGGGTATGAAGCGCATTGTTCTTGGTCTCGTATGTTAGTCAACCGTGCTTACATATCGTATCCCAACGAGACCATGCACGCCTACCTCTCCGTCACCGCAAGCAGTATGGAAGGGCTTGGGCGTACCGGACGCACCCTGGAATCCGGGAGCCGTACAGGGGGCGGGGGTCCGAATTTCAGCGCACTACCTCGGGCAATTATGCGACATGTGAGAAACGCGCAGTTATTGCGTCACTCTCGCGTGCCTTATCCAGCTGCCTAACGAAGGCGCGGAAATGAGTCATTGTCGCGTCGCTCGCCCCTTTTGTCCCAGATTTCGGATGACAAAGACAGATTGCGTGACTTTCCCATACGAGCACGCATGAACATGGAGCTTTGTGCTTTTGTGCAACAAAGATGCGGATGCCTAATTAAATTTTCGAGTGTGCTAGCATCTATTTTTCAATTGATGAATTGAAAAAAGGAACGGGTGCTGACATGCATATGACGGTTGTGGAACTCGCGGAGCAGCTTAACGTCACCGAGCGGTATGCGCGCAAGTTAATCGAGGAAGGTCGTCTGCCGGCACGGTTAGGGCCTGACGGCGAACCTGTCATCGAATGGGTAGCAGCTCAATGGTACATTGCGGAGACAAACAACCTCCGGCGTAAAGCTACGGACGAGCTCATGCTCGTATCTGCGGAGCAGCACGCTATCGAGCAGTTGCATGTGCACTTTAATGAGTTCATGCATGTGGCCAGAAGGGCCACTTCGGCAGAGGTGGTGCGGGTGCGCTGCGCGTACGAAGCTATGTATGGGGTCATGCGGTTCGTCGCGAACATGGATGGCACTGACAGCGCGGCGAGGGGCCAGCCCGACGCGTTCGCGAGAGCAGTCGTCGCGCTTGCAGCGAGAGTGCTCGGGCTGTCGCCTGAAGAAGTCCGGCAGGCACATGTACTGACCGACTGGGGACTGACAGGAGTTCCAGCTGAGCCGCCGATTACTGCAGATGTAGCAGTGCAGTTGGCGGAACGGGTGCTCGCAGCGTCGCTTGGGTCTCAGGGGAGGTAGATTACATGCCGACACGACTTCCCGAGCCTATATTCGTGATACCTCCTCCCCGACACACGGGAGGACGCCTGCTCTTTTTGGACCTTGACGGAGTTTTGCACCCGGAAAGCGTCCATCTGAGCCACAAACACGGCCCGACGCTGCTAGATGCGCCGGGCCATGCTCTTTTCGAACACTGCCCGTTGCTTGAAGAGGCACTTGGACCGTACCCCGAAGTACGCATCGTTTTGTCGACAGCCTGGGTGCGGCGCTACCGCGGCAGTGTCGCCCGTGTGTCGCGCAGGCTGACGCCCGGCTTGCAGGCAAGAGTGGTCGGCGCAACGTATCACTCGAGGATGGACCCGGCAGAGTTCGCTGCTGCGCCGCGAGGCATGCAGATTTGGAGCGATGTGTTGCGGCGGAAGCCGGAAGCATGGCTCGCGCTGGACGACGATTGGCTTCATTGGCCGGCTTGGTGCCGTGACCATCTAGTTCGCACGGACCCTGTGCTTGGCATAAGCGAGCCTACAGCCCTCTCGGATTTGAAAACAAAGCTGGCGAAGATGTATGACGGCACCTGACGTTGTCACGCTGCTCGGTGCCAACCGCCGCACTCGGCGTGTAGCAGAAAATCGGCGTCGTGCTCGCAGATGCGCGGTGTGACGCGGTTCACCGGCTAGCCATCCGCTATTTCCGTTTCGCGAGTTTCTCGCACATCTCTGCTACCCACCGACGCACAAAATCGCGATTTGGCGAGTCGAGCTTTGACAGCATCTCGGCAATGTCGGTCGCCTCGTCTGCAACCCGGTTGGAATTCGCTCGCAGAAAGGATTCAAGGGGAACATCGAAATAGTCGGCAAGCTGTATCAGCCGCGGTAGCGGCGGCAAGGTCGCGCCGCGCTCGAACCGACTAATGGTTTCCTGTTCGACACCGATGATTTCGGCGAGCTGCTCCTGCGTCAGGCCGCGTGCCATCCGTTCGCGCGCAATCGCTTTCCCAAGCCGCTCCGGTATTCCCGCCGATTGCCGCACCATAACCACGTCTGTTGTTGTTAAGCAACATCAAGTGTGGTGCCGGACGACTCTAAAGTTAACGACATAGAATGTCGTAATAAGCGATTTTATGTATGACACTACGGATGCCCAGCGCGACATGCGGGGCAATGGCGTATCGACGCTCTGCACCTCTGGGGAAACAATGAAAAGACGCGTTCTCTTACCGCGGCGTTGTTGCCGGCGGTCTCGTTTGTCGGGTGTGGAGGAGTCAACGGTTACCGCGTCGAACGTGACGGCTATCTCAACTTTCGCCTCCGAAAATAAAACAATTGTATGCATGACTAACTTTATGCTCGAGGACAACTGTGGTGCAGGCGCGGATATGGGTAGGGTGTCGATATGACATTGAGGAAACCGCGAATTGTGCTCGCAGCTTGGCTTTGTGTGTTCACTGCGCAGGCGAATGCATGGGTAGTCGCCGCCCATGGCGACGATGGATTTGCGTTTGTCGCGCGTGACGCGGCATCTTCCGAAGAGGCCACTCGGGCGGCACTGGATGGATGCGGTAGGAACTCTGGCGGATGTCGTCTGGTAGGCAAGCCGGTTCCTGGGCCTGTCGCGCTGGTCATCGCGCGCGGAGACGACGGAATATCGGTGTCGACGAACAGAAACCCAATAACCGCTGCCGAGCGCGCCATGAAAGATTGCAAGGCTACGTTTAAACAGCGCTGCCGGATAGACCTTGCGTCATGGGATGGCGGCGAGCGATGGTACGCCGTAGCCATGGGTAAGGGCGGCGCTTATGTGGAGTATGGCAGTGAGTCGTCTGCGCAAGCTAAATCGAGTGCGCTTGAAGGTTGCCGAAAACGCACTAGCCAACCAGAGACATGTGAAGTCAAGGCGTCGAACAGCACGCCAGTTTGGATTGCGGTAGCCGAGGGCAAAACTACGTCTTCGTGGGTGATTGACGATACGAAGGACGGCGCCCTCGGGCGGGCACAGAGCGCATGCGAGCAGTTGAAAGAAGGCGAGAACTGTAGCGAAAGAACTGCGGTGTTCAATCCAAGCCCTGTCACAGCGCCTGCGTCGTTTGAGCAAGTGCAAAGACGAATCTCGCAGGAACGAGACACCAGCGCACCGCACGATACAACTGCTGGCGCCGGTGCCATCACTCGGTACACAGACTCCTGCCGTAACGTGGATTGCGTTCGCCGGTACGAAAATGGCAGGTCGGTGAGATATACGGCCTGCCTGAATCCCGCTACGGCCTTACCGATGAACGACCCGACGCGTATCGGCGGATGTGGCGGCGCAGATTCACGTGGCAATTTGTTTGGGATGGGGACTATGTGAGGGGCTAAGCCAGCGCCGACCGAGGTGCACTGTTACGCAGACTGCACCTCGCGGAGCGCGTTCACAAGGCAATTGGAGGCGAACGATGGGCGCAGGAATGAAATCAGAGGTTCAGTTCGTCGTGCTGGTGTCGCACGTACGAGGTGTAAAGCAGGAGCCGATTTGCAGTCTGTTCATCACTGGGCCGACACCGGAATACCGCCACGCGCTTACCAGTGCGCTCGGCTTGTACACGGAGCCGGCTCCCGATGAGGACCGCCTGCCCGCGGAGCCATGCGTCCTGCTCGCCCTTGTCTCTCTGGTGGACACGCCGGATACGGTCGGACTTCGACTTGTCGTTGACGTTCGTGGTCGCGCCGCTCGAGGTTTCTGGATGCACGACCCAATCCCCGGCGGAGGCTGGTTGAAGACCGGTCTGAGCGAGTGCGTACCGGTGGCGCCAGACGCGAATGCGATGCATGTGGTGCGCGCCGTATGGTCGGCAAGACAGTGGGTCAGCTAACACCGGTCAATAAGAAGCAGGAATGCTGCGCGTGGTTGCGACGGCGGACATCGGCCGCGTGCGCCCTGGTGCACACGCTGACCACCAAGTGCGTCTCAAGGAGGGCTTACGTATCGGACTGGGAGGATTTCCTTCGGTGCTATCGATAGCCTTGTTTCTCAGGACTTCTCATGGAACATGAGAAAACGGCATATATTTCTGGCCCTATATTTGCTGTACTTTTTGCGGGAAGTGCAGTACCGCGAGACCCTTGTCGCATAAGGCGATGCTGGGAGTACCTGTTCGTGAATACAGCCTGTTTTTCTGTACAGCGACGTGCTAGTTCAACCGCCCGAACGTTCTCTCCAGCGCAGACGGGAGCCGCCGCGAGCTTCCCGAAATACCTCAGCGCCCAAGCGGGTCAGATTGCCTCTGGCAACCGTCGGGAGCCATTGATTTATAACGATTGGCCGTTTGTAATTTGAAAAACAGACTTCTACGGCCAATGCCCGACTACCTACCGCTCCCGGATAACGCCGCTCGCCAGGCTATCGACTCCTCGACTGTGTTCGAGGAGTTCTGTCGGACGAAAGCTGAGGCCTTGAAGTTTGCCGGTGGCATGTACTGGAAGAGCCAGGGTCCTTATGAGTATCTGGTGAAGACGTTTGCCGGCAATCGGCAAAAACGCATCGGGTCACGCTCACCCGAAACCGAACAAGCCTACGAAGCCTTTACCTCCCGAAAAGCCGAGATTGAGGCCCGCATGACGGACCTTCAAGCGGCGGTTGTTGAAGCGGAGCGATTGAACCGCGCACTTAGAGTGGGTCGGGTCCCAGCTATCGTCGTGAATGTCCTGCGTGCTATCGAGAAAGCCGGGCTGTCGTCCTATTTCACGGTCGTTGGTACGCACGCCCTGTACGCGTATGAGGCCGCAGCAGGAGTTCGCATTGAAGGCGTAATGGTCCCCCAGGATGTCGATGTGCTTGGGGATGCGCAAAGACATGTTTGCTTTCTGACCGACATGGAACGCCCTGACGTTTCGATGCTCAGCATTTTGCAGCGTGTTGATAAGAGTTTTCGGCGCAAAGACGACCATCGCGAGACGGCCATCAACAGCAAAGGTATTGAGGTCGACTTTTTGCGACGACCGCAGCAGGACTCTGCCCCTCGTCCAGGCCGACTGTTTGCTTACGAAGAAGACCAGTGGCGTGCACAGATACCGGCGTCGGCACCGAAATTCGAGCAGGTCGTGGTGGCCACGACCGGAAAAATGGCCAGGATGTCGACCATTGACCCGCGAGTATTCATCGGCTACAAGACCTGGATGGCGAACGCGGCAGAAAACCGAGACCCGTGTGTGCGCCGACGCGACCAGTTGCAGGCCGATGTCGTCCGGACGTTGATGGACCAAGGCTTATTGTTGTCGCGGTAGATGCATGGTCGGCGCTGCGCGTCCCTTGATTGCGTTGGCTCTCGGTGTGAGAGGCGCCGTCGTGTGTCAGACATCTATTCGTCTGCGCTTTTCTCGTACTTCACCGTTTTGCTCCCAACCTGGATTTTCCGACGTATCCGGCGTGTGCCCGTACTGACCGCCCCGTCCATTGGAATTTGAGTCGTTGCCCCTGCATTGTACTCGCGTGCGAGACGACCAGGGACTACCTTGATACCCAAGCGTTGGAAAGTCTCCGCCGCAATGGTCTCGAACGGCGCCGCGGGCGACAGCTTGCCTGTGAATCGATTGATTCGCGTTTTGGCATATACGCCTTTGCTAACGCGTACGAGTGCACCATTGGCAACAAGCTTCGCAAGTACTCGACCAACCTGCGCAGGGCTACCGAGCGGAGCGACGTCAGAGCGTAGTACGACCACCCCCTTGCGTTGTTTGATAGAGAGGACGATGCGGTCCTCAAGCGTCACGCGCCTTCCTGTCGAAATGCTCATCGTCTACGAGGCTTGTCTTCCCGAAGTCTCACCACCTCGGCCGCTTCCGGATACGCACTCAGGTCGCGAAGCGCTTCCCCAATCGCCTTATACTCCTTCCAGTACCGCTGAAGCGCAGCCATGCCTCCGGCTGCCATAACGGCTTGTATGCATGCGGCATGAGACGTCACCAGTGTCTTGACCTGATTCTCAAGTGCGTCGATGCGTGTTTCTTTCTGGCCCAACTGGTCGCTCAGCGACGAGGCCCTTACCGCATGAGGGTTGAGAATTGTCCTGAGCTGAACTTGCCGCGACTGCGCCTGCCCGATAAGAGTTACTCTGCCGGCGTCGCGTGTAAATGCCGTGGCATGATGCAACGTCGAATGGCGTCTGGCCACCTCCCGCGCGGTGATGGTTACGTCCTCAGCCAACAGCGCGTCCAGTATTCCCGCTAGTTCAGCGTTACTCGCGTCGAATCGGGGTTTCATGCGAACAGGTCCCTCGCTTGCTCCGAGTGGTCGTATCCATTTTCGAACACTACGTCGCCAGGATTCGCCTTCAAGGCAGCATCGACACCAGCCAAAAGTTGCTCTGCGTGTTCAATCTGATTTCTGCGACCAATCGAATTCGCCGGCCTTGCGGAGGCGATTTTTTTCATTACCACAAGCTTTGACCGTAGCTGCTCGAGCGACACAGTGTGCTCCCTGAGACCACTCGCAACAAACTGTTTGCATCTGTGAAAGCACTTCAAGTGTCGCACACACGGATTTAGAGCAAAGCTGGTTGTACAGAAACCGTACGGGGTAACGTGGAAGCCGTCGGAATTCGTGGCCAGGTATTCGAATGCTGCATCGTCACCGTGCTCCGCCTGAATCTTTTTAAACGATTTGGCGATGTGACTATTGGACGCGAATCCCCCGACAACCATCTTCGCAACTACCTCCTGGGAAGTACCGGGCACAATCATCTTGACCGCGCTGGGCGGAAGCTGGACGAAGGACAAACGCTCAGCAAGACTACGATGGTCATACTCATAGCTCTGCGTGACCGTTTGCCGCCCGAAGTGCTGCGTAATGATGGTGTCCGGTATGTTGAGCCGAAAGAACTCGGTGTTCATCAAATGTCGAAGGGAGTGCGGATTGACCGTCATGGCGCTGCAATCGGGTGTCTTACCGTACCGCATGAAGATATTGGTCCGCCCCCCGCGCACCCACCCCATGAAGGAGTAGACACCGCTTTCGTTGAGCGTTTCGATGATGGCATCTTCAGGGATAGCACCGGGCAGTTCGCCCCTGTTCGCGACCATGGTGATAAATAGAAGGTCAGCCGTCGACAACTCTCGCCCTGCGGAAGTCTTAAATTGTCGAACGCCGTCGAGATTTCGATTTAACACCGCCCGCAACGGTGCGGTTGCCTTCTGGACGATTTTTACGGCTTCGGCGATAACGCTGTGAAATTTTTCCGGAACCCATTGATGGTCCTCAACGAGCAGGTCGGGCCGTCCCTCCTCGCGTTTTAATCCAAAGTATCGCAACTGAAGCGTACGGCTGGTTCCGCCAATCTCGCCGGCAGGCAATCCGGTCACGACATCGACGTGCGTTTCCCACCTTAGACAGTCCAGCGGAAGCATCAGGATTTCGTTTAATCTCAACCCGGTGAAGAGCAATAAGCGAATAACAGAGAAGCGAAGGCGGTCGTTGTGACTCGCGGGTCTCTCGCAAAAAACGATGCGAGTGAGCTCGTGCAGCGCCTCCGGGTCCGGCAGTTTTTGCGCGTCACTGCGCTCGTCCAGAACTGTGGCAAGCATAGCTACGAACTCTGTACGGTAGGCGGGCTCCAGCGGAACGTAAAGCGACAGCATCTTCTCGTTTATGAGATTCGCGAGCGTATTCAAGATAACGCCAGCTTTGGTGCCTTTGAACAACTCGGTGAAGCGGTCGAAGTCCTCCGTGCTCAACTCCCATGGAGCCTTCATTGTTGCCGAGAAGAACCTGCGGAAGACCAGCGCTTCGTTTCTAACCGACCTTGGCACGATTCCTTCTCTGCACCGCTGCGCGAGCACGGCTTTCAGGAACTCCCGTACTTCTAACCCCAAAACCGAACTGGTAGGAAGAAGCGCTGTCGGCCATCCGGCAGCAATGGCGCAATTTCGGACGCTGTCTTCAACCGCGAAGCCGTTGGTACGTGAAGCACTACGGGCATGACTATCGGTTAGGGCTCGCAGGTCCCAATCGACGTTCTCATCGACGCTCCCGTCCTCATTGACAGGTATGTCCCACGATAGCCCTTTCGATTCGACAAATCGTCGCGAACGTGCAATGAACACATCGTAGGCTTTCGGTGGCTGCGTGGCATATAAGGTACCAGGTCTGCGCTTAGCCATGCGCTTCTCTCAGAATACGAGTGGACTCATCCAGGGCTTGTTGTGCTCCCGCCAAGGATTTCATCATTTGAAGGTAGGCAGGGCTAGACTCTTGGCCGCCTCGTTTCATAAAGACTATGACCTGCTCTCTCATGCCGGAAATAGCCTCCATGTGCGCTGTGGGGTCCAGCGCAGGTACGTATTTGAAGCAGCCGTAGCACGAGAACACGGGGTCGTAATTGCAGGCCTTCTGTTTTGTTCGGCACCGACCAATGCCGCTAACGAGCCGGTCACCGACCACGGCACCAATCTGTTCATCTTCATGTACGCAGCGCAAGTCTTCGACAGTGATGAAGTCACCGGCGGCCAATGACAGTAGCCCGTCGTAAAGCTTCGATGCACCGAGAGCTGCGTTTAACAGATTGCCCTGGTGACGGCTCGCACGGATATAAACGGTCGCTGAGTTCCCTCTGGTATGCGCGAGAAACCACTGTATGCTCTTCCGGCTATGGCCAGCATCAGCGAGGGCTTGCGCGGATGTGTGCCGCAACTTGACGGCAGTGAAATCGACCTTGAAGCCCGTGTCGGCGCAGACACGCTTAACCTTCGCCCATAGCTGCTCCCCTGTGCTTCGGGAGAACAACCGGGTCCGCTTCTCTCGTTTAGCGTATTCAAGAAGTACGATTGCCGGCTTCACCCACTCGGGCTTAAGCTGGCGAAGGACTTCACCATTGTCGGTGCGTGCGCCTTGCTGCTTTCCCGTGTGGAACGACACGATACAGACCCAATCTCCAGCTGCATCCTTGAACACGTTGACGTGCTCTACCAGCAGAGACAGGAGCTGCACAGGCCGCATGCCGTGCTGGAAGGTCAATGCCAAGGCGGCCAAGCCCTCCGCTTCCCACTCTTCCAGCCCATTTTCTGACGAGCGGGCGTCGAGAACTTTGACGAGTTGCGTCTGCCGATTGAGGTCAATCAACTTTTCTCGCCTCTGACGAGCGCCGCGCTGAGCTAGCCCTTCTGCGTTTGAGCGGCTATCCAATCCTTTGATTAGATTCCTATGAACTTCCTTCCACGGGCCCACGCCAGCGGAACAGGCGAGGCGGAGAATCGCCTTAGCTGCCCTCGCGGTATCAATGTCGGGCACTTGCTCGTCCCAGTAGTCCTCGATTCCTTCTGGGCCGTCCTCGAGAATCTGAACATACGTCGACCAATTCAGCAAAAGCGAACGAGTGAATTTGTAGATAGACGAAGGAGAACTGTCAACTTGTGTAAGGAACACCAATTTTTGCTGTAGCAGCCCAGCAGCCCCAAACGCGAACTCGAACGGTTCTGTCCTGCCCTGAACGGGCACCTTCCAGACTCTTTCACCGGACGCAAGGCCAACTTCGACATCGGCGTACTTGTCATAGACCTTGAACACTATCGGAGACGGTGGCCATGGCCAATCAAGAACGCTTCCGCTGCGGCCATCGAGTCTCAACGTCCGGTCTTCAACCTGCATCCGGCGTCTCATGATTGCCCCTTTCGAAGTACGGTGATGCGCCGGTCGAAGACGTCGTTCCACGACCGCAACAGGTCATCTTGAATCGCTGCACGCGCGTACAAGTCAGGCATGTCCGACTCAAGCGCCCACCCAAAGAACGCCCGCATGCGCTGCATTGCCAAGTCTCGATTGAAGTCAGCTGATTTCAGGAACAGGTCGTATCTGACAGTTGCACAGGTGTGGCGCAGGTCATGAGGCGAGATGCGAAGCTTGCTCCCCGTCCGTTCCTGAAATCTCTTCATCGCCTCTGGCGAAATAGCGGCTGATAGCGTGGCGAACATCTTGTTCACCGATTCTGCAGAAAGGGGATTGCCCTTCTTTGCCGTGAGCAGGAAGCGATGCGAGTCGCTGTCCGCGCGATACTCAGCCACGTACGCTTCGAACGAGGCGGCCAGCTCTTCCGATATGCGAACTTGCCGATGCGACTCGACGGTCTTGATGCTCGGACGGGACGACCGCTCGTCCTCATCGTCATCCGTTGTGGTGACATCGAGCCAGTAGGTGCTTTCACCGGACGCAGAGTCAACGCCGTGCTTCAATGAGTCGACCGTCAGTAGCAATGATTCGCCGCGACGAAGTCCACAGAGCAAAAGGAGCAGAACAATCAACCAATTCCGCGCCTGAACTGATGCACTAACGAATGGATTTCGACCTGCCCCCGGCTCAGCCACGGCGAGCAGCTCTTTGAGAGCGACATCTGGCAGCGCGCGAGCGAACGCAATACGGCCCCGCCTCGGTGTCCGGATACGGCCCGTTCCATTGATTGCGCCGATGACATAGCCCCACGCATCACTACTCACCGCCCAATACCTGGCGAAATGAAGTACGAACTTGCGTACGGAGTCCCAGCATTGCACATCGGCCGTCGTGTAGTCGGCGTTAGCGGTCAAATCGACGTAGAAGTCGGCGGACATCTCGCAAACGCGGCTTGCGTCGCTATCCCCCAGCGCCGTATCCAACGAGTCTGGGCCGAACTTGGAATCGCAGTGCCGGTAAAACCGGTCTAGATGCCGTAGCTGCGTCTTATGAGTATTTTCCTTCCAAGCCCGTCCAGCCGAGCGGAGCGACCAGACCGTCGACCAAAAGCGGGGACGGCCGTAATAAACTGGGGAGGAAAGAATGTAGGGGGGATTCGCGCCGGTTCGGAGGACACTCATCGTCGGCACCCTACAGGCCAAAGCCTTGCAGGATATGGACGGCCCCGGCAAAGTCGACTCGCGCGAGGTGCATGACGAGGTCAACCGCTCCGCCACCGCCTTTCTGCGCACGGGTATCCCAGAACTTGGGACCAGTCAAGAGAAGTTCGAATTCGCAGCTGCCATAGCGAGCATGCCATCGACTGGAAAGAGGGGATTTGAGCGCGACATAGGACATATCGCGCTTTGCGTGGTCAGCGAGTGCCGTGAGCACGTCGACCGCGGGAAGTTCCCGCCAGTGTGAGAGCAGAGACTTATCCACAGGCATTTTCCTCCCCCGGCCCCCTCCTTGCTACTCGCCTATCAAAGATAGGCCGAAAAAGCAAAACCACAGAGGAATGCTAACGTCTAGGGGTAGGAAACGCAACAGCAGCTCTTGGTACACATTTAAATCAACTGCTCTACCAGATGAGCTAAGCCGGCGTAAGCGCGAGATTCTACCTCATTTCACGATCTTGAGGCGAGGTCGGCTGCCGCCTTTCGAGCCATCCCCGTCGGTTTTCGGCGGTTCGTCGGCGCCTTCGGACGGTTCTTCGTTCGCACCTTGGTCGGCAACCGGCGCCAGCACGACTGGCGACTCGTCGCGCCGCACCTCATCGGCCTGCTCGGCATCGTCTTCGAACGCACCCGAATCCGTGCCCTCGCCCGCGACCGCATCGACCTGGAACGCCATCCCCTGGCCGTTTTCTCGTGCATAAATCGCGAGCACGTTGGCCACCGGAATCTCGATCTTGTGCGCCTTCCCGGAGAACCGGGCGGTGAACTCGATCCACTCGTTGCCCATCTGCAGCTGGCTCGTCGCCTCGAAGCTGATGTTGAGCACGATCTCGCCGTCACGCACGAACTGACGCGGCACGCGCGTCGAGTTGTCGACCCTCACCGCGATATGCGGCGTGTAACCGTTATCGGTGCACCACTCGTACAGCGCGCGCAGCAGATAAGGCTTCGTTGAAATCTCTTGCATCACAATCCTCGAACCCGGAGCGGGCACGCGGCACGCCGCGCCGCCCGCTCCGTCTTGCCCTCATTGCATCATCAACGACGCATGACCTTTTCGGACGGCGTCAGTGCTTCGATATAGGCCGGACGGCTGAAGATCCGCTCGGCATACTTCATCAGCGGCGCAGCGTTCTTCGACAGTTCGATGCCGTAGTGATCCAGACGCCACAGCAGCGGCGCGATCGCGACGTCGAGCATCGAGAACTCCTCGCCGAGCATGTACTTGTTCTTCACGAAGATCGGCGCGAGCTGCGTCAGGCGATCGCGGATCGCGAGGCGTGCCTTCTCGTGGTTCTTCTCCGCTGCCTTGCCCTTCTCGTTCTCGAGCGTGCTGACGTGAACGAACAGCTCCTTCTCGAAGTTGAGCAGGAACAGGCGTGCACGGGCGCGCTGCACCGGGTCGGCCGGCATCAACTGCGGGTGCGGGAAGCGCTCGTCGATGTATTCGTTGATGATGTTCGATTCGTACAGGATCAGGTCGCGCTCGACCAGAATCGGCACCTGACCGTACGGGTTCATCACCGAGATGTCTTCCGGCTTGTTGAACAGGTCGACGTCACGGATCTCGAAATCCATCCCCTTCTCGAACAGCACCAGCCGGCAACGCTGGGAGAACGGGCAAGTTGTGCCGGAATACAGAACCATCATATTTGCGTTTCCTCAAAAAAGCCGAGGGCCGGCACGCGGCGCAACCCCTTTCACGGGTTCCGCCTTGCGCCGGCCCCACGCCGGTCAGGCGTGTTTACTTGATATCTTTCCAGTACGCGGCATTGAGCCGCCAGGACAGGAAAGTCAGGACACCGAGAAAGACCAGCACCCACACGCCGAGGCGTTTGCGGGTCTGCTGGGCCGGCTCGGACATCCATGTCATATAGGCCACCAGGTCGGCCACCGCAGCATCATAGTCCGGCGGCGACAACGTCCCCGGCGTGACCTGCTGGAAGCCGACGAGCGCGTGGACCTTCTCGCCCGTCTCCTCGTCCGTCTTGTCTTCGAATTTGGCAGTGCGCTGCCCCTGCAGTTGCCACAATACATGGGGCATGCCGACGTTCTCGAACACCGCGTTGTTCCAGCCGCTCGGCCGCGTATCGTCGCGGTAGAAACTCCGCAGATACGTGTACAGCCAGTCGCGACCGCGCGCGCGCTCCTCGACCGACAGGTCGGGCGGCGTCGTGCCGAGCCAGTTCTTCGCGTCTTCGGGCCGCATCGCGACGGACATCGTGCTCCCGACCTTGTCGGTCGTGAACAGGAGATTCGTTTCGATCTCCTTCTGGGATATGCCCAGATCCGTCAGACGGTTGTAGCGCATCAGGTTCGCGCTGTGGCAGTTCAGGCAATAGTTTACAAACAATTGCGCGCCGTGTTGAAGCGAAACGAGATTTTCCGTGTTATCGGGCGCCCGGTCGAGCGGAAAATTACCCTCCGCGCGCACGGCCGGCGCCGCCAGCAGCGCGATGGCCGTTGCCCCGATCAGCGCGAGCGTCGAAAGCAGTTTCTTCATGTCGTTCTCTCCTCGCTCACGTTAATGGGGCTTGAAGCGCACCCGTTCCGGCGGCTGCTTGAACGTGCCAAGCGGCGTCCAGACGGGCATGCCGAGGAAGAACGCGAAGTAGATCAGCGCACAGCCCTGCGCGATCAGCGTCGAGACCGGCGATGGCGGCCGCGTGCCGAGGAACGCGAGGATCAGGAACGCCGCGACGAAGATCCCGAGGAACACCTTGTGGAACAGCGGCCGGTAGCGGATCGACTTCACCGGGCTGCGGTCGAGCCACGGCAGGAAGAACAGCGTGATCACCGCCGAGCCCATCACGACGACGCCCCAGAACTTCGATTCCGTCAGGAACATGAATACGACGATCGCCGCGGCCAGCACCGGCAGCCCGACCTTCCACTTGCCGCGCGCACGGATCAGCGCGAGCACGCCGAGCAGCGCGATCACGATCATCAGCACGATCTTGAACGGGTCGGTGGTCGCGCGCAGCATCGCGTAGAACGCGGTGAAGTACCACACCGGCGCGATTTCCGGCGGCGTCTGCAGCGGATTCGCCGGGACGAAGTTGTTCGACTCGAGGAAGTAGCCGCCCATCTCCGGCGAGAAGAACACGATCAGCGCGAACACCATCAGGAACGCGCAGACGCCGAAGAAATCGTGCACCGAGTAGTACGGGTGGAACGGGATGCCGTCGAGCGGAATGCCGTTCGCGTCCTTCTTCGCCTTGATCTCGATGCCGTCCGGGTTATTCGACCCCACTTCGTGCAGCGCGACGAGGTGCGCGATCACGAGGCCGACCAGCACGAGCGGAATCGCAATCACGTGGAACGCGAAGAAGCGGTTCAGCGTGACGTCGGACACGACGTAGTCGCCGCGGATCCACAACGACAGGTCAGGGCCGACGAACGGGATCGCCGAGAACAGGTTCACGATCACCTGCGCGCCCCAGAACGACATCTGGCCCCACGGCAGCAGGTAGCCGAAGAACGCCTCGGCCATCAGGCACAGGAAGATCGCGCAGCCGAAGATCCACACGAGCTCGCGCGGCTTGCGGTACGACCCGTACATCAGCCCGCGGAACATGTGCAGGTACACGACGACGAAGAACATCGACGCACCGGTCGAGTGCAGGTAGCGGATCAGCCAGCCCCACGGCACCTCGCGCATGATGTACTCGACCGACGCGAACGCGAGCGTCGAATCGGGCTTGTAGTTCATCGTCAGGAAGATGCCCGTGACGATCTGGTTGACGAGCACCAGCAGCGCGAGTGAGCCGAAGAAGTACCAGAAGTTGAAGTTCTTCGGCGCGTAGTACTCGGAAACGTGCTTCTTCCAGGTGGACGTGAGCGGGAAGCGCTGGTCGACCCAGCCGGTGAGACCTGTCGTGGAGACTTCCTTGTTGTCGGCCATCACGCTTCTCCTTTCTCGTCCTTGCCGATCACGAGGGTCGTCGCCGACGTGAACATGTAGGGCGGGATGTCGAGATTCTGAGGCGCCGGCTTGTTCTTGAACACGCGGCCGGCGAGGTCGTAGGTCGAACCGTGGCACGGGCACAGGAAGCCGCCCGGCCAGTCGTCCGGCAGGTTCGGCTGCGGACCCGGCGTGAAGCGTTGGCTAGGCGTGCAGCCGAGGTGCGTACACACGGCCATCACGACGAGAATGTTCTTGCGATCGGCCCGCGAGCGATATTCGTTCGCGCAATACGTGGGCAACGGCATCGAGTACGGGGATTTGCTGGTCGGATCCGCGACTTCCTTGTCGGCCTTGACGATGTCGGCCAGCATGTCGTTGGTGCGATTCAGGATCCAGACCGGCTTGCCGCGCCACGGCACGGTGACCATCTCGCCGGGCTTCAGGCCGCTGATGTCGACCTCGACCGGAGCTCCGGCCGCTTTCGCTTTCGCGGACGGCGCAAGCGACGCCGCGAAAGGTATGACGGTGGCTACGCCTCCCACGCCACCTGCTACGGATGTCGCAATCAGCCAGGTACGGCGGCCGCTGTCGACGCGTTTCTCTTCCTTGTCTCGCATCACACGCCCCACTTCTGAGTTGGATTTTCCGTCACGACTATTCATTCCGCCGCTAGTTTGCGCGAATGGAGTCGCCATTTACAAGGCCCGGAGACGAAAATCCCTTCGAAGTAATTGATAGTTAAGGGTTTTCCCCCACTACCAGAGCGATTAAATCATTTCGCTTTTAAGCATACGCTACATTACAAAATTTCGATGCGCCGCCGCAAATCCGTGGTTCAGACCGGGTTATGAATATCGATAAAAAGGTGTTCGAGATCGAATTCTTCGGACAAGTGGGTGCCGAGCGCCTGGATTCCGTAGCGTTCGGTCGCGTGGTGCCCTGCCGCAACGAACGCGACGCCGCTCTCGGCCGACGCGTGCGTGACGGATTCCGACACCTCGCCGGTCAGGAACACGTCGGCGCCCGCGTCGATCGCCGCGTCGAAATAGCTTTGCGCGGCGCCCGTACACCACGCGATGCGGCGCAACTGCATCTCCGGATCGCCAAGCACGAGCGGCGTGCGGCCGAGCGTGCGCTCGACCTTCGCGACGAAGTGCTCGAGCGAGACGGGCATCGGCAGCGTGGCCATCCAGCCGAGGTCGCCGTCGCCGAAACGCTGCTCGCCGAGCAGCCCGAGCTTCTCGCCGAGCTGCGCGTTGTTGCCGAACTCGGGGTGCGCGTCGAGCGGCAGGTGGAATGCGAACAGGTTCAGGTCGTTCGCGAGCAGCAGCTTCAGCCGCTTGTACTTCCGGCCGGTGATCTGCGGCGCCTCGTTGCGCCAGAAATAGCCGTGATGGACGAGCACCGCATCCGCGCCCCATTCGAGCGCGGCTTCGAGGAACGCGACCGACGCCGTCACGCCGGTGGCGATCTTCTCGATCCTGCGGCGCCCCTCGACCTGGAGGCCGTTCGGGCAATAGTCCTTGAAGCGCGCGATTTCAAGGGTATTGTTCAAGTACAATTCAAGTTCGATCCGATCCATATAAACCTCTAATCCTTTCAGATGCTTAGACGCTTCTGGCTGTTCTTCGCGCAGGCGGTGACCGTACTGCTCGCGCTGATGTTCATCGTCGTGACGCTCAAGCCGCAATGGCTGCAACGGCAAGGACAGCTCGGCAAGCAGCTCGCCACGCCGATCGTCGCGCTGCGCGAAGTCGCACCGGGCATCGGCGGCGCCCCCGCGACCACGTCGTACGCCGAGGCCGCGCAAAAGGCAATGCCCGCCGTCGTCAACGTCTTCTCCAGCAAGGACGGCTCGCTGCCGCCCGATCCGCGCGCGAAGGATCCGCTGTTCCGCTACTTCTTCGGCGACCGCAATGCCCGCAAGCAGCACGACGAACCGGCCGCCAACCTGGGCTCGGGCGTTATCGTGAGCCCTGAAGGTTACATTCTAACGAACCAGCACGTCGTGGACGGCGCCGACCAGATCGAAGTCGCGCTCGCCGACGGCCGCACGGGCACCGCGAAGGTGATCGGCAGCGACCCGGAAACCGACCTCGCCGTGCTGAAGATCAACATGACGAACCTGCCGACGATCACGCTCGGCCGTTCGGACCAGTCGCGGGTCGGCGACGTCGTGCTCGCGATCGGCAACCCGTTCGGCGTCGGCCAGACGGTCACGATGGGGATCATCAGCGCGCTCGGACGCAATCACCTCGGCATCAACACGTTCGAGAACTTCATCCAGACCGACGCGCCGATCAACCCGGGCAACTCGGGCGGCGCGCTGGTCGACGTGAACGGCAACCTGCTCGGCATCAACACGGCGATCTACTCGCGCTCGGGCGGCTCGCTCGGCATCGGCTTCGCGATCCCCGTGTCGACCGCGCGCACCGTGCTCGAAAGCATCATCACGACGGGCTCGGTCACGCGCGGCTGGATCGGCGTCGAGCCGCAGGACGTCACGCCGGAAATCGCCGAATCGTTCGGGCTCCAGCAGAAGTCGGGCGCGATCGTCGCGGGCGTGCTGCAGGGCGGGCCGGCCGACAAGGCCGGCATCAAGCCGGGCGACATCCTCGTGAGCGTGAACGGCGATGACATCACCGACACGACGAAGCTGCTGAACACCGTCGCGCAGATCAAGCCGGGCACGCCCACCAAGGTACACGTCGTGCGCAAGGGCAAGGAGTTCGACGTGAAGGTCGTGATCGGCAAGCGCCCGCCGCCGCCGAAGCAGGCGCTCGACGAACAGGACAGCGACAGCGAATGACCTCCGGCGGGCGGCGTACCGGCGCCGCTTGCTGGCCAACGACGGAAACAAAAAAGGGCAGCCTGATCGGCTGCCCTGTTGCCTGGGTCCGGCGGCTTTGCTCCGGCGTGCGTTCTTCACGGTGAAGAAGCTGCGGGCGCCCTCGCCATCCGCACCATCCGGTCGGCCCGCCCGGCTTCAACGCTGTCGAGGGGCCGTATCGACGACCGCGACCATGCCGGCCGCCGCGCACTGGTCCCGCGTCAACTCGCGGCGCCGTTCTCCGCCTCGGGTTCTTCCGTCGGCTTCGGTACGAAGAATCGCGCGGCCAGCAGCCCGATCTCGAACAGCACGATGAGCGGCAACGCGAGCATCAGCTGCGAGAACACGTCCGGCGGCGTGACGACCGCCGCGACCACGAACGCGCCGACGATCACGTACGGCCGCATCTCCTTCAGCTTCTTCAGCGTCAGCACGCCCATCCGGACGAGCAGCACGACGACGATCGGCACCTCGAACGTGACGCCGAACGCGATGAACATCCCGAGCACGAAGCTCAGGTAGTTGTCGATGTCGGTCGACATCTCCGCGCCGAGCGGCGCGTTGTAGTGCGCCATCACGCGGAAGATCGTCGGAAACACGAGGAAGTACGCGAACGCCATCCCGCACAGGAACAGGAAATAGCTGCTGCCGACGAGCGGCGCGACGAGCTTCTTCTCGTGCTGGTACAGCCCCGGCGCGACGAACGCCCAGATCTGGTACAGCACGATCGGCAGCGCGATCACGAGCGCGACGAGCATCGTGACCTTCATCGGCACGAAGAACGAGCCGGTGACGTCGGTCACGATCATCCTGCCGCCCTTCGGCAGGTTTTCCATCAGCGGCCGCGCGAGCAGCCGGAAGATGTCGGGCGCCCAGTACACGAGCCCGAGGAACACGACGATCACGGCCAGCCCCGCGCGAATGATGCGGTCGCGAAGCTCGACGAGATGGGAAATGAAGGTTTCTTCCGGGGCATCGCCCGGATTCTGCTGGGGGTCGCTCACACCGGCCCTCGGTAGGATTGACGAGCGAGCATGCGCTCGGCTCAGAAGAAGCGCGTCGGCCGGCGCAGGCTGGCCGGCTGGTGGCGCGCGACACGCGCGGCGCCCGACTGCACGTGCGTGCGGCGGGTCGTCGCGCGCTTGTACCAGACAGGCGTCGCCGCCTGTTTCACACGCCAGTTGCGACGCTTCGGCGCGAGCGCGGCCGTGCTGCCGCGCCACGACGGCGCCGCGGGCGTGTCGGAGCCGTACGTGCCGGCATCGACCGAGCCTTCGTTAAGGCCGCCGACCGCGGAGTTCCACGTGTCGTTCAGCTCCTTCTCGTGCTCGCGCAGGTTGTCGTGAATCGTCGTCTCGACATTGCGCGCGGCCGTCTCGAAATCGGTCTTCATCGTCCGCAACGAGTCGAGTTCGATTTCGCGCGAGACCTCGGCCTTCACGTCGTTGATGTACCGCTGCGCGCGGCCGAACAGTGCGCCGGCCGTACGCGCGACGCGCGGCAGGCGCTCGGGGCCGAGCACCACGAGCGCGACGACGCCGATCAGCGCCATCTTCGAAAGACCGAGATCCAGCATCGCGAATGCCTGTCAGCGTGCCGGCGTTACGCCTTGTTCGAATCGGAACGCGTCGTTTCCTTCGCGTTGACGTCGACCGAGCCGTTGCGCGGCAGTTGCTGCGCGTCCGCCGGCGTCTCGCCGTCCTTCATGCCGTCCTTGAAACCCTTCACGGCGCTGCCGAGGTCGTTGCCGATGTTGCGCAACTTCTTCGTACCGAAAACCAGCGCGACGATCAGCAGCACGATCAGCCAGTGCCAAATGCTCAATCCACCCATGATGAAACCTCTCCTCAACCACGCCGCGTCGCGGCGCAAATCGCCGGCGGCACGCCGGCTTCGACTATCGATGCGGGGAAACGCCCCGCGACGTCAACCCATCCGCAGCCACGGGCGCGGGCCGGCCAGAATGTGCGCATGCAGGTGGTAAACCTCCTGCCCGCCGCCTGGGCCCGTGTTGATCACCGTGCGAAAACCGGTTTCGCCGCCCGTGTACGCGACGCCGAGCTGGTCGGCCAGACGCGCGACCAGCAGCATCAGCCGGCCGAGCATCGGCGCGTCGGCCTCGCTCGCCGCCGTCAGCGTCGGCAAGTGCCGGCGCGGAATCACGAGCACGTGTGTCTCGGCCGCGGGGCGGATGTCGCGGAACGCGACGAATTCGTCGTCCTCGTGCACCTTCGTGCTCGGGATCTCGCCCGCCGCGATCTTGCAGAACAGGCAATTCGGATCGTGACTCATGTTGCTCCTGCGAAACGCCCGCGCGCCGGTCAGAACCAGGCCTGCGGATCGAGCGTCTTGTTGTCGTTCAGGTACAGCCAACCTTTGATGATACGGTACAGCGTCCAAATCCACGTGACAAACATGACGACAAATCCCACCACCACGAACATCAGCGCGAAGCCGATCACGTAAGCGATCAGCGCGCGCCAGAACGTGCGGATCTGCCACTCGAAATGGTCGGCGTACGGCGTGCCGGCCACGTCGCCGCGCTTCACGTAGTTGATGATGATCGCGATGATGCCGGTGACGCCACCCGTCAGCCAATGAATCGCGTAGAGGCCGTACAGCACGTGCGTCAACGTGCGCAAACCGTTCAGCCGCTCGGCGTCCGCTGCGCCCGGCACCGACGGCGTCGGAAACTGGCTCGGCGTATCGGTCATGATGCTACCCCCGTTGGATGACAATTCTTACAGCTTACCGCACTGTCGCCGGCGCGGCAGGCCGCGAGCCGTCAACCGCCGTTTTCCTCGCGCTCGCGGCGCTTGCGCAGCGCCTTTTCCTCGATGCCCGACAGTCCTTCGCGGCGCTCGAGTTCGGCGATCACGTCGGCCGGGCTCAGGTCGAAATGCGACAGCATCACGAGGCAGTGGAACCACAAATCGGCCACCTCGCCGACCAGCGCCGTCGGCGCGCCGCCCTGGCGCACGTCCTTCGCGGCCAGCACGACTTCGGTCGCCTCTTCGCCGATCTTCTTCAGCACCGCGTCGTCGCCCTTGTGGAACAGGCGCGATACGTACGATTGTTCGGGGTCGCCGCCCTTGCGGCTGTCGATCACGGCCGCGAGGCGCAGCAGCGTGTCTTCGGTCGATTGCGTCATTTGTAGATGTGTTCGGGGTCTTTCAGCACCGGATCGACCGCGACCCAGTCGCCGCTGTCCACCGTACCTTCGAATTTCTGGAAGAAGCACGAATGCCGGCCGGTGTGGCAGGCGATGCCCGACACCTGCTCGACCTTCAGCAGCACGACGTCCTCGTCGCAATCGAGCCGCACCTCGTGCACGTGCTGCACGTGGCCCGACTCCTCGCCCTTGAACCACAGGCGCTTGCGCGAACGCGAATAGTAGACCGCGCGCTGCGTCTCGATCGTCTTCGCCAGTGCCTCGCGGTTCATCCACGCGAACATCAGCACGTCGTTCGTCGACGCCTCCTGCGCGATCACCGGCACGAGGCCGTTGTCGTCCCAGCGGACCTTGTCGAGCCACGCGGGCAGGGATTTCGTTTCCGTATTCATCACAGCCTCACCGCGATGCCCTGATCGGACATGAAGCGCTTCGCCTCGCCGACCGTGTGCTCGCCGTAGTGGAAGATGCTGGCGGCCAGCACCGCGTCGGCGCGGCCGTCCTTGATGCCATCCGCGAGATCCTGCAGGCAGCCGACACCGCCCGATGCGATCACCGGCACCGGCACCGCGTCCGACACGCCGCGCGTGAGCGCGAGGTCGAAGCCCGACTTCGTGCCGTCGCGGTCCATGCTCGTGAGCAGGATCTCGCCCGCGCCGAGCTCGGCCATCTTGCGCGCCCATTCGATCGCATCCAGGCCCGTGCCCTTGCGGCCGCCGTGCGTGAAGACTTCCCAGCGCGGCGCCTCGCCATCGGCCGACACGCGCTTCGCGTCGATCGCGACGACGATGCACTGCGAGCCGTACTTGTCGGCCGCGTCGCGCACGAGCTGCGGGTTCGCGACCGCCGACGAATTCATGCTGACCTTGTCCGCGCCCGCGTTCAGCAGGCGCCGCACGTCCTCGACGGCGCGCACGCCGCCGCCGACGGTCAGCGGAATGAAGACCTGCGACGCGACCGCCTCGATGATCGGCAGGATCAGGTCGCGCTGGTCGGACGTCGCGGTGATGTCGAGGAACGTCAGTTCGTCGGCACCCTGGTCGTCGTAACGGCGGGCGATTTCGACGGGGTCGCCGGCATCGCGCAGCTCGACGAAGTTGACGCCCTTGACGACACGCCCGGCAGTCACGTCCAGGCAGGGGATGATGCGTTTAGCTAGAGCCATGATGTACGCCATAGGCCGCAGTGGAACGGCCGGTTGCGGAAGCCTCGCGCGAGGCTTCCGGTCGGGGCCGCCTGCGGGCAGCCCCGGCGAACGGGACACCGCGGTTACGCGTTGTCGAGTTCGCCGTTCAGTTCGTCCGCGCGCTTTTGCGCGGCCGCGAAATCGAGATCGCCGGAGTAGATCGCACGACCGCAGATCACGCCTTCGACGCCGTGCTCTTCCACTTCGCACAGGTTCTCGATGTCCGTGAGGTTCGACAGGCCGCCGCTGGCGATCACCGGAATGCCGACCGCCTGCGCGAGCTTCACGGTCGCCTCGATGTTGATGCCCTGCAGCATCCCGTCGCGGCCGATGTCCGTGTAGACGATCGATTCGACGCCGTAGTCCTCGAACTTCTGCGCGAGGTCGATCACTTCGTGGCCGGTCAGCTTGCTCCAGCCGTCGGTCGCGACCTTGCCGTCCTTCGCATCGAGGCCGACGATGATGCTGCCGGCGAACGCGGTGCACGCGTCCTGCAGGAAGCCCGGGTCCTTCACGGCCGCCGTGCCGATGATCACGTAGGACAGGCCGGCGTCGAGGTACTTCTCGATCGTCTCGAGGCTGCGGATGCCGCCGCCGAGCTGTACGGGGATTTCATCGCCGACTTCGTCGAGGATCGCTTCGATCGCCTCGAGATTCTTCGGCTTGCCGGCGAATGCGCCGTTCAGGTCGACCAGATGGAGCCGCCGGGCGCCGAGATCGACCCACTTGCGGGCCATCGCCGCCGGGTCCTCGGAAAAAATTGTGGCCTGGTCCATATCGCCCTGTTTGAGGCGCACACACTGACCGTCTTTGAGATCGATGGCCGGAATCAGCAACATAGCAATCGGGTGTCGTCGTGGAAAATGAAAAGAATCCGGCGCGTACCGGCCAATCCGGTACCGCGCCGTCTCGCTAGTTTAGTACAACTCTTTCGGCGCATAGACGCGTGAGCCCCGCGCGACAGGCGTTTCCGCCCCGTCGACTGTGGCTCGCGCACCACGTTCACGGTTTCCAGTGTACGAAGTTGCGATACAGACGCAACCCGACTTCCGCGCTTTTCTCGGGGTGGAATTGGGTCGCGAAGAGGTTGTCCCGCGCGACCGCGGACGTAAACGGCGCGCCGTATGCCGTTTCGCCGACCGTATGAGCCGGGTTGTCCGGCGTCACGTAATAGCTGTGCACGAAGTAGAAATACGCATCGTCGGGCACGCCGTCCCACAGCGGGTGCGGCTGCGACTGGCGCACGCGGTTCCAGCCCATCTGCGGCACCTTGAAGCGCGAGCCGTCGTCCTGCAGCCGGCCGTCGAGCTCGAAGCGCACGACCTTGCCGGGCAGCAGGCCCAGGCCCTTCGTGTCGCCTTCCGCGCTCCAGTCGAACAGCATCTGCTCACCGACGCACACGCCGAGCAGCGGCTTCGTGCGCGACGCCTCGATCACCGCTTCCTGCAGCCCCGATTCGCCGAGGCAGCGCATGCAGTCGGGCATCGCGCCCTGGCCGGGCAGCACGACGCGGTCGGCCGCGCGAATCGCGGCCGGCGTGTCGACGATCGCCACGTCGGCGGCCGGCTCGGCCTTCTTGAGCGCCTGCGCGACCGAGTGCAGGTTGCCCATCCCATAATCCACAATCGCAATCGAAGTTTTCATCTCAGTGCAGGCAGTAGCGCCCTCAGTCCATTGACGATGAATTCCACCGCCAGCGCCGACAGCATCAAACCCATCAGCCGCGTGGCGATGTTGATGCCGGTGCGGCCGATCCAGTTCGCGATCGGCTCGGCAAGCCGCATCGCGAGAAAACACAACAGAGCCAGCGCCGCGCCGATCGCGACGAGCCCGGCTCGCTCATACCAGTGATGCGAGTTCGCCGCATAGATGATCACCGTGCTGATCGAGCCGGGGCCCGTGAGCAGCGGAATCGCCAGCGGCACGACCGCGATGTTGTCCTTCTGCTCGGCTTCGTGGCGCTCCTCCGGCGTCGAGCGGGTGTTGCCGGCCTGAGCGTTCAGCATGCTGATCGCCATCAGCAGCATGATGATTCCGCCGCCCACCTCCAGCGAGCCGACCGAAATGCCGAAGAAGTCGATGATCTGCTGCCCGAGCAGCGTCGTCACCGTCATCACGCAGAACACCGACACCGACGCGATCCGGATCGTGCGGCGCCGCTCGTCGTCCGTCTGCTGCGCCGTCAGGCTCAGAAAGAACGGCACCGCGCCGACCGGGTTGATCAGCGCGAGCAGAGAAATGAACGATTTGAGCAGATCCATCGCAAGCCGGCGCGCCGCGCCGAAGCCGTGAGGTTGTCCTTGGCGTCGTCCGTTCGAAAGTTAGAGGCTGCCCTTCGTCGACGGAATCTGCCCCGCCGCGCGCTCGTCGAGCTCCACCGCCGCACGCAGCGCCCGGCCGAAGGCCTTGAACACCGTTTCGAGCTGGTGGTGCGCGTTGATCCCGCGAAGGTTGTCGACGTGCAGCGTGACGCCCGCGTGGTTCACGAACCCGCGGAAGAATTCGATCGACAGGTCGACGTCGAACGTGCCGATCCGCGCGCGCGTGAACGGCACGTGGAATTCGAGACCCGGCCGGCCCGAGAAGTCGATCACGACGCGCGACAGCGCCTCGTCGAGCGGCACGTACGAATGGCCGTAGCGGCGGATGCCCTTCTTGTCGCCGATCGCCTTCGCGACGGCCTGACCGAGCGTGATGCCGACGTCCTCGACCGTATGGTGGTCGTCGATATGCGTATCGCCATGCGCTTCGACCTCGAGATCGATCAGACCATGTCGCGCGATCTGATCGAGCATATGGTCGAGAAACGGCACGCCGGTGGCCAGCTTCTGCCGGCCCGTACCGTCGAGATCGAGCTTCACACGGATCTGCGTTTCGCTGGTATTGCGAACGACTTCCGCCACACGCATGGCAATTCCTTGATTGAGTCTGATGTAAATGGGGATTGATCGTCGCGCGCCGCCGCGCCCTGGGGTCAACCGGGCAGCGCGAGTTTCAAAGCAGCCAGCAGGCGCGCGTTTTCGTCGGGAGAACCGACGGTCAGCCGCACGCATTCGGCCAGCAACGGATGCATTTTACTCACGTTTTTGACCAGCACCCGCTCGGTGAGCAACGCATCGAACACGGCCGCCGCGTCAGGCACGCGCACCAGCAGGAAATTGCCGGCGCTCGGGAACACCGTCGCGCCCGGCAGCGCGGCCACGGCCTGCGCGAGGCGCGTGCGTTCCGCACGCAGTTCGGCCGCCTGCGCGTCGAGCACGTCGAGGTGGTCGAGCAGGAAATCGGCGGTCGCCTGGGTCAGCACGTTGATGTTGTACGGCGGGCGCACCTTGTCGAATTCGGTCAGCCAGGTCGGCAGCCCGGCGAGATAGCCGAGGCGGATGCCCGCGAGGCCGAGCTTCGACACCGTGCGCATCACGACGACGTTGTCGAACTCGGCGGCGCGCGGCAGCCACGAGCGCTCCGCGAACGGCTGGTACGCCTCGTCGATCACGATCAGGCTGTGCCGCGCGGCCGCGATGATCCGCTCGACGTCGGCTTCGTCGTACAGCGTGCCGGTCGGGTTGTTCGGGTACGCGAGATAGACGATCGCGGGCCGGTGCTCGGCGATCGCCGCGATCATCGCGTCGGCGTCGAGCGTCAGGTCGGCCTTGAGCGGCACGCCGACGAATTCGAGCTGCGCGAACTTCGCGGACAGTTCGTACATCACGAAGCCCGGCACCGGCGCGAGCACCTTCGCGCCCGGCTTCGCGCATGCCACCGACATCATGCTGATGATTTCGTCCGAGCCGTTGCCGAGCAGCACGTCGCACGCGGCCGGCACGCCCATCGCACGGCGCAGCTTGTCGAGCAGCGCGCCCGGGCGCGGCGCCGGGTAGCGGTTCAGCGCGACCTGCGCGAGGCGCTCGCCGAGCGCCGCCGCGAGCGGCGCCGGCAGCGAATACGGGTTCTCCATCGCGTCCAGCTTCACGAACCCGCTCGCGTCGGGCACCGGGTAGCTCGTCATCGCGAGCACGTCGCGGCGGATGATGTCTTGTGGCGTCGTCATGGTCTCAAGCCGGCGTGCGTCGCGCCGGCGTCAAATTGGTCGGCAGGGCGGCGGCTGCCGCCCTGCTCTGGTCTCCTCGTCGTCCGGAGTCGATGCGTCGGCATCGGCTCCGGCGCGCGGGTCACCCCTTCATCCGGAGTTCGGCGCTGCGCGCGTGCGCCTGCAGCCCTTCGCCGTATGCGAGTTCGGAAGCAATCTCGCCCAGCGTCTGCGCACCTTCGGCGCTGACTTCGATCAGGCTCGAGCGCTTGATGAAGTCGTACACGCCGAGCGGCGACGAGAAGCGCGCGGTGCGCGACGTCGGCAGCACGTGGTTCGGGCCGGCGCAGTAGTCGCCGAGGCTTTCGCTCGTGTAGCGGCCGAGGAAGATCGCGCCGGCGTGGCGGATCTGCTGGCCCCATTGCTGCGGCTCCAGCGCGGAAATCTCGAGGTGCTCCGGCGCGATGTCGTTCGCGATCCGGCACGCTTCGGCCATGTCGCGCACCTTGATCAGCGCGCCGCGGCCTTCGAGCGACGCGCGGATCACGTCCTGGCGCGGCATCGTCGGCAGCAGCTCGTCGATCGCCTTCTCGACGCGCTCGAGGAACGCGGCGTCCGGGCACAGCAGGATCGACTGCGCGAGTTCGTCGTGTTCTGCCTGCGAGAACAAGTCCATCGCGACCCAGCTCGGATCGGTCGTGCCGTCGCACAGCACGAGGATTTCCGACGGGCCGGCGATCATGTCGATGCCGACCGTGCCGAACACGCGGCGCTTGGCCGACGCGACGTACGCGTTGCCCGGCCCGCAGATCTTGTCGACCGCCGGCACCGTGGCCGTGCCGTACGCGAGCGCGCCGACCGCCTGCGCGCCGCCGATCGTGAACACGCGATCGACGCCGCCGAGCAGCGCCGCGGCGAGCACGAGCTCGTTCTTCACGCCGTCCGGGGTCGGCACGACCATCACGATTTCGCCGACGCCCGCGACCCGCGCGGGGATCGCGTTCATCAGCACCGACGACGGATAGGCGGCCTTGCCGCCCGGCACGTACAGGCCGACGCGGTCGAGCGGCGTGACCTTCTGGCCGAGCACCGTGCCGTCGCTTTCCGTGTACTGCCAGCTATGCGTGCCGCACTCGATCTTCTGCTTCTCGTGGTACGCGCGCACGCGTGCTGCGGCGGCTTCCAGCGCCGCGCGCGCCTTCGGCGCGAGGCCGTCGAGCGCCGTCTGCAACGCGTCCTGCGGCAGTTCGAGCGCGGCGACGCTGCTGGCGTCCAGCCGGTCGAAGCGGTTCGTGTACTCGAGCACCGCGGCGTCGCCGCGCGACTTCACGTCGGCGAGAATCTGCGCGACCGACTGCTCGATCGCTTCGTCCTCGCTCGCCTCGAACGCGAGCACCGCACGCAGCGCGGCGTCGAAGCCGTCGCTGGTCGAATCGAGTTTGCGGATGGTGATGGCCATGGAAGTTCCGTTACGGTGATGCGCTCAATTGCCATTCTGCGACGCGCGTTCGAACGCGTCGAGAATCGGCTTGAGCGCCGCGCGCTTCAACTTCAGCGCAGCCTGGTTCACGACGAGGCGCGACGAGATCGCCATGATCTCCTCGACCTCGACCAGATTGTTCGCCTTCAGCGTGCCGCCCGAGCTGACGAGGTCGACGATCGCGTCGGCCAGCCCGACCAGCGGCGCCAGCTCCATCGAGCCGTACAGCTTGATCAGGTCGACGTGCACGCCCTTCGCGGCGAAGTGTTCGCGTGCCGTTTCGACATATTTGGTCGCGACCCGCAGGCGCGCGCCCTGGCGCACCGCGTTCGCGTAGTCGAAACCGGCCGGCACGGCCACCGACATCCGGCAGCGTGCAATGTTCAGATCGATCGGCTGGTAGAGGCCCGAGCCGCCGTGCTCGACCAGCACGTCCTTGCCGGCCACGCCGAAGTCGGCCGCGCCGTATTCGACATAGGTCGGCACGTCGCTCGCGCGCACGATGATCACGCGCAGGTTCGGGTCGGTCGTCGGCAGGATCAGCTTGCGCGACGTTTCCGGATCCTCGGCCACCTGCACGCCGGCGGCCGCCAGCAGCGGCAGGGTTTCCTCGAAAATCCGGCCCTTCGACAGGGCGAGGGTCAGCGGCGCGGTCATGCTTGGCTCCCGGAGAGGCGGCGCACGTTCGCGCCGACGGCGGTCAGTTTGGTTTCCATGCGGTCGTAGCCGCGGTCCAGATGATAGATGCGGTCGACGAGCGTTTCGCCTTCGGCGCGCAGCCCGGCGATCACGAGGCTCGCCGACGCGCGCAGGTCGGTCGCCATCACGTTCGCGCCGGACAGCTTGTCGACGCCCGTCACGAGCGCCGTGTTGCCGTCGATCGTGATGTTCGCGCCGAGCCGGTTCAGCTCCTGCACATGCATGAAGCGGTTCTCGAAGATGGTCTCGACGACCTGCGCGGTGCCCGTCGCGACCGAATTGAGCGCCATGAACTGTGCCTGCATGTCGGTCGGGAACGCCGGGTATTCCGACGTGCGGATCGTCACCGCCTGCGGGCGGCGGTCCATCTTCACGCGCAGCCAGCTGTCGCCTTCCTCGATCGACACGCCGGCCTCGCGCAGCTTGTCGATCACCGCGTCGAGGATGTGCGGGCGCACGCCCGTCAGCATCACGTCGCCGCCCGCCGCCGCGACCGCGCACAGGAACGTGCCGGCCTCGATGCGGTCGGGAATCACCGAATGGCGTGCGCCATGCAGCCGCTCGACGCCCTGGATCACGAGGCGGTCGGTGCCGATGCCGTCGATTTTCGCGCCCATCGCGACCAGCAAGTGTGCGAGATCGCTCACTTCCGGCTCGCGCGCCGCGTTCTCGATCACCGTCTCGCCGTCGGCCAGCGTCGCGGCCATCAGCAGGTTTTCCGTCCCCGTCACCGTGATCATGTCGGTCACGATGCGCGCGCCCTTCAGGCGCTTCGCGCGTGCCTCGATGAAGCCGTGCTCGATGCTGATCTCAGCGCCCATCGCCTGCAGGCCCTTGATGTGCTGGTCGACCGGCCGCGCGCCGATCGCGCAGCCGCCCGGCAGCGACACCTTGGCCTCGCCGAAGCGCGCGAGCAGCGGGCCGAGCACGAGGATCGACGCGCGCATCGTCTTGACGAGCTCGTACGGCGCGACGAGGTTGTCGACGCGCGATGCGTCGAGCTGCACGCGGCAGCCGTCCGTTGCGCTCTTCACGCCCATCTGGTTCAGCACCTTCAGCGTGGTGCGCACGTCCTTCAGGTTCGGCACGTTGTCGAGTTCGACCGGCTCGGCGCTGAGCAGCCCCGCGCACAGGATCGGCAGCGCGGCGTTCTTCGCGCCCGACACGACGATCTCGCCCGACAACCGGCGACCGCCTTCGATCACCAGCTTGTCCATCCCATGTCCCTGCGATTCCCCGTTGGCGGCCGGGTGTGCCGTGGCGACGCTCTGGACGGCGTCGCGCTCGTTGACGGTGACTTGCACTCAGTGGTTCCGGTTTATGCGTTCTGCCATTCGGCGGGCGTCAGCGTCTTCATGCTGAGCGCGTGGATTTCCTGCTTCATGCGATCGCCGAGCGCCGCATAGACGAGCTGGTGCCGCTGGATCGGCCGCTTGCCTTCGAAGGCCGCCGACACGATCGTCGCGAAGAAATGCTGGCCGTCGCCTTCGACTTCCAGATGAGTGCAGGCGAGACCGCCGGCGATGTATTGCTTGACCTGTTCGGGAGTCGGCAACATGAGGGGCTCCTGTCGGCGCGCGCCGCCCATGGCGGCCGCCGCCGTCGATATCAATGACGCAGTTTGTAGCCGGTCGCGAGCAGCCGCATCGCGAACATCGCGAGCAGCACGAAGAAACCGGTGACGATCGCGAGGCTCGCGAACGGGTTGATGTCGGACGCGCCGAAGAACCCGAAACGGAAGCCGTCGATCATGTAGAAAAACGGGTTGAGACGCGAGATCTCGCGCCACACGGGCGGCAGCGAGTGCGTCGAATAGAACACGCCGGACAGGAACGTCAGCGGCATGATCAGGAAGTTCTGGAACGCGGCGAGCTGGTCGAACTTCTCGGCCCAGATCCCGGCGACCAGCCCGAGCGTGCCGAGGATCGCCGAGCCGAGCAGCGCGAACGCGATGATGAACAGCGGCGCCGCGAAATGCATCGGGATAAACCAGATCGTCACGACGAACACGCCCGCGCCGACCGCGAGCCCGCGCACGACGGACGCGAGCACGTACGCACCGAACATGTCACGGTAGGACAGCGGCGGCAGCAGCACGAACACGAGGTTGCCGGTGATCTTCGACTGGATCAGCGACGACGAGCTGTTCGCGAACGCATTCTGCAGCACGCTCATCATCACGAGGCCCGGCACGAGAAAGCTCACGTACTCGACGCCCGGATACACCTCGACGCGGCCCGACAGCGCATGGCCGAAGATCGTCAGGTACAGCAGCGCCGTCACGATCGGCGCGCACACCGTCTGGAACGACACCTTCCAGAAACGCAGGAGTTCCTTGTAGAACAGCGTTTGAAAACCGCTCATGCCAGCCCCTCGACGACTTCTGCCCCGTTCATCACCTGGACGAACACATCCTCGAGGTCGGCCTTGCGGACCTCGATCTCGTCGAACGTGCAGCCCGCCGCGCGACACTGCGCGAGAATCCGTTCGACATCGTCGTAGCTCGTCAGACGCAGCAGATGCTCGCCCGGCGCGCGTGCGGCCGGATCGGTCTCCAGCCCGCGCAGCTCGGCGGGCAGCGCGCCCGTTGCCAGCCGCAGGTACAGCTGCAACCCCGCGAAGCGGCGCAGCAGCGCGTCGGTGCGGTCGAGCGCGACGACTTCCCCGCGACGCAGCATCGCAATGCGGTCGCACAGCGACTCGGCTTCCTCGAGGTAATGCGTGGTCAGGACGATCGTGTGGCCTTCGCGGTTCAGCCGCGAGATGAATTTCCACAGCGTCTGGCGCAGCTCGACGTCGACGCCGGCCGTCGGCTCGTCGAGCACGATCACGGGCGGCCGGTGCACGAGCGCCTGCGCGACCAGCACGCGGCGCTTCATGCCGCCCGACAGCGCGCGCATGTTCGCGTCGGCCTTCTCGGTGAGGTCGAGATTGGCCATCACTTCGTCGATCCAGTCGTCGTTGCGGCGCAGCCCGAAATAGCCGGACTGGATCCGCAGCGTCTCGCGGACGGTGAAGAACGGGTCGAACACGAGCTCCTGCGGCACGACGCCGAGCGCGCGGCGCGCACCGCGGAAGTCCTTGACGACGTCGTGGCCGCGCACCGAGATACTGCCTTCATCGGCCCGGGCGAGCCCGGCGAGGATACTGATGAGCGTGGTCTTGCCTGCGCCGTTCGGGCCGAGCAGACCGAAAAACTCGCCCTCCTCGACCGACAGGCTGACGCCCTTGAGCGCCTGAAGCGATTTGTAGCGCTTCTTGACGTGACGGATTTCTATGGCTGACATGACTGTGCGCGGCGCAAGGGCCGCGACGCCTATTCTGTGCTTGCTGCGAAAGAAAATGGGGGCCGGACGCCGATTGGCTGCCCCGCAAAACGCTTGATTATAGGGCAAACCGGCTGGTGGAGCCGGCGCCGCAGGCGCGCGGCCTGAAGCGTGCGCGCGCCGGCTGGCGCGGCAGGCTTCGGTCGGACAGGGTCAATGTCGCCCGGTGCCGTCGATGAGCGCGTCGACGCCGTAGGCGCGCGCGAGGCTGGCGAGCTTCGAGGGGAGATTGAGGATGTCGAGGGTCGCGCCGCGCGCTTTGGCGGCACGTTGCCATGCGAGCAGCACGGCGAGCGCGGACGAGTCGAACTGCGTCAGCGCCGCGCAATCGACGGCGGTTTCGCCCGCGTCGATGCGCGCGAGACCGTCCGCGAGCGCGGACTTCGCGCTCGCGACCGTCAGCGAGGAGCCGGCCGCGAAGCCGCTCACGACGCCTGCTTGCCGGCGGCAAGTTCCTGGTTGCGCTGCGTCAGGAACTTGATCAGGCCGTCCACGCCGCTTTGCTGGATCTTCTCGTTGAACTGCTGCTGGTACGTCTGGATCAGCCATGCGCCCAGCACGTTCAGGTCATACACCTTCCAGCCGTTGGCCGTCTTGTACAGGCGGTAGTCGATCTGGACCGGCTGGCCGTTGTTCATCGCGACCGTCTTCACGACGACGTCGGTGTCGGCCGGATCGGCACGGAACGGCGGGTACTGGATCTGCTGGTCCGGCTTCAGCTGCGCAAGCGCGCCCGAATACGTGCGGATCAGCAGCAGCTTGAACTGCTCCTGAACCTGTTGCTGCTGCTCGGCCGACGCCGTGCGCCAGTTGCGACCCATCGCGAGCTGCGTGGTGCGGCGGAAATCGGTGTACGGCAGGATGTCTTTGTTGACGATCGTGATGATGCGATTGGTGTCGCCCTGCTTGATCGTCTGCTGCTTGACCTCGTCGAGCACCTGCTGCGTCGCCGTCTTGATCAGCACCTGCGGGTTCGACTGGTCGACTTGCGCGTGAGCTGCGCTGCCGAACGAGAACAGCGCCGCGAAAACGGGAATCAGGAACAGTTTTTTCATCATGGAGACCTGCATGAAGAGTCGATGCGAAGGTTGGAGCCGGTAGCTTACGCGAAGGTTCGCGCGCGCTACCGACTGAATCGTTTCCGGCTGTAACGAATGTAAGCGCGTCAGTGCAGCCGGATGCTCGGGAAGCGGAATCCGCCCGGCGACGGCGGCGCCACCTGCATCGGCGGCACGGTCGTCGCGCTGGCCGGGTTCGGCGCCTGGGCCGCGCCCGATGCGCCGGCCGGCGCCGTCGCACCGCCGACTGCCGCGGCACCCGCCGTCCCGGCCGCACCGGCTGCCGCCGGCGCCGCGCCGTCGTCCGGCAGGTCGTACTTCGGCAGCGCATCGTTGCTCGACGTCGTCGAGGCCTCGCCGCGCGCGTTGTCGATCAGCATCTGGCGGCGTTGCAGGTACGCGTTGCGCACGAACGAATACTTGTCGAGCGCCGCGGCATCCAGCACGTCGCCCGCGCCGAGCAGGTTCGCACGCGTGTTGACGAGGTTCACGCCGAACAGACCCCAGCTCAGGCCGTCCGGCTTCACGTAGGTGAGCGGGTTGCCGACGTAGTCGACGCCGAGGCCGGCCGTGTCGCGCAGCGTGCTCGGGCCGAGCAGCGGCAGCACGAGATACGGACCCGACGGCATGCCGTAGCGGCCCATCGTGATCCCGAAGTCGGCCGTGTGCTTCGGCAGTTTCGCGATCGTCGCGACGTCGAACAGGCCGCCGACGCCGAACACCGTGTTGATCACGACGCGCATGATGTCGCCGACGCCGTCCGCGATCCGCAGCTGCACGATGTTGTTCGCCGCGATGTAGACGTCGCCGATGTTCGAGAAGAAGTTCGTCACGCTGTCGCGCACCGGCTGCGGCACCACGTACTGGTAGCCCTTCGCGACCGGTTTCAGCGCGTACGTGTCGACCGTGTCGTTGAACTTGTACATCGACCGGTTGAAGCCTTCGAGCGGATCGCCCTTGGTCGGCGTCTGCACGGTCGCGCAACCGCTCAACGCGGCGATTGCCGCCACGGCGAGCGCGGCGTGCCTGATGCGGATCGTCTGCATGGTCATTACCCTCTTGTCTTTCTCTCGTGTGGTTTATTGGGCGGCCGAACCGGACACCGCGGAGGCCGGCACCGCGACCGGTGCGGGCGCCGCCGGTGCAGCCGAGGCCCCGGCTGCCGGCTTCGCGCCACCCGCGTCGGCTGCCTTGCTGTACAGGAACTGGCCGATCAGGTTCTCGAGCACGATCGCCGACTGCGTCATCGTGATCGTATCGCCCGCCTTCAGCATTTCGGTGTCGCCGCCCGGATCGAGGCCGATGTATTGCTCGCCGAGCAGGCCCGACGTCAGGATCTTCGCGGACGAATCCTTCGGAAACGGATACTGGCCGTCGATATCGATCGTCACCAGCGCCTGGTAGGTGTTGGGATCGAAGCCGATCGCCTTCACGCGGCCGACCACGACACCCGCGCTCTTCACGGCCGCGCGCGGCTTCAGCCCGCCGATGTTGTCGAATTTCATCCGCACCGAGTAGGTCGGCTGAAACGACAGCGAGCTCATGTTGCCGACCTTGAGCGCCAGGAACAGCACCGCAAGGAAGCCCACCACCACGAACAGGCCGACCCAGAAGTCGAGAGCAGTCTTTTTCATCGTCATCCCAAAATTTGGCTTGGCTGAGGCTTAGCTGAACATCAGCGCGGTCAGCAGGAAATCGAGGCCGAGTACGGCGAGCGACGCGAACACGACCGTCTTGGTCGTCGCGCGCGACACGCCCTCGGGCGTGGGCTTCGCTTCATACCCTTGAAACAGTGCAATGAAGGTCACGGCGAACCCGAACACGATGCTCTTGATCACGCCGTTGCCGACGTCGGCCCATACCTGGACCCCGCCCTGCATCTGCGACCAGAACGCGCCCGGATCGACGCCGATCAGCACAACCCCGACGAAATAACCGCCGAGCACGCCGACCGCGTTGAAGATCGCGGCGAGCAGCGGCATCGCGATGATCCCGGCCCACAGGCGCGGCGCGATCACCGTCTTGACCGGGTCGACGGCCATCATCTCGAGCGCGGTGAGCTGCTCGCCGGCCTTCATCAGGCCGATCTCGGCCGTCAGCGACGTGCCCGCGCGGCCCGCGAACAGCAGCGCGGTCACGACCGGGCCGAGTTCGCGCACCAGCGACAGCGCGACCAGCAGGCCGAGCGCCTGCTCGGACCCGTAGCGATTCAGCGTGTAATAACCCTGCAGGCCGAGCACGAAGCCGACGAACAGGCCCGACACGGCAATGATCACGAACGAATAGTTGCCGAGGAAGTGGATCTGCTTTGTGACCAGCCGCGGCCGGCGCAATAGCGGGAAGAATTCCAGCACGAGGCGCACGAACAGCCGCGTGCCGTAGCCCGCGCGCTCGAGGCCGCCGATGACGTAACGTCCGATCGCGCTGATCATGCGCGCCCTCCGCCGAGCCCGAAATCCGCTGCCAGCGGCGGGCTCGTGTAATGAAATTTGAACGGGCCGTCCGGTGCGCCGTCGATGAACTGGCGCACGCTCGGGTCGGTCGACGCGCGCAGCTCGTCGGGCGTACCCTGCGCGAGCACGCCGCCATTGGCCAGAAAATACACGTAGTCGGCGATCGCGAACGATTCCGGCACGTCGTGCGTGACGAGGATCGACGTCGCGCCGAGCGCCTCGTTCAGCGTGCGGATCAGGTTCGCGGTGATACCGAGCGAGATCGGATCGAGGCCCGCGAACGGTTCGTCGTACATGATGAGCTGCGGGTCGAGCGCGATCGCACGCGCGAGCGCGATGCGGCGCGCCATCCCGCCCGACACCTCGGACGGCATCAGGTCGCGCGCGCCGCGCAGGCCGACCGCGTTGAGCTTCATCAGCACCAGATCGCGGATCAGGTCGTCGGGCAGGTCGGTGTGTTCGCGCAGCGCGAACGCGACGTTCTCGAACACGGACATGTCGGTGAACAGCGCGCCGAACTGGAACAGCATGCCCATCTTGCGGCGCAGCGCGTACAGGCCGTCGCGCGTCTGCGCGCCGACGTCGGCGCCGTCGAACAGCACCTGGCCGCGGCGTGCGCGCACCAGCCCGCCGATCAGGCGCAGCACGGTCGTCTTGCCGCAACCCGACCCGCCCATGACGGCGACGACCTGGCCGCGCCCGAAGCGCATGTTCAGGTTCGACAGGACGAGGCGGTCGCCGTAGCCAAAGTCGACGTCGCGAAGTTCCAGCAGGGTCTCGGTAGGAGTGGGGCTCACGGAGCTGACAGTCCTTTTACGCAGAACGCCGAATTATAGGGCCTGCCTTGGAATGATGTCGTGACGCCGTTCCGGGCCCTGCGGTCAATGATTGTCAAATTGTCGGGCAAAGCATTGCTGCAATGCAACAATCGCTGCCCGATAATCGATCGCGCCCGTTACCGCACTGACGACCGCGACGCTGCCGACGCCCGTCGCCAGCACGTCCGGCAACGCGTCGAGCCCCACGCCGCCGATCGCGACGAGCGGCGCCCGCGCCCCCGCGAAGCGCGCATAGCGGGCAATCCGCGCCAGGCCCTGCGGCGGTGCCGCGACCGCCTTGGTCGCGGTCGCGTACACGGGACCGAGCGCCAGATAGCTAGGGCGCTCGTGCAAGGCCCGCAACATCTCGTAATAACCATGGCTCGACAGCCCGAGCCGCAGGCCGGCGCGCGCGATCGCGGCCAGATCGGCCGTTTCCAGGTCTTCCTGACCCAGATGTACGCCGTACGCACCCTCTTCTACTGCGATCTGCCAGTGATCGTTGATGAACACGCGCGCATCGGGATAGCGGCGCCCTGCCGCGACCGCGCGCGCGATTTCCCGCCGCAATGCGTCCGGCTCCGCGCCTTTCACGCGCAGCTGCACGGTCCGCGCGCCGCAATCCAGCACGCGCTCGACCCATTCGGCATCCGGGACGACCGGATACAGGCCCAATTGCGCGGGGCACGGCGGGAATGCCGGCTCCGACGCGGCGGCCAGGCCGACGACACGCGGAAACCGTGCGGCGTCGACCGGCCATGCATCGGCATCGCGCGTTTCGTCGCCGTCGCGCCACGTCAGCGCGAGCACCAGCGCGTCGATCGGTGCGAAACCGCAGTCGAGGAACGCGGCGAGCGCCGCGATCCAGTCGTCGGCGAGCGGATGCGCGGCTTCCAGCGCGTGGCGCACGCCTGCGGCATGCAGCACGGCGCCGCGTTCGTCGAACTCGATCGCGACCGCATCCGGCGATGCGGGGCGCGATGCGGCCGACGCGCGCGCCTGCGCGGCACGGTCGCCGGCCGACACGATCAGCACGTCGCCGTCGGCCGGCACGTCGGGCGCCACGACGCAGAGCCGCCACGGCTTCGTGCCGGCCGGCCAGTCGCCCAGGCGGGCGCGAATCCGCTCGGCCGCTTCGGCCAGCTCGTCGGCCGGCGGCCAGAAGGCATCGGCGAAGCGCGCGCTCATGCGCCGCCCCCGTCCTGGTGCCAGAACGGCATCCCGACGACCGGCGTGCTCGCATGCGCGGTCTCGCGCGCATCCATCGGCCCGGCGAGGTAGGCCGCACGGCCGGCCTCGACGCCCTGCGCGAACGCGCGCGCCATGATCTCCGGGTGCGTGGCCTGCGACACGGCCGTGTTCAGCAGCACGCCGTCGAAGCCCCACTCCATCACCTGGCACGCATGCGACGGCACGCCCAGCCCGGCGTCGACAATCAGCGGCACGTCCGGCAACCGCTCGCGCAGCACGCGCAGCCCGTACGGGTTCACGACGCCCTTGCCGGTGCCGATCGGCGCGCCCCACGGCATCAGCGCCTCGCAACCGACGTCGAGCAGGCGCCGGCCGATCACGAGATCCTCGGTGCAGTAAGGCAGCACCTTGAAGCCGTCCTTGACCAGTTGCGCGGCCGCCTCGATCAGCCCGACCGGGTCGGGCTGCAACGTGTAGTCGTCGCCGATCAGCTCGAGCTTGATCCAGTCGGTGTCGAACACCTCGCGCGCCATATGCGCGGTCGTTACCGCCTCGGCGACGGTCTGGCAGCCGGCCGTGTTCGGCAGCAGCGGCACCGCGTGACGCTTGAGCAGGTCGAAGAAACCGGCCTCGGCCGTGCCGCCGGTCATCTGACGGCGCAGCGCGACCGTCACCATCCCGGGGCGCGACGCGGCGATCGAGTCGGACAGCGACTGCAGCGACGGATAGCGCGACGTGCCGAGCAGCACGCGGCTTGCGAAGGTTTCGCCGTACAGCGTCAGCGCGGCGGCGGAAGTGAGGGACGTCATGTCGTTTTCCTGGAAGAGCGGGGGCGAACCGGCGGCGCTCAGCCGCCCGCGACGGGGTGCACCACGTCGAGCTTGTCGCCCGTCGCGAGCGCGCGCGCCGCATGCTGCGTGCGTGCGACGAAATTGCCGTTCAGCGCGACCGCGTACGGCGGACGCGCGCCGTACGCGGCGAGCGCGTCGGCCACCGTCGCGCCGTCGGGCAGCGTCAGCGTCTGTTGGTTGATCTGGATATCCATGAGGCTTGGTCGAATTCGGTCGGTGGCGCGCGTCAGGCCGGCTGGCGCGCGTCGTCGCGATGATGAAGGAGCGTCGGCCAGCGCGCGGCATCGCGCCACGCGGCGAACGCGTCGGCATCGGCGAACGTGCCGCCGAGCGCGGCTTGCGCGAACGCGACCGCCGCATGCGCGACTTCCGGCGCGATCATGAAGCCGTGCCGGTACAGGCCGTTGACGGCGAGCGTCGTCGCGCCGTCCCAGATCACCGCCGGGCGATGGTCGGGCAGCGTCGGGCGGCACTGCGCGTTGAGTTCGAGGATGCGCGCCTCGCCGAATGCCGGGTGCACGGAGAACGCCGCGCTCAGCAGTTCGAGCGCCGAGCGCACGCTGACGGGCGACATGTCCTCGCCCTCCACCTCGGTCGCGCCGATCACGTACAGGTCGTCCTGTTTCGGCGCGATGTACAGCGGATAGCGCGGATGCAGCAGCCGCACGGGCCGCGTGAGCCCGATGCCGGGCGCATGCACGCGCGCGACCTCGCCGCGGATGCCGCGCAGCGCGGGCAGCGCGGATTTCGCGCCGAGCCCGCGGCAATCGATCGTGAAATGCGCGTCGGGCCGGTTCGCGTCGTCGATCGTCGCGTGCCAGTGCAGCTCGACGCCGCGTTGCGCGAGGCCCGCCGCGAGCGCGCGCAGCGCCTGCCGGTTGTCGAGCTGCCCTTCGCGCGGCAGCATCAGGCCGCGCGCGAAGCGCCCCGCGAGCGCGGGCTCGGCCGCGTCGACCTGCGCACCGGCCAGCGCGACGAAGCCGCCGTCGAACAGCTCGGCCGGCGCGTTCGCGCGCACGCGCCGCTCGAACAACGGCGCCTCGGCACGATCCGCGTGATGCCAGACGACGAGCGTGCCGTGCTGCTGGAAGAACACCGGTTCGGGCAGTTCCGCGAGCCATTGCGGCCAGCGCGCGAGCGATGCGGCGCCGAGCTCGGTGATCAGCAGCTCGGCACTCGCCGCCTCGGCGAGCGGCGCGAGCATCGCGGCCGCGACCCACGCGGCCGACTGCTCGCCGTCCGGGCCGCCGCGTTCGTACAGCGCGACGCGATGCCCGTCGCCGGCGAGCCGCCACGCGATCAGGCGGCCGACGAGGCCGCCGCCGAGTACCGCGAAATCCGGCCGGGAAGCGTGGAGGTTCATCGCGCACCCTCCCCGCGAACCAGGCGGGCGCATGCGACGGACGTCGACGCGCGCACACCGCCCCGTGCAGACGCACGCGACAGCGGATCGGGAACAGCGCAAAAGACTGAAGATTGAGCGGTCATCATTCCTTCCGTAACGCGCGACGCGCGTACCCAAAAGGACGAAACCGGCAGCAAAGGCCGGCCGGGCGGGACTCGGGCGCTGACCATGTGGGATGGCGGCCAGCGCGGCCCGGCGGGATCAGAAACTTCCCTCGCCGGTATTACCCGGATCGGGTGCGAAGGGTCTTTCTCAGCCTCGCCGCGTTGCCCGGAACTGTCCGTCGGCCGCGCTCGAAGCACCCCTGTTTCGTCGTCGGCCATTAGACCATAAAAGCGGAAAGCGCCGCAAACTGTCCCCTTGCGGCAAATTCGCCGTCGCGCCGCGCCGCTCTGGCACAATGCCCGCAGGCCGGCCGCGCGAGCGGCCGGTTGCCGCGTCACCGCCGGCCTTAAGTGCCGTTTAAGACGCGCGGGCCACCATCCGGACGCCCGCCGTCAGTCGGCACCTCGTCCCGGCATGCCGTATCGCGGCGCGCGCCCGGCTCCGCCCGGCCCGCGCGCCGGCTACTCATCAGGAAGCACATGACCCAATCGATCGATCCCGTCCGCTCCGCCTCCGACGCGCCGCAGGACGAGCGCCCGGTATCCGCATGGAGCCTCATCAAGCCCTACTGGGTGTCGTCCGAATGGAAAGTCGCGTGGGGGCTGCTGGTCACGATCATCGCGATCAACCTCTGCGTGGTCTGGATCAACGTCAAGCTGAACAAGTGGAACGCGCAGTTCTACAACGCGCTGCAGTCAAAGGACGTCCACGACTTCCCGAACCTGCTGATGCAGTTCTCCGCGCTCGCGTTCGGCTTCATCATCCTCGCGGTGTACGGCCGCTACCTGCGCCAGATGCTCGGGTTCCGCTGGCGCCAGTGGCTCACCGACCGGTTTCTCGGCCAGTGGCTCGGCGATCGCGCGTTCTACCGGATCGAACGCGACCGTCTCGCCGACAACCCCGACCAGCGGATCACCGACGACCTCCAGTCGTTCGCGACGACGACGCTCGCGCTGTCGCTCGACCTGCTGTCGACGGTCGTCACGCTCGTGTCGTTCATCACGATCCTGTGGTCGCTCGCCGGCGCGCTGACGCTCTCGCTCGGCGCGACGCCGATCACGATCCCCGGCTACATGGTGTGGGCGGCCGCGCTGTACGCGGTGGTCGGCTCGCTGATCATCCAGAAGGTCGGTCACCCGCTCGTGTCGATCAACTACCAGCAGCAGCGCGTCGAGGCCGACTTCCGCTTCGGGCTGATCCGCGTGCGCGAGAACGCCGAGCAGATCGCGTTCTACGACGGCGAGAAAACCGAGACCGCCAACGCGCAGAGCCTGTTCACGCGCATTCGCGACAACTGGTGGCGCGTGATGAAGTACACGAAGCGCCTCACGTTCGTGCTGAGCTTCTACGGGCAGATCGCGATCATCTTCCCGCTCGTCGTCGCGGCGCCGCGCTATTTCGCCGGCGCGTTCTCGTTCGGCGTGCTGATGCAGATCTCGTCCGCGTTCGGCACCGTCAGCGATTCGTTCTCGTGGTTCATCAACAGTTACTCGACCCTCGTCGAATGGCGCGCCACCGTCAACCGTCTGCGTGAATTCAAGCGCGTGATGGGCACGTCGCACCTGAAGGAAAGCCTGTCGCCCGCGACCGAGCACGGCGGCATCAACCTGCACTACGTCGATGCCGCGAAACTGTCGACGTCGGCGCTGAAGCTCGCGCTGCCCAACGGCAACGCGCTCGCGAACATCGGCAACGTGACGATCGAACCCGGCTCGCGCTGGCTCGTGATCGGCAAGTCGGGTTCCGGCAAGAGCACGTTCATGCGCGCGCTCGCGGGCCTCTGGCCGTTCGGCGACGGCGCGATCGACGCGCCGGTCGGCGCGCGGATGATGTTCGTGCCGCAAACCAGCTACCTGCCGATCGGCACGCTGAAAGCAGCGCTCACGTATCCGGCCGCGCCCGACGCATTCACCGACGACGCGTGCCGCGACGCGCTGCGCGCGTGCCACCTCGAAGACTACGTCGAGCGCCTCGGCGAGACCGGCCACTGGACGCGCGTGCTGTCGCCGGGCGAACAGCAGCGTCTCGCCGGCGCACGCGTGCTGCTGCACAAGCCGGACTTCCTGTTCCTCGACGAAGCGACGAGCGCGCTCGACGCCGACAACGAAGCGCGGCTCTATCACCTGTTCGCCGAACGGCTGCCGAAGGCCGCGATCGTCAGCATCGCGCACCGCGAGTCGCTGGCCGCGTTCCACGTCGGCACGATCAACGTCGAACGCATGACCGACAGCGACAAGGTCGCCGCGTAACCGCAAAACAGAAGGCCGGCGCATGCCGCGCCGGCCTTCTCTTCCGCGTCCTTCCTGCCTTCCCGCTACGCCGGCACGACCGGCACCGACACGATCGGCACATGCGACACGCCGTCGTGCGACAGCCGGCTTTCAAATAGCGTCAGCGCGACGAAACGCAGCGCGCACGGCCGCCCGGTCGCACCGCCGTGCGCGGGCTGCCCGTCCGCGTCGCGCGGCAGCCGCGCGAGCGTGACGTGCGGCCGGAACGGCCGGCGGTCGGCCGGCACGCCCAGTTCGCGCAGCAGCGAGGACAACTCGGCATTCAGCGCCGCACAGGCGGGATCGGGCGCGAGTTCCGCGACGATCAGCCTCGCGCGCGGCAGGCTCGGCCACCACGCAATCCGCTCGACCGGCTGCAACGGCAATGCATGCGCGGCCGCGAGCGCCGGCAGGCGTGCGGCCAGCGCGTCGCAACGCGCGCGTTCGATCGCGCCGATGAACGCGAGCGTCACGTGCAATTGCGCGGGCAGCGTGCGCCGCGCGCCGCGGGTGACCGGCAGCGCATGCAGCGCGTCGCGCGACGCCGTATCGGGCATCAGCGCGACGAACGCACGAAGCCGGTCTCCGTTCATGACTCGCGCACCGCCACGCGCACTTCGGCCACCGCATCGGCGCGCACGCGGCTCGCGAGGCCGGTCGCGAACGCCCGGAACGACGAGATGCTGCGCGGCTCGCCCTTGCTGCCGAACCGTTTCATGCCGAGGAACAGCGCCTTCTGCCGGATCATCCGAAACCGCAACGTGAACCACGCGCCGGTGCCGAGCAGCAGCGCGATCGGTACGTCATTCCACAGCACGTCGGCGGCGGCGTCGATCGGCCGGTGCACGAATGCTTCCATCCAGAGTCCATGTAAATAGGGTCGGTCTTATGCCGCGGCCGTACGAACGCGGCCGGAGCGGCGACCTGAGATGACGGCGTCCAATGACTATTACAAAAGGTTTCGGGATCCCCGAACATCAACGCCCGATGTGATCAGGTTAGGCGACGCTTCGGGAAGATGCGGGACGCGCAACGCAGAGAGCGAGCGAAAAATGCATGCCGGGGATGCGTATGGCTCCGCGGAACTACACGCTTCGTCGCACGGAGTGGTTGGCGCGGCGCCAATTGGCGATCCAGCGCGAAAATATTGCGTGGGGCGATTCGCGGCCTTTGGCGCCGGGAAACATCTGCGATAGCAGACCGCCAAATAGACAATCGCGATGAAAAACGAAACCCGTCATTGAGGGTTTTTCTTTTTATTCGCTAACCATGACGAATTTCCCGAAAAAAAACGAGCATGAGAAAGCGGAAATAATTCCGGCGAACCGAAGTCGCCCCATGATTCCAGCACATTGTCGTTACGGCATTCGAGCGCTGGCGTCGGCCGGCGCTTGCCGCCACGGGCACCACCTTCCCGTGGCGACAACGAACCGTTCTTATGCTCGTAGCGATTGCGGCGCTCTTTCGGCGACTGCCTTGAAGGCAGGCGTCGGATTCCATTGTTGTGCGTGGGTCCCGTTGTAGGGGAATGCCCAGACGGGGTTGTTGGGTTGCAGGCTGTCGTAATGGTCGTCGATCACGAGGCCGGTGTCGGCGAGGGATGTGATATACCCCGGGCGAATCGAAATGCTCCACCGCTGCGACGGCGCCCCCGTGAACGGACGCAGGACCAGCGGGGTTTCGGCGGCGACCTTTCCATCCGCGAAGTCGACCGCCAGTTTGCCCCCGCCATTGAATTCGCTGAAATCCAGAATGATGAAACCGTGGGTGGGATCATAGTCCCACAGGGTCTGCACAGTCGGGTCGGTGAAGTAGCGCAGTTGCACCGGGGCATTGGGGCCGATCACGCTGCCGTTGGTGTTGTTCTGGGCAACACCGAGGGCGCGGGTGGGGTCTTGCGTAAACTGAAACGACATCGACATATACGCCATGATTTTCTCCAAAAATTATGAAAACCAGACCTTTTTCATGCACCTGAATTAATCAGGCGAAAATCACTATAGGCGGCGATAGACCCCGATTCAATCTCTACCTCAATATATCGTTTGATATTTTTGTTTTTATAAATTGTCGATTTAATTGCTGCTTTATTGATTGCCGGCAGCGCTCGGCCCAATAAAAAAACCGGGCGCCCTTTCGGACGCCCGGTTTTCCTCGAAACCCGCTCGCGCGCTTCAGCTCAGCGCGGCAGTTCCGAATGCCCCATCAGGTACGCGTCGACCGAGCGCGCGCACTGGCGGCCTTCGCGGATCGCCCAGACGACGAGCGACTGGCCGCGACGCATGTCGCCTGCCGCGAACACCTTGTCGACCGACGTGTAGTACGAGCGATCGCCTTCGGTCGCCGCACGCGCGTTGCCGCGTGCATCCTTCGCGACGCCGAACGCCTCGAGCACGGTGGCTGCCGGCTGCGTGAAGCCCATCGCGAGCAGCACCAGATCAGCCTTCATCTCGAACTCGGAACCCGGCACTTCCTGCATCTTGCCGTCCTTCCACTCGACGCGCACCGCGATCAGCTTCTCGACCTTGCCGTTCTTGCCTTCGAGACGCTTGGTCGCGACCGCCCAGTCGCGCTCGCAGCCTTCCTCGTGCGACGACGACGTGCGCAGCTTGATCGGCCAGTACGGCCACACGAGCGGCTTGTTTTCCTCTTCCGGCGGCTGCGGCAGCAGCTCGAACTGCGTGACCTGCTTCGCGCCGTGACGGTTCGACGTGCCGACGCAGTCCGAACCCGTATCGCCGCCGCCGATCACGATCACGTGCTTGCCCTTCGCGAGCAGCTGGTCGGCGAGCTTGTCGCCCGCGTTCACGCGGTTCTGCTGCGGCAGGAAGTCCATCGCGAAATGCACGCCGGCGAGTTCGCGGCCCGGCACCGGCAGGTCGCGCGGCGTTTCCGAACCGCCCGCGATCACGACCGCGTCGAATTCTTCCCTCAGCGTGTCCGGCGAAATGGTTTCCTTCGCGAGGCTGCCGATCGACTCGGGCAGCGGATCCTTGCCGATGAACACGCTGGTGCGGAACGTCACGCCTTCCGCTTCCATCTGGCGCATGCGGCGATCGATCAGCCACTTCTCGAGCTTGAAGTCGGGGATCCCGTAACGCAGCAGGCCGCCGACGCGATCGTTCTTCTCGAACACCGTCACGTCGTGACCGGCGCGCGCGAGCTGCTGCGCGGCGGCGAGGCCCGCGGGGCCCGACCCGACGACCGCAACCTTCTTGCCGGTCTTGTGTTCGGCCGGCAGCGGCTTCACCCAGCCTTCTGCCCAGGCCTTGTCGATGATCGCGTGCTCGATCGACTTGATGCCGACCGGATCTTCGTTGATCCCGAGCGTGCACGCCGCCTCGCACGGCGCCGGGCAGATGCGGCCCGTGAATTCGGGGAAGTTGTTGGTCGAATGCAGGACTTCGATCGCCTGCTGCCAGTCCTGGCGGTAAACGAGATCGTTGAAGTCCGGAATGATGTTGTTGACCGGGCAGCCGTTGTTGCAGAACGGGATGCCGCAGTCCATGCAGCGTGCGCCCTGGACCTTCGCGTCCGCGTCGGTCAGTGCCGCGACGAATTCCTTGTAATGCTTCACGCGCGTGAGCGGTGCTTCGTACGCCTCGTGGCGGCGTTCGAACTCCAGAAAACCGGTTGCCTTGCCCATAAGGTGCTCTTCTGTTCGGTGTATCGGGTGGGGGAGCCGCGCGCGGCCGTCAGGCGCGCGCGGCATTCGCTATGTCGTTCGTCGCTCAGGCGGCCAGCACTTCCTTCGCCGCCTTCTTCGCACCGATCTCGCCCAGCGCGCGCTTGTATTCGTGCGGGAACACCTTCACGAACTGGCGGCGCGCCGCGTCCCAGTTTTCCAGCAGCGACTTCGCGCGCGGCGAACCCGTGAACTGGAAATGACGCTCGACGAGCCCCTTGAGCAGCGCTTCGTCCGTCGTGCCCGCATGCCAGAGCGCGCGGTCGACCGTGCGCTCCTGCTCGGCCTGCTGCAGCACCGGCTCGAGCGCGACCATCGACTTGTTGCACTTCGCCGCGAACGTGCCTTCCGGATCGTAGATGTACGCGAGACCGCCCGACATGCCGGCCGCGAAGTTGCGCCCGGTCTCGCCGAGCACGACGACCGTGCCGCCCGTCATGTATTCGCAACCGTGGTCGCCCGTGCCTTCGACGACCGCCGTCGCGCCCGAGTTGCGCACGCAGAAGCGCTCGCCCGCGACGCCGCGGAAGAACGATTCGCCTTCGATCGCGCCGTACATCACCGTGTTGCCGCAGATGATGTTTTCCTCGGACTTGCCGCGGAAGTCGTTGGTCGGTCGGATGATGATCCGGCCGCCCGACAGGCCCTTGCCGACGTAGTCGTTGCCGTCGCCGACGAGGTCGAGCGTCACGCCCTTCGCGAGGAACGCGCCGAAGCTCTGGCCGGCCGTGCCCTTCAGCTGGATGTGCACCGCGTCGTCGGCCAGGCCGTCGTGGCCGTGCTTCTTCGCGATCACGCCCGACAGCATCGCGCCGACCGTGCGGTTCACGTTGCGTACCGGCTGGATGAACGACACATGCTCGCCGTTCTCGATCGCCGCCTTCGCCTTCTCGATCAGCACGTGGTCGAGCGCGCGCTCGAGGCCGTGATCCTGCACGTCGACGTGACGCGGCGCGACGTCCTCGCACTCTTCCGGCTGATAGAACACGCGCGAGAAGTCGAGGCCCTTCGCCTTCCAGTGCTCGATGCCCTTGCGCGTATCGAGCAGGTCGGCACGGCCGATCAGGTCGTCGAACTTCGCGACGCCGAGCTGCGCCATGATCTCGCGCACTTCTTCGGCGACGAAGAAGAAGTAGTTCACGACGTGCTCGGGCTGGCCCTTGAACTTCGCACGCAGCACCGGATCCTGCGTCGCGACGCCGACCGGGCACGTGTTCAGGTGACACTTGCGCATCATGATGCAGCCTTCGACGACGAGCGGTGCCGTCGCGAAGCCGAATTCGTCCGCGCCGAGCAGCGCGCCGATCACGACGTCGCGACCCGTCTTCATCTGGCCGTCGGCCTGCACGCGGATGCGGCCGCGCAGGCGGTTCAGCACCAGCGTCTGCTGCGTTTCGGCGAGGCCGAGTTCCCACGGCGTGCCCGCATGCTTGACCGACGACAGCGGCGACGCGCCCGTGCCGCCGTCATGACCGGCGATCACGACGTGGTCGGCCTTCGCCTTCGCGACACCGGCCGCAACCGTGCCGACACCGACTTCCGATACCAGCTTCACCGAGATGCTCGAGCTCGGGTTCACGTTCTTCAGGTCGTGGATCAGCTGCGCCAGATCCTCGATCGAGTAGATGTCGTGGTGCGGCGGCGGCGAAATCAGGCCGACGCCCGGCACCGAGTAACGCAGCTTGCCGATGTATTCGGACACCTTGTGGCCCGGCAGCTGGCCGCCTTCGCCCGGCTTCGCGCCCTGCGCCATCTTGATCTGGATCTGGTCGGCCGACGCCAGGTACTCGGCGGTGACGCCGAAGCGGCCCGACGCGACCTGCTTGATCTTCGAGCGCAGCGAATCGCCGTCCTTCAACGGAATGTCGCTGACGATCTCGTCGCCGATCACCGACTTCAGCGTCTCGCCCGACTTGATCGGAATGCCGCGCAGTTCGTTGCGATAACGCTTCTCGTCCTCGCCGCCTTCGCCGGTGTTCGACTTGCCGCCGATCCGGTTCATCGCGATCGCGAGCGTCGCGTGCGCTTCGGTACTGATCGAACCGAGCGACATCGCGCCCGTCGCAAAGCGCTTGACGATGTCCTTCGCCGATTCGACGTTCTCGATCGGGATCGCCTTGGTCGGCTCGACCTTGAACTCGAACAGGCCGCGGAACGTCATGTGACGCTTGGTCTGGTCGTTGATCAGGTGCGCGTATTCCTTGTACGTCTGGTACGAGTTGCTGCGCGTCGCATGCTGGAGCTTCGCGATCGAGTCCGGCGTCCACATGTGGTCTTCGCCGCGCACACGATATGCGTACTCGCCGCCCGCGTCGAGCATGTCGCGCAGGACCGGGCTGTCGCCGAACGCATCGCGGTGCAGGCGGATCGCTTCTTCCGCGACTTCGAACAGGCCGATGCCGCCGACCTTCGACGCCGTGCCCTTGAAGTACTTCTCGACGAGGTCGCTCGACAGGCCGAGCGCTTCGAAGATCTGCGCGCCCGTGTACGACATGTACGTCGAGATGCCCATCTTCGACATCACCTTCTGCAGGCCCTTGCCGACCGCCTTCGTGAAGTTGTAGACGGCCTTCTCCGGCGACAGGTCGCCCGACAGGCCTTCGGCCATCTTCGCGAGCGTTTCCATCGCGAGGTACGGGTGCACGGCTTCCGCGCCGTAGCCCGCGAGCAGCGCGAAGTGGTGCGTCTCACGTGCGGAGCCCGTCTCGACGACGAGGCCCGTGCTCGTGCGCAGCCCTTGCTGGACGAGGTGCGAGTGGATCGCCGACGTGGCGAGCAGCGCCGGAATCGCGACGTGCTCGGCGTCCGTCTTGCGGTCCGACACGATCAGCATGTTGTAGCCCGACTTGACCGCGTCGACGGCTTCCGCGCACAGCGACGCGAGGCGTGCCTCGATGCCTTCCTTGCCCCATGCGACCGGGTAGCAGATGTTCAGTTCGTACGCGCTGAACTTGCCGCCCGTGTACTGGTCGATCGCGCGGATCTTCGCGATGTCCTTGAAGTCGAGCACCGGCTGCGACACTTCGAGACGCATCGGCGGGTTGATGTTGTTCGTGTCGAGCAGGTTCGGCTTCGGGCCGATGAACGACACGAGCGACATCACCATGTTCTCGCGGATCGGGTCGATCGGCGGGTTCGTGACCTGCGCGAACAGCTGCTTGAAGTAGTGATAGAGCGTCTTGTTCTTGTTCGACATCACCGCGAGCGGCGAGTCGTTGCCCATCGAACCGACGGCCTCTTCGCCCTGCTGCGCCATCGGCGCCATCAGGAACTTCAGGTCTTCCTGCGTATAGCCGAACGCCTGCTGGCGGTCGAGCAGCGCGGCACCCTGCGTACGGCCGGCCGCGACGTCCTCGGCCTTCGGCTCGATTTCGTCGAGCTTGATGCGCACGGCGTCGATCCAGCTCTTGTACGGCTTCGCGTTCGCGAGGTTGTCCTTGAGTTCCTTGTCGTCGATGATGCGGCCGTGTTCCATGTCGATCAGGAACATCTTGCCCGGCTGCAGGCGCCACTTCTTGACGATCTTCGATTCGGGGATCTGCAGCGTGCCGGCTTCCGACGCCATGATGACGAGGTCGTCGTCGGTCACGATGTAGCGCGCCGGGCGCAGGCCGTTACGGTCGAGCGTCGCGCCGATCTGGCGGCCGTCGGTAAACGCGATCGCGGCGGGGCCGTCCCACGGCTCCATCATCGCGGCGTGGTATTCGTAGAACGCGCGGCGGTTCTCGTCCATCAGCGTGTGCTGTTCCCACGCTTCCGGGATCATCATCATCACCGCGTGCACGAGCGGGTAACCGGCCATCACCAGCAGTTCGAGACAGTTGTCGAACGATGCGGTGTCCGACTGGCCCGGGTAGATCAGCGGCCACAGCTTCGGCAGGTCGTCGCCGAGCACGTGCGACGCGATCGCGCCGGTACGCGCGTTCAGCCAGTTCACGTTGCCCTTCACGGTGTTGATCTCGCCGTTGTGCGCGATCATCCGGTACGGGTGCGCCAGTTCCCAGGCGGGGAACGTGTTGGTCGAGAAGCGCTGGTGCACGAGCGCGAGCGCCGACACGACGCGCGCGTCCTGCAGGTCGCGGTAGTACACGCCGACCTGGCCCGCCAGCAGCAGTCCCTTGTAGACGATCGTGCGCGCCGACATCGACGGCACGAAGTATTCCTTGCCGTGCTTGAGCTTCAGCGCCTGGATGCGGTGGCTCGCGGTCTTGCGGATCACGTACAGCTTCCGCTCGAGCGCGTCCGTCACCATGATGTCCTTGCCGCGGCCGATGAAGATCTGGCGGATCAGCGGCTCGCTCGCCTTGACCGTCGGCGAGATCGGCATCGCATGGTCGACCGGCACGTCGCGCCAGCCGAGCACGACCTGCCCTTCTGCCCGCACCGTCCGCTCGAGCTCCTGCTCGCACGCGAGACGCGATGCGTTTTCCTTCGGCAGGAAGATCATGCCGACCCCATATTCGCCAGCCGGCGGCAACGTCACGCCCTGCTTCGACATTTCCTCGCGATAGAACGCGTCCGGAATCTGGATCAGGATGCCGGCGCCGTCGCCCATCAGCGGATCGGCACCGACCGCGCCGCGGTGATCGAGGTTCTCGAGGATCTTCAGACCCTGCTGAATGATCTCGTGGCTCTTCTTGCCCTTGATGTGAGCGACGAAGCCGACGCCGCAGGCGTCGTGTTCGTTTTGCGGGTCGTACAGACCTTGTGCGGCGGGCACCGCGGCGAGCGGCTGCTGGTGGTCGTTCATGGGGACACCGTCGTAAAGGGGCCTCGAGGGCCGTTGAACCATTTTTTTGTTGCCGTCGATCCCGCTCCCGACGGGAGACGGCACGGCCGACAGTGGTTGGGCGAGCTTCACCCAGGCCACCGGAATTCGGAATATACGCGACGAATCAAAGGAATAGCAACAAAAACCGCTTGATCGAACCCCATTTAAACCAATGCTCTGATCTGGTGCCGTTTTATTGGGGACGTATCATTTTGGTGCAAAAAGAAGCGACGCCCGCGGCGCCGCCTCGTGATCCGCCTTTCCCGCGTTACTGCTGGATCGGCGGCGTGTTTTCACGCACCTTTCTGGGGCGTCCGCGCGGCAGCGGCGACACGCGGCGGTTCGCCGTGCGCGCCGCCCACTCGCGGTAGTTCTCGCCGCCGAGCACCCAGCCCTTCAGCGTCGCCTGCTGGAGCTGATCGGCCTGCCGCTCGTCGAGCGGCTGTTCGCACAGCTCCTTGTACGCGCGCTGCCGGTCGAACGGCGTGTTGCCGAGCGCCCAGTAGAGCGGATGGTCGGTGATCAGGCTGTCGACGGTGAGCCCGACGTGGTGCCGGAAGCTCGACCAGCGGTAGGCGTCGGCCGTCGCGACCAGCTGCGCGCGCACCGGGCTCATCTCGACCACGCGGCTCGCGAGCAGGAAATAGCGCTCGCCTTCGATCACGGTCGCGCGATAGCGGCCTTCCCACAGGGTGCCGCGCCGCGAATAACGCCGGTTGAAATGCGCGACGTAGCGGCGGCCGACCGCCTGCATCGCCTTCGGCAGGCTCGCCTCGTCGCTCGGCGTCACGAGGAGCTGCACCTGACGCGGCAGCAGCACATAGGCGTGCACCGAAAGATGGTGATCGCGTGCCGCGGCCTTCAGACAATCGATGAAGAGTTCGTAGTCCTGGTCGTCGACAAACGCGGGTTGCTGATCCAGGCCGCGCAGTATCACGTGCTGCGGCTGGTCGGGAACGTAGAGTCGTGCTAACCGTGCCATGCTGAATGTCCGTTTGAACGCGTTAGGAAATACCCGAAGGTCCGAAAATGCGCACCTGCGTAGAATGCCTGTCCTGGCGGGGCGCGGAAGCGTACGGTCGTGCGAATCCTAGGGAAAAAGCTCTAACTTGCGAGCTTGTTTGGTTTTAAACGCAGTCGTCATAATGAGCACGCCTTTGATCGGAGGAGACACAATGAAACGAAAACTGGCCATTACGGGGGCCGTAGCGCTCGCATTTGCGGGCGGTACGGCACACGCACAATCCGCAGGTGATTTCTACGTCAGCACCGGCTGGCTGCACTTTTCGCCGCAGGACAGCAGCGACCCGCTGTTCGTGTACGGCGTCGGCGGCACGCCCATCAACCAATCGATTCCCAACACCGGCGCCGGCATCAACGACGCCGATACGCTCGGGCTCGCAGCGGGCTACTTCGTCACCGACCATATCTCCACCGAGCTCGTGATGGGGATACCGCCGAAGTTCGACATTACCGGCAAGGGTCGGTTCGAAAACTTCGGCGTACTCGGCCGTGCGTACCAGTGGAGCCCCGCCGTATTGCTGCGCTACCACTTCAACGACGCCAACGCGAAGTTCCGTCCGTATGTCGGCGTCGGCGCGACATATACCTGGTTCACCGGCGCAAAGATCACGAACAGCAGCTTCGAGAACGGCGTGCTCGGCGGCCCGACCAGCGCGACGACCAGCAACCAGTGGGCGCCCGTGTTCAACGCCGGCTTCACGTACAACTTCACGAAACACTGGTTCGGCGGCCTGTCGATCTCGTACATCCCGATCAGCGTGACCGCGACCTTCACGACGGCCCGCCGGACGCCGGTCGGCACCCTGACCGAAACGTCGAAAGCGAAGATCTCGCTCAATCCGATCGTCACGTACCTGAACATCGGCTACCGCTTCTAAGCGTAGTCGAATATTTGGGGAATGGTTAATCCTGCTGCAATTTGTAGCCGATTTTTCGTGACGTAACGTCTCCGCGATGGAAAACGCCCCGGCGGAAACCCGCCGGGGCGTCGTTTTTTTGTCTCAGGGTTTTCCCGCGCCCAGCATCGCGCCGGACCGGTCGCTACGCGATGTCGTCCAGCGCATCGGGAGCGATCAGGTCGATCCGGTCCGTGCAGACCGCATCGACGCCCCAGCGTGCGAGTTCGCGCGCCCGGGCGAGGTCGTTGACCGTGTACACCAGGATCCGCAGCCCGGCCGCCTTGATCGCGCGCACAAGCGGTTCGTCGAGCTCCTTGTGGTTTGCATGCAACGATGCGCAGCCGAGCGCGCCGACGACCTGTGCGTGCCAGTCATCCGGTACCGCCTCGTACAGCATCCCGCGCGGCAGCGCTGGTGCGCTCGCACGCGCCTGTTGCAGCGCCTCGAACGAGAACGACGACAAGAGCGGCGGCACCACCGCGCCATGCCAGTACGCGGCCGCATCCGCTGCGACCCGCTGCCCCGTGTCGCGCTCGCGGCCCGGGCACGGTTTGATCTCGACGTTCGCCGCCAGCCCGTGCGCGACGCAGCGCGCCGCCGCCGCCTCGAGCGTCGGCATCCGCTCGCCCGCGAAACGCGCGTCGAACCAGGCACCGGCGTCGAGCGCGGCCAGCGCCGCATAACGCATGCCCGCCGCCGGGCCGCGGCCGTTCGACGTGCGGTCGACCGTGTCGTCGTGCAGGAGGAACGTCACGTCGTCGGCGGACAGCTTCGCGTCGAACTCGACCATCCGGTGACCGCGCCGCGCGCCCTCGTCGAACGCGGCGAGCGTGTTCTCCGGTGCGAGCGTGCCGCCGCCGCGATGGGCGACGACGCGCGGATAGGGCCAGTCGGTACGGGAAGTCATCATGAGCCTCGCAACGGGTTCGTCAGGTTCAGCCGGCCCGCTTGCCGGTCTCGGGATCGAAGAAATGCAGCCGGTGCGCGGGCAGCGCGGCACCCAGCGCCGTGCCGCGCGCGGGACGATCCGCGTGCGGCAGCCGCACCGCGACGTCGTGATTGCCCCAGCGGCCGTGCGCGAGGTTGTCCGCGCCGAGCAGCTCGCAAGAGTCGACCGGCAGCGTCGCCTGCGCGACGCCCGGCTGCGGCGTCATGTGCTCCGGCCGCACGCCGAGCACCCAGTCGCGCCCGGTGGCGATCGCGGTGCCGATGCCGGGCGCGCCGGCGACCGGCAGCGCCGGGCCGCCGCCCGCGACCGTAAACGTCGCGCCATCCTCCGACAGCCGGCCGTGCATCAGGTTCATCGCCGGCGAGCCGATGAAGCCCGCGACGAACACCGTCGCCGGCTTCTCGTACACGTCGACCGGCGCGCCGATCTGCTCCGCATAGCCGCGGTTCATCACGATCACGCGCTGCGCGAGCGTCATCGCCTCGATCTGGTCGTGCGTCACGTACACGCTCGTGGTCGCGAGTCGCGCATGCAGCCGCTGGATCTCCAGCCGCATCTGCACGCGCAGCTTCGCGTCGAGGTTCGACAGCGGCTCGTCGAACAGGAACACCGACGGCTCGCGCACGATCGCGCGCCCCATCGCGACGCGCTGCCGCTGGCCGCCCGACAGTTCGCGCGGCCGCCGCGCGAGCAGCGGCTCGAGCTCGAGGATCTTCGCGGCGGCAGCCACCCGCGCGTCGATCGTCGCGCGCTCGATGCCGCGGATCTTCAGCCCGTAGCCCATGTTCTGCGCGACCGTCATGTGCGGATACAGCGCGTAGTTCTGGAACACCATCGCGATGTCGCGATCCTTCGGCTCCAGCGCGTTGACGACGCGCTCGCCGATCGCGATCTCGCCGTCCGTCACGGACTCGAGCCCCGCGATCATCCGCAGCAGCGTCGACTTGCCGCAGCCCGACGGGCCGACCAGCACGATGAATTCGCCGTCGGCGATCTCCACGTCGATGCCATGCAGCACGTGCTGCTTGCCGTCGTAGGATTTCCTGACGCCCTTCAAGCTCAGCGCAGCCATACTTGGTCCTTCTCCCGGTTGCCGTCCGTGGTTATTTCTCGGAATCGACGAGGCCGCGCACGAACCAGCGCTGCATCGCCAGCACGACGACGAGCGGCGGAATCATCGCCAGCAGCGTCGCCGCCATTACGTATTGCCATTCGGTCGCGGCGTCGCCGCTCGCGATCATCGTCTTGATGCCCACCACCGCCGTCGACAGCGACGCCTCCGTCGTGATCAGGATCGGCCACAGATACTGGTTCCAGCCGTAGATGAACGTGATCACGAACAGCGCCGCGATGCTCGTCTTCGACAGCGGCAGCACGACGTCCCGGAAGAAGCGCAGCGGCCCAGCGCCGTCGATGCGCGCGGCATCCATCAGCTCGTCGGGCAGCGTCATGAAGAACTGGCGGAACAGGAACGTCGCGGTCGCCGATGCGATCAGCGGCAGCGAGAGCCCCGCGTAGGTGTTCGTCATGTGGAGCGTCGACACGACCTGCACGGTCGGGAAGATCCGCACCTCGACCGGCAGCATCAGCGTGATGAAAATCAGCCAGAACGCCGTGTTGCGGAACGGGAAGCGGAAGTAGACGATCGCGTACGCGGACAGGATCGACACCGCGATCTTGCCGACCGCGATTCCGAGCGCCATCACGAAGCTGTTGACGAGCAGCCGGCCGAACGGCGCCGTCGTGCCGCCGCTGCCGTGCCCCCAGATATAGGCGACGTTCTCCAGCAGGTGCGTGCTCGGCACCAGCGACAGCGGGATCGTGAACACTTCCTGCGCGTTCATGGTCGCCGCGCAGAACGCGACGTACACCGGGAACACGATCAGCACGACGCCCGCGATCAGCACCGCGTGGCAGAACAGGTCGAAGCCCTTGCGATTTTCGATCATGCGTATTGCACCCTGCGTTCGACGAAGCGGAACTGGATCACCGTCAGGCCGACGACGATGATCATCAGCACGACCGATTGCGCGCCCGAGCTGCCGATGTCGAGCCCCTGGAAGCCTTCGGTGAAGATCTTGTAGATCAGCGTCTTCGTGCTCTGCGCGGGGCCGCCCGCGGTGGCCGCGTCGATCACCGGGAAGGTGTCGAAGAACGCGTAGACGAGGTTCACGACCAGCAGGAAGAAGCTCGTCGGCGACAGCAGCGGCAGCACGATGTGGAAGAAACGCCGCACCGGCCCGGCACCGTCGATCGCCGCCGCCTCGATCAGCGAGCGCGGAATCGCCTGCAGCCCTGCGTAGAAGAACAGGAAGTTGTAGCTCACCTGCTTCCATACCGACGCTAGCACGACGAGGAACATCGCCTGGCCGCCGTTCAGCGCGTGATTCCACACGATGCCGCCCTTCGCGAGCGCATAGGTGACGAGGCCGATGCTCGGGTTGAACAGGAACGCCCACAGCACGGCCGCGATCGTCGGCGCGACCGCATACGGCCAGATCAGCAGCGTGCGGTATACGCGCGCGCCGCGGATCACGCGGTCGGCGCAGGCGGCGAGCAGCAGCGACACGACGAGCCCGCCGACCGTGACGAGCGAGCTGAACACCAGCGTCGTGCGGAACGAGTCGAGGTACAGCGGGTCGGCGAACAGGTGCGTGAAGTTCGCGAAACCGACGAATTCACTCGACGTGCCGAACGCGTCCTGCATCTGCGTCGACTGCCACAGCGCGACGCCGGCCGGCCACAGGAAGAACACGGCGGTGATCGCGAGCTGCGGCGCGATCAGCAGGTACGGCACCAGGCTCGCGCCGAAACGGGAACGGGATTGCATCGCGGGTGTCCGGAGGCGAAACGGAAAGGGAACCGTGCCGCCGGCCCGCACGCGCGCATGCGCGATGCGACGGCCGGCGGCACGAACGCGATGCGGGCTCAGCCGCCCGACTTCTCGAAGCGGCGCAGCAGCTCGTCGCCGCGCGACGCCGCCGCATCGAGCGCCTCCTTCGGCGACTTCTTCTCCGCCCAGACCTGCTCCAGCTCTTCGTCGACGACCGTGCGGATCTGCGGCATGTTGCCGAGGCGCAGCCCCTTCGTATACGGCAGCGGCGGCTTGTTCATCATCTGCTTGATCGCGGTTTCCGCGCTCGGGTTCTTCGCATAGAAGCCCTGCTGGCGCGTGAGGTCGTACGCAGCCGTCGTGACCGGCAGGTAGCCGGTTTCCTGGTGCCACTTCGCGGCGATCGGCGGCGAGGCCAGGAACGCGAGGAATTTCGCGACGCCCTTGTAGGTCGCCGGATCCTTGCCGGCCAGCACCCACAGGCTCGCGCCGCCGATGATCGCGTTCTGCGGCGCGCCCTTCACGTTCGCGTCGTACGGCATCATGCCGGTGCCATAGCTGAACTTCGCGAACTTCTGCACGTTCGCGAGCGCGCCCGACGACGTCGTCAGGATCCCGCAGTCGCCGCTGTAGAACTTCGCCGATGCCTCGTCCTTGCGGCCCGCGTACGTGAACGTGCCGTCCTTCTGCATCTGTTGCAGGAACGCGATGTGCGCGACCTGCTGCGGCTTGTTGAATTCGAGCGCCGCGTCGGCGCCGTCGAAGCCGTTGTTGCGGCTCGCGAACGGCAGCGCATGCCACGCGCTGTAGTTCTCGAGCTGGATCCAGCCCTGCCAGCCGGTCGTGAAGCCGCATGTCATCCCGGATTTGCGCAGCTTTTCGGCGGCGGCCTGCACGTCGGCCCACGTCTTCGGCGACTGGTTCGGGTCGAGCCCGGCCTTCTTGAACGCGTCCTTGTTGTAGTACAGCACCGGCGTCGAGCTGTTGAACGGCATCGACACGAGATGGCCCGTCTTCGCATCGCTGTAGTAGCTCGCGATGGTCGGTACGAACGCCTTTTCGTCGAGCGGCACGCCGGCCTGCTTGAACACGTCGTGGACCGGCACGACGGCCTTCTTCGCCTGCATCATCGTCGCGGTGCCGACTTCATAGACCTGGAGGATCGCCGGCGCGTTGCCGCTGCGATAGGCGGCGATGCCCGCCGCGAGTGCCTGGTCGTACGTGCCCTTGAAGACCGGCACGATCTTGTAGTCGCTCTGCGATGCGTTGAACTGCGTGGCGAGCTCGTTGACGCGCTCACCGAGCGCCGACTCCATCGCATGCCAGAACTGGATCTCCGTCACGGCGAACGCCGCATGCTGCACACCGAACATGAGCGCGCCGCCCAGCGCGATCGAGCGAATCACTGTCCCCGCGGGTTTCTTCTTCATCGATCTCTCTCCTGTGAAAACGTTACCAACAGCGTGTGCAACATTCCCGTCGCCACTGAACCGGCGAAGTCTAGTGATCGTTTGTGACAGTCAGTTGTCGTTGATGACGAACAGGCGCTGGTATTCCTTCAGCGCGAAGCGGTCGGTCATGCCGGCGATGTAGTGCGCGACGAGGCGCGGCTGCTGCGCTGCATCGTCCGACTGGTACGGCGGCGGCAGCAGGCGCGGATCGTCGATGAACGCGTCGAACAGCCCTGTGACGACGCGCTGCGCCTTGTTCGCCATGCGCATCACCTTGTAGTGGCGATACAGGTTCTTGAACAGGAAACGCTTGAGGGCGGCCGCCTGCGCGGCGATCGGCTCGCTGTGCGCGACGAGCGGCGGCGCGGCGCGCACGTCGTCGAGCGACGCGGGCGCGACGCGCATGAGATTGCGCGTGGTCTCGTCGATCAGGTCGACGATCAGCGTGTTGATGATGCGGCGCACCGTCTCGTGCACGAGGCGGCGGCCTTCGAGATGCGGGAATTCGGCGAGCGCCGCGTCGTAGTGGCGCTGCCACAGCTCGACCTCGGCGAGCTGCTCGATCGTGATCAGGCCAGAGCGCAGGCCGTCGTCGACGTCATGGTTGTTGTACGCAATTTCGTCCGCAATGTTCGCGAGCTGCGCTTCCAGCGACGGCTGGCGGCCTTGCAGGAAACGCTCACCGAGCGCGCCGAGCTTGCGCGCGTTCTCGCGCGAGCAGTGCTTGAGGATGCCTTCGCGCGTCTCGAAGCACAGGTTCAGGCCGTTGAACGCGCCGTAGTGCTCCTCGAGCTCGTCGACCACCGCCAGGCTCTGCAGGTTGTGCTCGAAGCCGCCGTGCTCGCGCATGCACGCATTCAGCGCGTCCTGCCCGGCATGGCCGAACGGCGTATGACCGAGATCGTGCGCGAGCGAGATCGCTTCGACGAGATCCTCGTTGAGCCGCAGGTTGCGCGCGACCGAACGCGCGATCTGCGCGACTTCGAGGCTGTGTGTGAGGCGGGTGCGAAACAGGTCGCCTTCGTGATTGACGAAGACCTGCGTCTTGTATTCGAGCCGGCGGAACGCGGTCGAATGAACGATGCGGTCGCGGTCGCGCTGGAATTCGGTGCGCGCCGCCGGCGGCGTTTCCTGATGGCGGCGGCCGCGCGACTGCGACGCGTGGGCGGCATACGGAGCGAGATGGGCTTCCAGCGCCGCCAGCGTCGGCGGCTCGGCCAGCGTCGCGACGGATGCGCGGCCGGCTCGGGTCGGTTTGCTGCTGGATGTCTCGCTCACGTCTCCTCCATGTCAGGGGCGCCGGGGCATCCGGGGCCGTTACCGGGTCGTCTGCGCCAGGGTAGCGAACACGGCTTCGTCGGGCGCCTGGGTGATCAGCGTATCGCCGAATCGCTTCAGCAGGATGAACTTGATCGCACCGGCTTCGGCCTTCTTGTCGACGCGCATCAGGTCCATGTAGCGCGCATCGCCGAGTGCCGGCCCGCGCACCGGCAAATGTGCGGCGGCAATCACCGCGTCCAGCCGCTGCCGCGACGCTTCGTCGAGCAGGCCGAGCCGCACCGACAGGTCGCCCGCCATCACCATCCCGCAGCCGACCGCTTCGCCGTGCAGCCACTCGCCATAGCCGAGCCCGGCCTCGATCGCATGGCCGAACGTATGGCCGAAATTCAGGATCGCGCGCAGCCCGCCTTCGCGCTCGTCGGCTGCGACCACGCTCGCCTTGATCTCGCACGAGCGCTTCACCGCATGCGCGAGCGCGGCCGGCTCGCGGCGGTTCAGCGCCTCGACGTTCGCCTCGATCCAGTCGAAGAACTCCGCATCGGCGATCGCGCCCGTCTTGATGACTTCGGCGACACCGGCCGCCAGTTCGCGATCGGGCAGCGTGGTCAGCGCGCCGATATCGGCGATCACGGCCTGCGGCTGGTAGAACGCGCCGATCATGTTCTTGCCGAGCGGGTGGTTGATGCCCGTCTTGCCGCCGACCGACGAATCGACCTGCGACAGCAGCGTCGTCGGCACCTGGATGAACGGCACGCCGCGCATGTAGCACGCGGCGGCGAAGCCGGTCATGTCGCCGATCACGCCGCCGCCCAGTGCGACGAGCGTCGTCTTGCGGTCGGCGCGCTCGGTCAGCAGGCCGTCGAAGATCAGGTTCAGCGTTTCCCAGTTCTTGTAGGCCTCGCCGTCCGGCAGCACGACCGTCGACACGCGCTTGCCGAGCGGCGCAAGCGCCGCGCGCAGCACGTCGCCGTAGAGCGGATCGACCGTCGTGTTCGTGACGATCGTGACCGACGAACCGGTGATGTGAGGAGCGAACAGCTCGGTGCGGCCGATCAGGCCGGCACCAATGTGAATCGGGTAGGCGCGGTCGCCCAGATCGACGTTGACAGTAATCATGCTTGTAGCGGCTTGGCGATGACGCCTGCCAGTTCGAGTTGCATCAGCACCATGTTGACGAGGCCGTTGACCGACGGGCGGCCGGTCTCGATGATGAAGTCCGCGCATTCGCGGTACAGCGGGTCGCGCACTTCGTAGAGCGCTTCGAGACGCGCCTTCGGATCGCCGGTCTGCAACAGCGGGCGGTTCTTGTCCTTGCGTGTGCGCAGCCACAGATCGTGCGGATTGGCGCGCAGATAGATGACGATGCCGCTGCCTTTCAGGCAATCGCGATTCTCGGGCCGCAGCACCGCGCCGCCGCCCGTCGCGAGCACGATGTTCTCGCGCTGCGTGAGATCGGCGATCACCTGCGATTCGCGGTCGCGAAACCCGGCCTCGCCCTCCATCTCGAAGATCACCGGAATGCGCGCACCCGTGCGGGCCTCGATTTCGTGGTCGGAGTCGAAGAACGTCCTGTCGAGCCGGCGCGCGACCGCACGGCCCACGGTGGTCTTACCCGCTCCCATAAGGCCGACGAAAAATACGTTTGCGTGTGGGTCCCGCGCTTGCAACGGCTTCCTCTGCTTGAATCTTGCTGGTGTGTGCCGCAGCTTACTGGCAAAGCGGCTGCCTTGTCGAGCCTGCGCCACCGGCTTCCGGCCCCGTTTTTCCCGCATCGGCGTCGCCCGCGCCGGCCGTCTCGCAACGCGCGACGACGACCGTCGGCGTGATGAAGACGACCAGTTCGCTGCGCTGGTCGCGCCGCGCGCGGTGCCGGAAAAGCGCGCCCAATACCGGTATTTTGCCCAAGAGCGGCACCCGCGTCACATCGTCCCGGTTCAACTGCTCGTAAATCCCGCCGATTGCGACCGTTCCGCCGTCCTCGACCTCGACGCGTGTCTGGACGTGCTTCGTATGAATCGCCGGGCCGGCCGCCGTCGGCTCGCCGATGCTGTCCTTCGTCACGTCCAGGTCCAGCACGACGCGCCCGTCGGGCGTGATCTGCGGCTCGACCTCGAGCTTCAGCGTCGCGCGGCGGAACTGCACGCCGCTCACGCCGTTGCCGACCTTGGCCTGGTACGGCAGCTCCGAGCCCTGTTCGACGATCGCCTTCACGCGGTCGGCCGTCACCACGCGCGGGCTGGAAACGATCTGGCCCCGCCCTTGCGCCTCGAGCGCGCTCAATTCGACGTCGAGCACCCGGCTGAGCGGCGCGGCGAACAACGTGAAGCCGGCCGTCGCCGCCTCGAAGCCGCCGAGCGGTCGTGCGGCCAGGTCGAGCGCGTTGCGCGTGTCCGTCGCGAATGCCGCGCCGTCGGCCGCGGGCGCCCGTCCCTGCGCGCGCAGCGCGACGCGTGCGCCGAGGTTGCGCGAGAAGCCCTGCTCGCCTTCGACGATGCGCGCCTCGATCCGGACCTGCCGCGATGGCCGGTCGATCGCGTCGATCAAGCCCGCGATCTGCGCGATGCGCGGCGCCAGATCGGTGACGAACAACAGGTTCGTGCGCGGATCGGCCGCCGCGGCGCCGCGTTTCGACAGCAGGCGCTGGCCGGTCGCTCCGGCCAGCAGCCGCTGCACGTCCTGCGCGCGCGGGTAATGCAGCGCGAAGGTCCGGCTCGCGAGCGGCTCCAGCTCGGCCGCGCGTGCGTGCGTTTCGAAGCGCTCGCGCTCGCGCGCCGCGAGTTCGGCCGCCGGCGTGACCCAGATCACGTTGCCGCGCCGGGACATCGCCAGCCCGTGCGTGTCGAGCAACGTGTCGAACGCATCGCGCCAGCGGACATTGCTCAGACGTAACGTCACGGTGCCGCGCACCTGCTCGCCGACGATGATGTTCAGCCCGGTGAATCGCGCGAGCGCGTCGAACGCGGCAGCGAGCCCGGCGCCTTGCAGATTCAGCGAGATCCGCCGCGCGTCATCCGCATCGCCGGGGTGCCGCGCCGCGGCGTCGCTCATGCGCGTCGGCGGCGGCAATGGAATCGGCGGCCCTTCCAGCTGGGGCACCGGTGCGGTTGTGTCCGCTTGAAGCGCCGCGCGCACGGCCTGATCGAACGGCGGCGGGCCGTCATGCGCGGGCGCTGCACCGTCCGCGCCGTCCGCACTGTTGAGCGCGCCCTGCGGCAGCGGTGTGTCCTGGGCATGCGCCTGCATCGATGCGATCGGCCAGCCGGCCGGCGGCAAAGGCGGCAACAAGGGCAACGGCGGCAGCGCCGCGTGTGCCGCGGCCACGCCCGATCCGACCCAGAATGCGATCGCCCGCCATCCGTACTTCGTCATGGGCGACCTCCGTCATCCATGACGAACCGGCGCGCGCCATCGGCTGTCGCAAGCGTCACCGCACCGGCATCGACGCTCACCACGCGTGACGTCCCGAACGCTTCGCCCGGCGCAACGGTCGCGAATGCGCCATCGCCCGCGTCGAACAGCGCGAGCCCGGCGCGTACGTCGCGAATCGTGCCGGCCAGGCGCGGCGTCGCATCGTCGGCCCGCGTGGGCAAGCCATCGCCGCCGAATGGATCGTCGCTCGGCACGCCGGCAAGCAGCCGCACCGTGCCATCGGGAACACGAGCCCCCGACAGCGCCGGAAACACGTCGATCGTCATGTCCACCCGCAACGCGGGCGGTTTCCGCTCGATATGCAGCCTCGACGGCACCACCAGCGCGGGAAAACTCGCCAGCCCGCCCATCAGCTGCAGCAGCGCCGGAAAGCCGCCGTCCGCGACGATCCGCACCGTGCGCCGGCCATCCGGCGCCGCTTCGTCAGTGCGCCGCGGCTCGATCGACACGATCCGCAGTCCGCTCGCGCCGGCCAGGTCCGCCAGCTCGAGCATCAGTGCGGGCCACCCCGATGCACGCCGCACGCTGGAGGCGTGCCCGGCAGCCGGGTCCGGGTCGCGCCGTGGCGCGGTCGCGAGCAGCCGCTGGGCGTCGGCGGCACGCACTTGTGCCGTTGCCAGCAACGCGCGACTGCGTGCGAGTCCGCTCGCGTCGACAGCATCCATCAGATGAATGCTGCCCATCGTCACGCACGCGAACGCCGCCACGCAGCCGACGGCATGCGCCGCGGCCGGCGACATCCGCGCCACGCGGCCGCGCCGCCCGGCACCGGCCGGCATGGACCGATGCGTGATCGCCGTCATGCGTCGCCTCCCGCTGCCTTCTGCCGCGGCGACGCGTCGTGCCAACGCACCTGCACGGAAAACCGGAACGGCACGGCCGAACCCGTGACCGGCGTGGCCGAAGCCGGCGTCAGCGCACCGACATCGAATCGCCAGTCATGCTGCTCGGCCGCAATCCGTGCGAGCCACCGCGCGGCCGCCCGGTAACTCGTCGTGCGCGCGTCGAGCACGGCGCCGGACGCAGTCGTGCGCAATGCGTCGAGCCGGACGGTGTCGCCGCGCACCTGCGCCAGCGTCGCGAGCAGCCCGGCGACACGCCGGTAAGGCGCGGCAAGCACGACCGCCCGTGCATCGCGTCGCGCGAGGTCGGCGGCCACGCCGGCGGCGCGCCGCGCGGCCTCGATCCGTGGCTGCAATTGCCGCAGCCGCGCCTCCACACGCGTACGCTCGGCATCCACGCGCCATCGCCACGCCGTCGCCGCGCCCGTCCAAACGCAGGCCCCGAGCACGCCGAGCACGATCGCCGCCCCGCACTGCGCGGCACGGCGCCGCCGCAACGCCTGCGCCAGCCGCTCACGGTACGGCAGCAGATTGAAGCCGCCGAGCACGGCATAGCCGGCGGCAGTTCGCCCGCCCCCTATATCGGCCATCATTCCCACACCCCGCGCAGCGCCAGCCCGATCGCGAGGGCAAACGCCGGACCGCCCTGCGTTCCGGCGGGCGCGCCCGGCAGCCCGTCCCATCCGGTGCAGTCGAACGGCACCGCGGCCACGCCCAGCGCATCGCCGATATCGGCGGCCGACGTACCGCAGCGGGCGATGCTGCGCGCGTCGCCGGCCACGAGCACGCAGCGCACCGGCGCGAACACGCACTGGCGCAATGCGTCGGGGAACGCCGCCTGCACGTCGCCGGACACCGCGAGCACCGGCGCGGCGATCGCACCGTCGACCCGCCAGCCGCGCACGCCCGTGTCGCAGAACCAGAATGCGGCGTACGGGCCGTGGGCGTCGGGTTCGAACTGCGCGGCATAGCGCAACGCGCGCAGCGCGGCGGCCGACTCGCCGTCGACGGCCGTCAGGTCGACGCCGGCCTGCGCGGCCACGTCGATCCGCCGTTCGAGCAATGCCTGCGGCGCCACGGCGACCTCAATCTCGCCCGGGCGCGCGCCGTCGTCCTGCCGCCAGTCGAACGCGAGGCTGTCGGGCGCCAGCCCCGAGATCCGTTCAGCGGCCTGCCGGGCGGCGTCCGCGATGTCGTCGCGCCCGGCCAGGTCGAGCGTCGCAGTCCGCATTTCGTCGTCGCGCAGCGCCATCACGCCGCGCGTGTCGCAGCGCACGCCCGCCGCCGACAATCGCGACACGGCCGCCGCCAACGCGCGTGCGACCGCGGCCCAGCGCGCCTCCTCCGGCCCGTCCTGCAATCCGACCGGCTCCCGCTCGAGCCCTTCGACCCGCACATCCACGGCCCGCCCGCGCCGGCTCAACACGGCCACCCTCACCTCGTCCGCCCCGACGTCGATGCCCGTCGAACGGTGCCTGCCCGGCGCGAACCGCGCCGCCCATCGTCCTGTCATCCCAGCCTCCCGCGATCATTGCGGCCCACGCCGCGTTTCCGAGGCCTGATTCTGCAAAGCGGCGCGTGTGCCCGACAGTCGGCCGGACGGCCAGTTGTGGCACGGGGTGACCTCGCGGACACTATGCTGGCGGCACCGCGATCCGCCGGTTTCCGGCCGCCGCCCCCCGCGTCAGGACCGGTCTTACCGGGCAGCTATAATCGCGGGACTGTTTTCCGGTACGCCTATGCAATCCACGTCTCCTACGTCCCCGCCTCCCGCGCCCGAGCCGAAGAAGCGGTCCTGGTGGCTGAAAGTCCTGATCGGCCTCGCCGCGATGTGCGTGGCCCTCGTCGTGGCCGGCGGCCTCGTGCTCGGCTACGCGCTCGTCGTCGCGTGGCCGAACATGCCGTCGCTCGACGCGCTGACCGACTATCGTCCGAAGGTACCGCTGCGCATCTATACGTCCGATCATGTGCTGATCGGCGAATTCGGCGAGGAACGCCGCGACATCGTCCATTTCAAGGACGTGCCCGACTCGCTCAAGAAGGCGATCCTCGCGATCGAGGACGCACGCTTCTACGATCACGGCGGCGTCGACCTCACCGGCATCGCCCGCGCCGGCTTCGTCGCACTGACGAATGGCCATGCATCGCAGGGCGCGAGCACGATCACGATGCAGGTCGCGCGCAACTTCTTCCTGTCGAGCGAAAAGACCTTCACGCGCAAGATCTACGAGATGCTGCTGGCCTACCGGATCGAGCGCGCGCTGACGAAGGATCAGATTCTCGAGGTCTACATGAATCAGATCTATCTCGGCCAACGAGCGTACGGCTTCGCGAGCGCCGCGCGGGTCTATTTCGGCAAGGACCTGAAAGACATCACGCTCGCCGAAGCGGCGATGCTCGCGGGGCTGCCGAAAGCGCCGTCCGCGTACAACCCGGTCGTCAATCCGAAGCGCGCGAAGGTGCGCCAGGAATACATCCTGCAGCGGATGCTCGAGCTGAACTTCATCACGCGCGAGCAGTACGACCAAGCCGTCGCGCAGCCGCTCGTCGTCAAGGGCGCGGGCCGCGAGTTCAGCGTGCACGCCGAGTACGTCGCGGAAATGGTCCGACAAATGATGTACGCGCAGTACCGCGAGGAAACCTACACGCGCGGCTTCAACGTCGTCACGACGATCGATTCCGCCGACCAGCAGGTTGCATACACCTCGCTGCGCAAGGGCATCATGGATTACGAGCGCCGCCACGGCTATCGCGGGCCGGAAGGCTTCATCGAATTGCCGGCCGGCGCCGACGATCGCGAGCAGGCGATCGACGATGCGCTGCTCGAACACCCCGACAACGGCGAGCTGATCGCAGCGGTCGTCACCGCGGCCACCCCGCGCCAGATCACCATCGCCTTCATCGACGGCAGCAGCGCGACGATCGAAGGCGACAACCTGCGCTTCGCGTCGGGCGCGCTGTCGGCCGGCGCGCAGCCGAACCGCCGCATCCGCCCGGGCGCGATCGTCCGGGTCGTGAAGAACGACGCCGGGAAGTGGTCGATCACGCAGTTGCCGCAGGTCGAAGGCGCGTTCATCTCGATCGTTCCGCAGGACGGCGCGATCCGCTCGCTGGTCGGCGGCTTCGACTACAACAAGAACAAGTTCAACCACGTCACGCAGGCGTGGCGGCAACCGGGTTCGTCGTTCAAGCCGTTCATCTACTCGGCGTCGCTCGACAAGGGCCTCGGGCCGGCCACGGTGATCAACGACGGCCCGCTGTATTTCAGCGCCGCGGAAACCGGCGGCCAGCCGTGGGAACCGAAGAACTACGGCGGCGGCTTCGAAGGCCCGATGTCGATGCGCACCGCGTTGCAGCGCTCGCGCAACCTCGTGTCGATCCGGATCCTGAACCACATCGGCACGAAGTACGCGCAGCAGTACATCACGCGCTTCGGCTTCGACGCCGACCGCCATCCGGCCTACCTGCCGATGGCGCTCGGCGCGGGCCAGGTCACGCCGCTGCAGATGGCCGGCGCGTACTCGGTGTTCGCGAACGGCGGCTTCCGCGTGAATCCGTACCTGATCGCCGAAGTGACCGATCCGAACGGCGCGATCGTCGCCCGCGCGCAGCCGCTCATCGCCGAGCAGAACGCGCCGCGCGCGATCGACGCGCGCAACGCGTACGTGATGAACAGCCTGCTGCAGAGCGTCGCGCAGCGCGGCACGGGCGCGCGCACCAACGTGCTGAAGCGCACCGACCTCGCAGGCAAGACCGGCACGACGAACGACTCGCACGACGCGTGGTTCGCCGGCTACCAGCACACGCTCGCGGCGATCGCGTGGATCGGTTATGACAACCCGCGCAGCCTCGGCGATCGCGAAACCGGCGGCGGCCTGTCGCTGCCGGTCTGGATCGACTACATGGGCGCGGCGCTGAAGGGCGTGCCGGAGTTCAAGCCGACGATGCCGGACGACGTCCAGGCGCTCGGCAGCGAGTTGTACTTCACCGACTTCACGCCGGGGCACGGCTTCGTGTCGACGGTCGGCGTGCCGCAGGCGCCGGCGGTGCAGAGCACCGACGAAGCGGTGCCGCACGTCGACGAACAGGAGAAGCAGGACATCATGAACCTGTTCCGCGGCCACTGAAACGAACGGCCCGAGCATGAAAAAAGCGCCCCCCGGGGC
>NZ_CAJPGZ010000017.1:0-223686 GCF_905339865.1 Burkholderia sp. BCC1993 | reverse complement strand
TGAAGGGATGCAGACCCAGGCGAACGGTGCCGAGCAGATCACGCAGGCGCTGTCGCAGCTGTCGGAAGCCGCGCAGCAGACGGCCGAATCGCTGCGCCAGTCGTCGCAGGCGATCGACGACCTGACGCTCGTCGCGAATCAGTTGCGCACCAGCGTGTCGCGCTTCAAGGTCGACGCGTGACGCGCGTCGAGCCGCACGGCGCCGCGCACGCGCTGTTCCTGATGTTCGAGCTCGACGGCGAGCGCTACGCGCTCGACGCGGCCGACATCGACGAGGTGTTGCCGCTCGCGACCGCCAAGGCCGTGCCCGGCGCGCCCGAATGGATCGCCGGGCTGCTGATGCGCGGCGGCCAGCCGGTGCCCGTGATCGACGTGCCGATGCTCGCGCTCGGACGGCGCGCGCATGCGTTGCGTTCGACGCGGCTGGTGATGGTTCGCTACCGCGTCGGGCAGCTCGACCGCGAGCGCGTGATCGGCCTGATCATCGAGCGCGCGACGCAGACGCTGCGGATCGATCGCACGGCGTTTCGCGCCAGCGGCGTATCGACCGCGCGCACGCGCTGGCTCGGGCGCGTCGCGAACACGCCCGGCGGGATCGTGCAGCAGGTCTCGGTGTCCGACCTGATCGACGACGTTGCGCGCCTGTATCTGTTCGACGGCCTGCCGGGCCACGAAGGGGAGTCCGCATGAAAGAGTCCGATTCGCGATTTCGCGGCTGGCTGCTGCGCGAGACCGGCATCGACCCCGATTCGCTCGGTAACGATTTTCTGAGCCGCGCGCTGACGGAGCGCATGCAGGCGCTGCAGGGCGACGGCGAGCGGCTGCCGTTGGCGGCGCGGCCGCCCGTCACGCCGGAAGCGCTCGACGCCTACTGGCAGCACCTCAACGCGTCGGCCGACGAACGGCGCGCGCTGATCGAGCTGTTCATCGTGCCGGAGACGTGGTTCTTCCGCGATCGCGAGGCGTTCGCGACGCTCGCGCGGCTCGCGGCCGAGCGGCTCGCCGCGACGCCCGGGCGCGTGATCCGCGTGCTGAGCGCTCCGTGCTCGACCGGCGAGGAGCCGTATTCGGCGGCGATGGCGCTGCTCGACGCCGGGCTCGAGCCGGCCAGCTTCACGATTGACGCGCTCGACCTGAGCGCGCGCGCGATCGAACAGGCGCGGCTCGGCTGCTACGGGCGCAATGCATTTCGCGGCACGGCGACCGAGTTCCGCGGCCGCTACTTCACGCCGGTCGCCGACGGCTGGCTGCTCGACGAGCGCGTTCGCGCGTGCGTGCAGTTTCGCCAGGCGAACCTGGTCGAACCGGGCACCGATACGGGCATCCGCTACGATTTCGTGTTCTGCCGCAACGTGCTGATCTATTTCGACCGCGACGCGCAGGACCGTGTGATCGGTTCGCTCGAAAGCGCGCTCGCCGACGACGGCATGTTGTTCGTCGGGCCGGCCGAAACGGGCGTCGCGATGCGGCGCGGGATGCGTTCGGCACGCGTGCCGCTCGCGTTCGCGTTTCATTGCGGGCGCGATGGCGCTGCGGCGGACGCGTACGCAGCCCGCCATGCGGCACCGATGCCCGCGCTTGCGCCGTACCGGCGCGCCGAGCGCTTCGCCGTGGCGCCGCCGGCTGCGACGCGCCCGCTGCTGGCCGTCGTTCCGCCGACGTGGAGCGATGCCGCGCCAGCGCGCGCTGCCTTTGAACCGGCCGGGCGCCCGACGGCGTTCGGGCCGCGGGCCGATGCGCGCGTCGACCCGCTGACCCATGCGGCGAACGTGGCCGACACGCCCGCGCCGGCGACGGCGGCCGACGGCGCCGCGCCGACGCTCGAGGAAGCGCAGGCGCTGGCCAACGCGGGCGCATTCGACGAGGCCGAGCGCGTGCTCGCGCAGTTTTCCGCGCACGCGGGGCCGCACGCCGACGCGTTCTACCTGAACGGGCTGATCGCGGATGCGCGCGGGCGCGTCGCGGAAGCGGGCGATTTCTACCGGAAGGCGCTGTATCTGCGGCCGACGCACCACGAAGCGCTGACGCATCTCGCGACCTTGCTGGACGTCGGCGGCGACGGCGCCGGCGCGCAATGGCTGCTCGAGCGTGCGCGGCGCTCGGCCGGATAATGAGAATACGGGTTGGGAGCCGACATCGGGATGACCGAGGAAAGAATGAACCGCGACGCCGTTGCCACTGACGACACGACGATCGGCGTCGACGATTGCTGGAACCGGATCGGCACGCACGGCGACCGCTCGTGCGAGCGGCTGGCCGAGTGCCTGCGCTGCCTGAACTGCCCGGTCTATGCGTATCACGCGGCGAAACTGCTCGAACGCCCGCTCGGCGCCGCCGAACTGGCCGACGCCACGCAGCGGATCAGCGCGTTCGACGCGACCCGCGCGCACGGCGACGACGATACGCATCAGGCGGCACTGGCGTTTCGCGTCGCTGACGAATGGCTCGCGCTGCCGATCGGCGTGCTGCGCGAGATCGCCGGCACGCGTCCGATCCATTCGCTGCCGCATCGCCGCCATTCGGCCGTGCGCGGCGTGGTCAACATTCGCGGCACGCTGCGCATCGCGATCTCGATCGGCGCGCTGCTCGGCCTCGACGCGGGCAAGGGCCGCGAGGGTGGCGCGGACGGCCGTTTCACGCGGCTGCTGGTCGCCGCGCACCAGGGCGAGCCGGTGGTGTTCCCGGTCGACGAAGTCGAGGGCGTGCTGCGCTTCGGCGCATCCGAATGGGTGCCCGTGCCGGCGACGGTCGGGCGCGCGAGCGCCGGCCTGTCGCGCGGCGTGCTGTCGTGGCGCGGCAAGTCGATCGGCTTGCTCGACGACGATCGGCTGTTCGACGCCGTGACACGGAGCATGCGATGAGCGGCGATGACGATCTGAGCCAACTGTCGCTGCTCGAGCTGTATCGCGAGGAGACGCGCACGCAGACCCAGGCGCTGTCCGAGCGCCTGCTCGCGCTCGAATCGGGCGAGCCCGACTCCGTCGCGCTCGAGGCGTGCATGCGCGCCGCACATTCGTTGAAGGGCGCCGCGCGCATCGTCGGCGTGCCGCTCGGCGTCGACATCGCGGGGCGCATGGAAGAGTGCTTCGTCGCGGCGCAGGCCGGCACGATCGCGCTGACGGCCACGCATGTCGACGTGCTGCTGGCCGGCGTCGACCTGCTGGTGCGCGTCGCCGATCCGCAGGCCCAGCCCGTGTCGCCGGCGGAGATCGAGGCGTTCGCGCTGGCGCTGACGGGCGCCGACGGCGCGCACGCGATGCCGGCACCGACGTTCGCGCCGCCGCCGGCGCCGCCGTCCGTCGCGCCGTTTCGCGAGCACGACGGCGCCGCGAACGAGCCCGTGGGGGCCGGTGCCGCGGTGCCGCCGCTCGCCCTGTCGGCGGCCGTGCCCGATCCGGTCCAGGCCGGCCGCGCGGCCGGCGCGGGCGCGATGCGCCGCGTGCGGGCCGATACGCTGAACCGGCTGCTGAGCCTGTCCGGCGAATCGCTCGTCGAATCGCGCTGGCTCAAGCCGTTCGCGGAGTCGATGCTGCGCGTGAAGCGCGCGCAGCGCGACGCGGCCCGGTCGCTCGATCTGTTGTACGAACAGTTTGCCGACGATCTCGACGCGGGCGTGCTCGCGTCGGTGAACGAAGTGCGGCACATGCTCAACGACCTGCAGCGTTCGCTCGCCGAGCGCATGGACGAATTCGACCGCTTCGAGCGGCGCAGCACGCATATCGCCGAACAGCTGTACGACGAGGCGCTGCAGTGCCGGATGCGGCCGTTCGGCGACGCGACGCGCGCGTATCCGCGGATCGTCCGCGATCTCGCGCGCTCGCTCGGCAAGCAGGTGCGCTTCTCGATCGTCGGCGAAGGCACGCAGGTCGACCGCGACATCCTCGACCTGCTCGACGCGCCGCTCGGCCACCTGCTGCGCAACGCGATCGACCACGGCGTCGAATCGCCCGACGCTCGCCTCGCGCGCGGCAAGCCGGCCGAGGCGAGCGTGACGCTCGAAGCGCGGCATAGCGCCGGCTCGCTGCTCGTCAGCGTGATCGACGACGGGCCGGGCGTCGACATGGATGCGTTGCGCGCGGCGGTCGTGCGCCAGCGCCTGACCGACGACGAGACGGCCGCGCGGCTGTCCGATCCCGAACTGCTCGAATTCCTGCTGCTGCCGGGCTTCTCGATGCGCGATGCGGTGACCGACGTGTCGGGGCGCGGCGTCGGCCTCGACGCGGTGCAGGAGATGGTGCGCGGCGTGCGCGGCGCGGTGCGCATCTTCAACGAGCCCGGCGCGGGCATGCGCTTCGTGCTGCAGCTGCCGCTCACGCTATCGGTGATCCGCAGCCTGCTGGTCGAGGTCGGCGGCGAGCCGTACGCGTTCCCGCTCGCGCACGTGCGCCGCACGCTCGAACTGTCGCACGACGACATCGACGTGCTCGAAGGCCAGCCGCATTTTCCGTTCGACGGCCGGCGCGCGGGCCTCGTCGCCGCGCACCAGCTGCTCGATGCCGGCGAGCCCGGCGTCGCGCGCGCGAGCACGGCGGTCGTGGTCGTCGGCGGCGAGCCCGAACTCTACGGTGTCGCCGTCGATCGCTTCCTCGGCGAACGGATGCTCGTCGTGCAGCCGCTCGACAGCCGCCTGCACAAGATCCAGAACATCGCGGCCGGCGCGTTGCTCGAGAACGGCGACCCGGTGCTGATCGTCGATGTCGAGGACCTGATCCGCTCCGTCGACAAGCTCGTGCGCGGCGGACAGCTCGCGAAACTCACGCGCGACCGGCAGCTCGCGCTCGCCGACCGGCGCCGCCGCGTGCTCGTCGTCGACGATTCGCTGACGGTGCGCGAGCTCGAACGCAAGCTGCTGGAAAAGCGCGGCTACGACGTGACCATCGCGGTCGACGGAATGGACGGCTGGAACGCGGTGCGCAGCGACGCGTTCGACCTGGTCGTCACCGACGTCGACATGCCGCGCATGGACGGGATCGAACTCGTCACGCTGATCAAGGGCGATCCGACGCTCAAGCGCGTGCCGGTGATGATCGTGTCGTACAAGGATCGCGACGAGGATCGCCGGCGCGGGCTCGATGCCGGTGCCGACTACTACCTCGCGAAGAGCAGTTTCCACGACGAGGCGCTGCTCGACGCGGTGCACGACCTGATCGGGGACGCACGCGGATGAACATCGGCATCGTCAACGATCTGCCGCTTGCCGTCGAGGCGCTGCGCCGCGTGATCGCGCTGCGCACGGATCACCGCGTGCTGTGGGTGGCGACCGATGGCGACGAGGCAGTGGATTTCTGCGTCGCGCATCCGCCCGACCTCGTGCTGATGGATCTCGTGATGCCGAAGCTCGACGGCGTGGCCGCGACCCGGCAGATCATGGCGCGCGCGCCGTGCGCGATCCTGATCGTGACCGCGAGCGTCAGCGCGAACACGTCGTCGGTCTACGAGGCGATGGGTGCCGGCGCGCTCGACGCGGTCGACACGCCGACGCTCGCGCTCGGCCTGCCGTCGGATGCGGCGCCGCAGCCGCTGCTCGCGAAGATCGACCAGATCGGCCGGCTGCTCGAAAGCCGGACCGCGACGCCCGTGCCGCCCGGGCCCGCACCCGCGCGCGGCCAGCCGACGCTGATCGCGATCGGCGCGTCGGCGGGCGGGCCGACCGCGCTCACCGCGCTGTTGCGCGCGCTGCCGGCCGATTTTCCGGCTGCGCTCGTGATCGTCCAGCACGTCGACCAGGCGTTCGCGGTCGGCATGGCGGAGTGGCTCGACGGCTATACGCGGCTGCCCGTGCGCGTCGCGCGGCAGGGCAGCGTGCCGCAGGCGGGCGAGGTGCTGCTCGCGGCGACCAACGATCACCTGTACATGTCGCCGCGCGGCGTGCTCGGCTATACGCGGCATCCGGCCGAGACGCCGTACCGGCCGTCGATCGACGTGTTCTTCAACAGCGTCGCCGACGGCTGGGAGGGCGACGCGCTCGGCGTGCTGCTGACCGGGATGGGGCGCGATGGCGCGCTCGGGCTGAAGGCGATGCGTGCAAAGGGGTGCTACACGATCGCGCAGGACGCGGCGACGAGCGCCGTCTACGGGATGCCGAAGGCGGCCGCGGCGATCGGCGCGGCGTCGGCGATCCTGCCGCTCGACCGGATCGCGCCGCAACTGATTTCACGCGTGACGCGCATGCCGCTCGACTGACGGCGCGCCGCTGCCCCGGCGGGGCCGCATTGCGCGCGCCGCGCGGCGTCGCGTACAATTGTCGCCTGCGGAGATGGCATGCCTCCCTGCGGTCGATCCCGGCGCGTCGCGCGCGGTTCGGCCCTCAACCGCCGGCTTGCCCGGCTGATGATGCCTGCGTGTTCCTGGGTTGTCAGGAGGTCGCAGGCCGTCCATGCGGTATTCTGCCGCCCAGGTTTTGATGTCCCGTCGAATCTGGAAATCATGTTTTTCTCGACTTCTGCCGATTTTTTCGCGACCGTGCGCTACGTGTGCCGCTGGCTCGCGCTCTCTGCGTTGCTCGGCGCGCTGGCCGGCACGGCTTCCGCGTTGTTCCTGATCGCGCTCGATTGGGCGACCGGCACGCGCGTCGCGCATCCCTGGCTACTGTGGGGGCTGCCGGCCGCCGGTTTGGCGACCGGCTGGGTCTACCACCGGTTCGGCCAGTCGGTCGCGCGCGGCAACAACCTGCTGATCGACGAGATTCACGACCCGAAGGCGCTGGTGCCGAAGCGGATGGCGCCGCTCGTGCTCGTCGCGACCGTCGTCACGCACCTGTTCGGCGGGTCGGCCGGCCGCGAGGGCACGGCCGTGCAGATGGGCGGCGCGCTCGCCGATCGCATCACGCACCTGTTCCGGCTCGATCGCGAGCATCGGCGTGTGCTGTTGATGGGCGGCATCGCGGCCGGGTTCGCGTCGGTGTTCGGTACGCCGCTCGCGGGCGCCGTGTTCGGGCTCGAGGTGCTCGCGATCGGGCGCGTACGGTACGACGCGCTGCTGACCTGCGTCGCGTCGGCGATCGTCGCGGACGTCGTGTGCCGCGCGTGGGGCGTGCATCACACCGCTTATGCGATTCCGTTCGTGCCGGCCGTGTCGGCGACGGGGCTGGCCGCGACGGTCGTCGCGGGTGTCGCGTTCGGCGTCGTCGGCCGGCTGTTCGCGTTCGCGACGCATGCGCTGACCGCGTGGTTTCGCCGCGTGATCCGCTATGCGCCGCTGCAGCCGGTGCTCGGCGGCCTGCTGGTCGCGGTGGCCGCCACCGTGCTGAACGTGCCGCAGTATCTCGGGCTCGGCATTCCGACGATCGAAGCCGCGTTTCACGGGCCGCTGCCGGCTTACGATTTCGCGGGCAAGTTCGCGTTCACCGTCGTCACGCTCGCGTCGGGGTTCAAGGGCGGCGAAGTGACGCCGCTGTTCTACATCGGCGCGACGCTGGGCAACGCGCTCGGGCAGGTGCTGGCGCTGCCGGTGCCCGTGCTGGCGGGGCTCGGCTTCGTCGCGGTGTTCGCGGGCGCGGCCAACACGCCGATCGCGTCGACGATCATGGCGATCGAGCTGTTCGGCGCGGATGTCGGCGTGTATGCGATCGTCGCCTGCGTGGTCGCCTATCTGTTTTCCGGACACGCGGGGATTTATCGCGCGCAACGGGTGGCGGTGGGGAAGAGGGCGCAGGTGGAGGTGGAGTAAGGCCGCGTGCGGGGCGGCCGGCCGGGCGCATCGCGACGGAAACCGACGCCCGGTGATCCCGAGCGTCACCGGGAACGGCGGTGTTCTTTGCCGTTAGGCCTTCGGCAGCTTCGCGACGTTCCGCGCGAGCAGTTCCTCGATATCGATGCCCTTCTCCGCGAGCAACGTCGTGACGACGCCGGTCAATTCCCCGAGGGTTTCCTTGACCGACTCGCGGATCGTATCCACGACGACCTGCGTGCTGCGCTCGATCTCGATATTGACCCGGTCGTCGACGCCCTTCGCATCGAAGGTGGTCGCGCGTCGCGTTTCGGGAATCAGCCAGACGTCGAACCAGCCTTCGTCGCGATTGACGTCCGACACGGTGAGGCTGCAGCCGTTGATCGCGATATAGCCTTTCGCAAACACGTAGCGCCTGAAATCGGCCGGCACGCCGATGCGGATCATCCGGTTGTGTTCGGACGACGCGATGTTCGCGATCGTTCCCATGAAATCGACATGTCCGGACAGCGGATGTCCGCCGATTTCAGCGCCGTCCTTCGCGGCCCGCTCGACGTTGATCCGGGCGCCGGTCGTGAGGTCGGCGAGCGTGGTGATGCGCAGGCTCGGCAACATCACGTCGAAGTCGATCAGCTCGGGTGAGTGGATGGTCGTCACGGTCAGGCAGACGCCATCGACCGAGACGCTCGCGCCGATCTCGATGTCGGTGGTGAACCGCTCGGGGAATTCGATGCTGAACGTTCTCAGTTCGCCGTGATCCTTGATGGCCTTGATGACGCCAACACCCTGAACAATGCCTGTAAACATGATCTGCCTTTCGTCGCAAATTGCCTGGCCGGTATGATAAGTGATCCCGGCTCGCCTCGTTCGCCAGGGGTTTGCCGGGCAGCGCACGGCGGGTCGCGTGGCACCGTCGAATGGAATCGACGACGCGCGCAACGGCCTCGCGAATTCGTGGCGATCGCATCGACGTCCCGCGTGGCGCAACCGGGCGCGGCGGCGGTGTGCCGCGCGCCCGGTTGCGGTCGGGTTGCCATCAGGCTTCCGCCGGCTCTCCCCGCGACCCGGCATGACCGTCCGCCGTGCGCCGCGGCGGATCGATCAAGCCCTTCGCGAGTTCCAGCGCCTGCCGCTCGAACAGCCGGCGATACGTCCCGCCGTCGATGCGGATCAGCGCGTCGTGGCTGCCTTCCTCGATCACCTTGCCGCGCTCGAGCACGAGCAGACGGTCGAGCGCGCGCACCGTCGACAGCCGGTGCGCGACGACGAGCGTCGTGCGCCCGACCATCAGCCGCTCCATCGCCTGCTGGATCAGCACCTCGCTTTCGCTGTCGAGGCTCGACGTCGCTTCGTCGAGGATCAGGATCGGCGCATCCGCGAGGAACGCACGCGCGATCGCGACGCGCTGGCGTTCGCCGCCCGACAGCTTGATCCCGCGTTCGCCGACGAGCGTGTCATAGCCGTCTGGCAGCGCGACGATGAAGTCGTGCGCGCTGGCGAGACGCGCGGCGCGCTCGATCTCCGCACGGCTCGCGTCGGGGCGCGCATACGCGATGTTCTCGGCGAGCGTGCGGTGGAACAGCACGGGTTCCTGCTGGACGATCGCGATCTGGCTGCGCAGCGAATCCTGCCGCACCTGCGCGATGTCCTGGCCGTCGATCGTGATGCGGCCGCCCGACACGTCGTACAGGCGCTGGATCAGCTTGATGAACGTCGTCTTGCCCGACCCGGAATGGCCGACGAGGCCCACGCGTTCGCCGGGCGCGATGCGCATCGAGAAGTCGTCGTACAGCGGCACCGGATGGTTGCCGTAGCGGAACGTCACGTGCTCGAAGCGGATCTCGCCTTGCCCGATCCGGATCGCGGGCGCGCCGGGCCGATCGTCGATGCCGAGCGGCTGGCGCTCGAGCGCGACGAGTTCTTCCATGTCGTTGACCGAGCGTTGCAGGTTGCGAATGTGCATGCCGACGTCGCGCAGGTAGCCCTGCAGCATGAAGAACATCGTCAGCGAGAACGCGATGTCGCCGACGCTCGCTTCGTCGTTCGCCCACAGCCGCAGCGCGACGCCGATCATCGCCGCCTGCATCGCGACGAGCATCGCGCCCTGCAGCCCGCCGTTGAACGTGCCGCGCACCCACGTGCGGCGCGTGCGCTGGCGCCACTTGCCGATCACGCGATCGAGCCGCGCTTCCTCGCGCGTTTCCGCGCCGAACGCCTTGACGACCGCGTTGCAGCTCACGGCGTCGGCGAGCGCGCCGCCCATGCGCGTGTCCCACAGGTTGCCGAGCCGCGCGGCCGGCGCGACGATGCCGAGCGACACGGCGACCGTCACCGAGATGTACAGCAGCGAACCCGCACCGACGACGAGCCCCATCACCGGCCAGTGCGTGCCGAGCAGCACGGTCGCGCCGACGAGCATCGTGACCGACGGCAGCAGCGCGATCAGCACCGTGTCGTTCAGCAGGTCGAGCGCCCAGATCCCGCGCGTGATCTTGCGCACGGTCGACCCCGCGAAGCTGTTCGCGTGCCAGTCGGTCGAGAAACGCTGCACGCGGTGGAACGATGCCGCGGCGATCTCGCTCATCATCTTCAGCGTGAGCGTGATGATGCTCAGGTAGACGCCCTGCCGCAGCAGCGTCGCGCCGATGCCGAGCGCGGCCAGCGTGCCGAACGCGGTGACGGCCGCATGCCACGCGGCGGCGCGGTTGGCCAGGCCGGTCGACAGCGCATCGACGAGGCGCCCGGCGAACAGCGGCGTGAGCACGTCGGCAAGCGCGCCGAGCAGCGCCAGCGTCGTGATCGTCGCGATGCGCACCGGCTGCTTGCGCCAGTAGCGGAACGTGAAGCCGAAGACGGCCTGGAATGCCTGGCCGCCCAGATGGGTGGTTTTTCTGGTCATGTATCGTTGCCCGGCGCATCGCGCGACGGGACTTTCCGGTTCGGAGAACGTCGAAAACGCGACAGCCGGACCGCGCGCACGACGCGGGCGAAACGAAACGGGCTGTCGGGAAAATGCGCGGGCTGGCGGGCTAGCGGAGCACTCGGAAGCCGGCGCGGACGACGGGCTGGATCAGCCGCGCCGTGGGACCACGTTCGGGAAGGTTGCTGGCATTCGGAACATCTGCACCTCCCTGAAGTGAACGGTTGAAAGGACGCCGAAAAAGACGTGAAGGGATTTTATCAGCAGAGCCGGACGCGCCGCAACGTCTGACGAATGCGGCGTTGCAGCAGCGATGAGGTTAGTATTCGGGGTTTTGGCCCTCTTTCGTGCGTGTTCCGCGGTGCGGTGCCGCACGGGGCGGCGGGCGGCATCGATTACACTCTGCCGTTGCGCGCCGGCCGCTGCGGCCCCGCGGATTCACCCGATACACTCCTGAGGAAACGATGAGCGACGTTCAGCAAGGCATCCTGGCTCCGATCGACACGGCGGCCCGATACCTCACTTTCACGATTTCGAACAACGTCAATGTGGCCACGGCGCTCGCGGCATTGCGCGAACTCGTCGACGGGCGCGACACGGTCGCGGGCTTCGGGCAGGCGCTGGCCGCGCATCTCGGCCGCCCGGTTCCGGGGCTCACCGAATACCCGGCGTTCGCGGTGAACGACCGTACGCTGCCGATCACGCCGGCCGACGTCTGGGTCTGGCTGCGCGGCGACGATCGCGGCGCACTCGTGCTGCGCGCGCGGGCGATCGAGCGGGCGCTCGCGCCGGCGTTCGTGCTGCAGGACGCGGTCGACGGGTTCCGCTATTCGACCGATCGCGACCTGTCGGGTTACGAGGACGGCACCGAGAACCCGACCGGCGACGACGCGCTGGCCGCGGCGGTCGTCACGGGGCAGGGCGCGGGGCTCGACGGTTCGAGCTTCGTCGCGGTTCAGCAATGGCTGCACGACTTCGACCAGATGGAGCGCATTGCGTCGGGCGACATGGATCACATCATCGGCCGCCGCCGCTCGGACAACGAGGAGCTCGACGACGCGCCCGCGTTCGCGCACGTGAAGCGCACCGCGCAGGAGAGCTTCGAGCCGGAGGCATTCATGCTGCGCCGTTCGTCGCCGTGGTCCGATGCGCGCCGCGCGGGGCTCTACTTCGTCGCGTTCGGCTGTTCGTTCCGCGCGTTCGACGTGCAGATGCGCCGGATGAGCGGCGCGGACGACGGCATCGTCGACGGCCTGTTCCGCTTCACGCGACCGCTGACGGGCGCGTATTTCTGGTGCCCGCCGGTGAAGGACGGCAAGCTGGACCTGTCCGCGCTCGGACTCTAAGCGCCGGACGACAACCGCAAACGGGCGGGCCGCGCATCGCGCGCGGCCCGCCCGTTTTGCTTGTGACGCGGCGATCGCGTGCGGCGCGGTACGCCGCCCCGTCAGTTCAGCGTCGTTTCGATGCGCGTGCCGCGCTTGATGAACAGCGTCACCGGCGTCTTCTCGCAGATTTCCGCGAGCCGCTGGCGCTGCGCGTCGTCGAGCGGGCCGTCGAGCGTCACGACGCGGCGCACGTATTGCTGCCCGTCACGATCGGCATGCAGTTCGGTGCGCACGTCGATGCGCGCGGCCGGCCACGTCTTGCGCTGCATGTACATGCGCAGCGTCGCGGCCGTGCATTGCGCGAGGCCGGCCAGCACGAACTCGAACGGCGCCGGCCCGAGGCCCTGTCCGCCTTCGCGCGGCGCTTCGTCGCCGGTCAGCGCGTGCGTGCCGGCCTGCAGCTGGACGACGTAGTCGGGCGCGTCGGCGGCGAGGGTGGCGGCAGCGTGGATGAGCGGCATGGCAAGTCTCCGGTAAGCGGGAAAGAGGCGGCCGCGACGACGCGCGGCGTGTGAGCCGTCAGCATACCGTCTCGAGGAAAAACGCGGGCGCCACGCGCGTCGACGGGGCTCGCCGGGATCAGCCGGCGACGCCGGCACTCCGGCGCACGAGCGTGGCGACGCGTTCGCGCACCCACTGGTGCGCGCGGTCGGTCTCGCGCGATTCGTGCCAGTACGCGAGCAGCGGAAACGGCTTGAGTCGCAGCGGCAGCGGCTGCACGGCGATCGGCAGCATCGCCGCCATGCGCAGCGCATACGTGCGCGGCAGCGTCAGCAGCAGGTCGCCCGCCGCGGCGATCTGGCAGGCGGCGAAGTAATGCTGGCAGACGAGCTGGATGTGACGGAAGCGCCCGTCGTTGCCGAGCAGCACGTCGAGCGATTGCGGTTCGCCGAGCGACGACACCGCGACATGCCGCGCGGCGAAATAGTCGCCGCGCCGCAGCGGACCGCCGGTCAACGGATGATCGTGCCGCATCGCGACGACGAGCGAATCGTCGAGCAGGTGCTCGGTCACGATGCGCGGGCCGGTCTGCACGCGTCGATCGACGGCCAGATCGAGATTGCCCGACGCGAGTTCGCGTTCGATGTCGTGCACCGCGACGCGGCGGCTCACGAATCGCAGGCCCGGCGCTGCGCCGGCGAACGCGGCGACGATCTGCGGCAGCGCGATCGATTCGAGCACGTCGCGAATGCCGACCGCGATGCTCAGGTCGAGCGTCGCCGGGTCGAATGCCGCCGGGTCGCGCGCGGCGCGCTGCAGGCCGGCGAGGTGAAGCTGCACGTCCGCGATGATCGCGCGCGTGCGCTCGGTCGGCACGACGCGGTTGCCCTGGCGCACGAACAGCGGGTCGTCGAAATGCGCGCGCAGCCGGTTGAGCGCATGCGTGACGGCCGGCTGCGTCAGGTGCAGCGCACGGACGGCCGCACCGATACCGCCGTGCACGTAGACGGCATCGAGCACGCGGAACAGGTTCAGGTCGAGACGATGATCGGCGGGCACGGACGAAGGCGGCGTGGTGGGCGGTGGGGCGATTCTAATGGATGCGCGAACAACGGAACGCGGGTGCGCGTTGTGCAGGCGACCGATGCCGTTCGATGCATGTCGATGACGATCGTCACGCCACGCGAGCGTGCGTGGAGCCGATGCGCGATGCGAGGCAGCCGTCACGATGCGAGTCCGCCCATCGGCATGCGCATTTCCGCGCGGCCAAACCATCGGTCGGCGAAAGCCTGTAGAAATCCGCCATCATGCTGTCCCGGTCGGCCATTTCGTCACAAAGATACGACCCGTTCGGCTAGTTCGGCTAAGATGCCGTCGCTTCATATTTCGAGATAGCCGTCCCTGTCGCACGTGTTCAAACCAAATATAAGCCTGACAGTTCGACGGTATTAAAAAAAGAAGTCGAAACAGTCCGGGGGCTTGGCCAGTGGAAGCAGCAGATCAGAGGTGGGTCGTAATCTATTTGAGTACGGGGTTTTCCTTGGCCGAGGCCGCGCGTCTCGGCGAGGCCTTCAACCTGGCGAATCGCCTGAACGCGTTCAATGCGGATTACCAGCTGAAGTACGTATCCGAAAGCGGGGGATTGCTGCAGTCGTCGTCCGGTGTGCAGATCGCCGCCGATCCACTCGGCGACGAGCATGGCCATCGTGCACTCGCGTTCTTTCATCTTCATGGTGAGCGCGCGTCGATCAACTGGGACGATGCGTTGCGGCGCCGCCTGAGCGACATCCGCCGCCATGCGCGCTGGATCGTCGATGCGATGGACCTGTCGACGCTCGCCGCGTCGCAGCGGCAGACGGACGCCGGTCACGCGCGGACCGATCGCACCCGCGGTGCGATGGCCACGATCGAACTGCAGGCCGGCGAGGCCGACGTGTTCGCGGGCGTGCTCGACATGTTCCGCGCCGATCTCGGCGACAGCGCCGCACAGGAGATCGCCAGCAACCTGATGCAGCCGGTCGAGCAGCGCTATGCGCAGTCGATGTGGGCGTTTCGCGAACTGAGCGCGAGCCCGTCGATCCGGATGTCGGTGCAGCGGCTGCGCGCGCAGAGCGCGAACCGCATTTCGGTTGCGGAAGTCGCGCAGACGGTCGCGATGAGCGAGCGCAATTTCCTGCGGCGCTTCAAGAAGGAAATCGGCGTGACGCCGACCGAGTTCGTGCAGCACGTGCGGCTCGAGCGCGCATGCCACATGCTGGTCCACACGACGCTGCCGGCCGACAAGGTCGCGCGGCGCACGGGCTTCGGCAGCGGCGAGCGTCTGGCCAAGCTGTTTCGCCAGCGCCTCCTGGTGTCGCCGACCGAATTTCGCGTCGCCGAGCGCGAGCGGATCCTGACGAACGGTGCCGGGACGCCGGACCCGCAGGCCGATCCGCAGCCCGCGCCGCGGCTCGCGACAGCCGACGGCGAGCGGGCGAGCCGGGGTGTGCGGCGACGCGCGTGAGCAAGCGGGGCGGATGACCGTAAAATCACCGTGTCGCGATCACGATCCCCGGTTTCCATGCCCTTGCTCCCCACTACCGCCACAGCCCCCTTCTGCCCGTCGGAAGTAAAGGGCAGCATCACGATCGACGCCGGCGCGTCGCGCTGGATGAAGCTCAAGCGCTTCTTCGGCCCGGGCCTGCTGGTCGCGATCGGATATATGGATCCCGGCAACTGGGCCACCGACATCCAGGCCGGCTCGCAATTCGGCTATGCGCTGCTGTGGGTCGTCGCGTTCTCGAGCCTCGCCGCGATCTTCCTGCAGATGCTCGCCGCGCGGCTCGGCCTCGTCGCGGGCAAGGATCTCGCGCAGGCCAGCTACGACCGCTATGGCACCTTCGGCCGCATCGTGCAGTGGGTGACCGCCGAGGTGTCGATCATCGCGTGCGACATCGCCGAAGTGCTCGGCTGCGCGCTCGCGTTCAAGCTGCTGCTCGGCGTGCCGCTCGCGTGGGGGATCGTGCTGACCGCGCTCGACACGGTGATCGTGCTCGGGCTGCAGGGCAAGGGCGTCCGGCAGATCGAGGCGATCGTGCTCGGGTTGATCGCGACGATGGCGTTCTGCTTCGTCGCGCAGGTCGCGATCACGCCGCCCGACTGGCATGCGGTCGCGAAGGGGCTCGTGCCGGGCAATCCGGGCCATGACCGCAAGGACGCGATCGTGCTCGCGCTCGGCATCGTCGGCGCGACGATCATGCCGCACAACCTGTATCTGCATTCGTCGGTCGTGCAGACGCGCCATGTCGTCGGCGGCGCGCGCGGCCTGATCCGCGACACGCTCGCGCTGGTGCGCATCGACACCTGCGTGTCGCTGTTCGTCGCGATGCTCGTCAATGCGGCGATCCTGGTCGTCGCGGGCGCGGCGTTCCATGCGACCGGCCAGCACGACGTGACCGACATCGAACAGGCATACCGGCTGATCACGCCGATCGCGGGCGGCGCGGCCGCGCTGCTGTTCGGCATCGCGCTGCTCGCGTCGGGGCAAAGCTCGACGCTGACCGGCACGATCGCCGGCCAGGTGATCATGGACGGCTTCCTGCATACGAAAATCCCGTGCTACCAGCGCCGGCTGATCACGCGCGGGCTCGCACTGGTGCCCGCACTGATCGGCGTGCTGTGGCTCGGCGAAAACTCGGTCGGGCAACTGCTCGTCTGGAGCCAGGTGCTGCTGAGCCTGCAGCTGCCGTTCGCGATGTGGCCGCTGATCCGGTCGGTCAGCGATCGCGGCACGATGGGCGAGCATGCGATCGGCCGCGGGATGCAGGCAGCCGCCTGGGTGCTGTTCGCCGTCATCACCGGCACGAACCTGCTGCTGATCACGGGTGTCGCGGGCTGATACAGCTTGTCACAGGCTGAAACAGGCGCGTGGCGCGCCTGCGTTAAACTGCGCCTTTTGCCAGCCGTTCGACGTCCGTCATGTGGAGTGAAATCAGCAACATCGGCGATGCCGCGCTGACCTTGCCGGTCGCGCTGACCTGCGCCGTCTGGCTCGCGCTGTCCGACTGGCGGCTCGCGGTGCGCTGGATCGCGCTGCTCGCGGCCGGCATGAGCCTGGTCGGGGCGACCAAGATTCTCTATGCGGGCTGCGGTGTCGAGATCCCGCAGTTCGATTTTCGCGTGATCAGCGGCCATACGATGCTGTCGACGTCCGTGTGGACCGTCGCGCTGTCGATGCTGTGGCAGGCATTCCGTCCGGGCAAGGCGCCGGGCGTGGCGGCCGGTCTTGCCGTCGGCGCGCTGACGGCCGTCGCGCGCGTGTTCGATCATTCGCACACGGTCCCGGAAGTCGTCGTCGGCTGGCTGCTCGGCGCGCTGGTCGCGCTGGTGTTCCTGCGCGCCTACCAGCGGGCGCACAAGCGCGCGTTCTCGCCGCGCATCGCGGCCGTCTGCCTGCTCCTCGTGTCCGGCATCGCGTACGGGCATCGCGCACCGTTCCAGCAGATGATCGACACGCATTCCCCGCAGTTCTGCGCGTTCATGCGCACGTCCGGCGACGGGTTCTGACGGCTGTTCATTGCCGCGCATCGGTGCGCCGGTGCCGGATGCGGTCGTCGCCATGGCGGCGGCGCCCCGAGTCCCGTCCCATTCGTTCTCCGTCATTGTCGAAAGCCGGTTCCCGGTCGTTGTCGAGCCGATATCGGCGATGATCGGCCGTGCTGCGCCCGCCCGTTCCGCCGCCCGCGGAGCCGAAGGTCATGAGCCATGTCTATGACCGGGCATTACGAAGATTCATTTCATCGATTGGCGGCAATCGCGTACGCTGGCGTTCGTTCGAGCGGGGCCGGCAGCGGCCGGCCGCCGGATTCGTCCGGCGCGGTGCGGCCGGCTCGCTATACTCGCGCATACCGCGCGGCCGTCGGCCGGCGCACGGCAACCGCCGTCGCGGCACCGGTCCGCCGCGACGATTCACGATAGGAGCAGGTCCCATGACAGTCGTTTCCTCGCGCCTCGCAGGCAAGTGCGCGTACATCACGGGCGCCGCCGGCGGCCTCGGCCGCGCGATCGCGCGCCGGATGGTCGAGCAGGGCGCGCGCGTGTTCCTGACCGACGTTGCCGACGCGGCGGTGCTCGACGACTTCGCGCACGAACTCAATGCGGGGCACGCGGCGCCGGTCGCGTTCGCGGCCACGCAGGACGTGCGCGACGAGGCGCGCTGGCAGGCGCTGCTCGCGCAGGCGGTCGATGCGATGGGCGGGCTGTCGGTGCTCGTCAACAACGCGGGTGTCGGCTCGATCGGCTCGCCCGCGCAGATCGAACTGGACGAATGGCGGCGCGTGATGGCGGTCAACGTCGAGAGCATCGTGCTCGGCTGCAAGCATGCGCTGTCGTATCTGGCCGAGAGCCATCCCGCCTCGATCATCAACATCTCGTCGGTGGCCGCGTTCAAGGTCGAGCCGGATTTCACCGCGTACAACGCGTCGAAGGCCGCGGTCGCGTCGCTGACGAAGTCGGTCGCGATCGATTGCGCGCGCCGCGAGATCGACGTGCGCTGCAATTCTATTCACCCGGCGTTCATTCGCACGGGGATCGTCGAGCCGCTGTTCCAGTCGCTCGGCGAACGCGATGCGACGCGCAAGCTCGCGCGCGGCATTCCGCTGCGCCGGCTCGGCGAACCGGACGACGTCGCGCATGCGGCCGTCTATCTGGCATCCGACGAAAGCCGCTTCGTGACGGCCGCCGAACTCGTGATCGACGGCGGCATGTGCGCGGTCTGACGCGCATCGATAACCCCAACCGGAGGAGAACATCGTGTCGACACCCGTGAACCGCCAACTGCTGCTGAAGACACGCCCGGAAGGGCGGGTCGGCCGCGAACACTTTTCGTTCGTCGAGACGCCGGTGCCGGCGCTCGCCGACGGTGAAGTGCTCGTGCGCGTGCTGTATCTGTCGATGGATCCGACCAACCGCGTGTGGATGAGCGACGTGCCGCAATACCTGCCGCCCGTCGCGATCGGCGAAGTGATGCGTGCGCTCGGCATCGGGCGCGTGGTCGCGTCGCGCCACGCGGGGTTCGCGCAAGGCGATCTCGTGCAGGGGCTGGTCGGCTGGCAGGACTATGCGGTCGTGCCGGCCGACCAGGCCGCGCAACTCGTGAAGCTGCCCGCGCAGTCGGGCCTGCCGCTGCCGACGCTGCTCGGCGCGTGCGGGATGAGTGGCCTGACCGCGTACTACGGGCTGACCGACATCGCGCCGGTGCAGCCCGGCGAGACGCTCGTCGTGTCGGCGGCGGCCGGGTCGGTCGGCTCGATCGCCGGCCAGATCGGCAAGATCCACGGTGCGCGCGTGGTGGGTATCGCGGGTGGCGCGGACAAGTGCCGCTACCTGACCGAGACGCTCGGCTTCGACGCGGCCGTCGACTACAAGGCCGACGATTTCCGTGAGCAGCTGAAGGCGGCGACGCCCGACGGCGTGCACGTGAACTTCGAGAACGTCGGCGGCGAGGTGATGCGCGCGGTGCTGTCGCGAATGGTGATCGGCGGACGCGTCGCGCTGTGCGGCGTGATCTCGAACTACAACAGCGGCCGCGCGGCGGACGACGTCGGCGTGCTGATCTCGAAGCGGATCACGATGCGCGGCTTCCTGATCCTCGACTACCGCAAGAGCCGCGAAGCGGTGCAGACGCTCGCAGGATGGCTGCGCGACGGCCGGCTCAAGGCCGAGGAAACCGTCGCCGACGGGCTCGAAAACGCCCCCGACGTGCTGAACCGACTGTTCGACGGCGACCATCGCGGCAAGCTCGTGCTGCGCGTCGATCCGGACGCATGAACGGCAGCGTTCGCGCGCCTTGAGTTCGAACAGGCGGACATCGATTTAGGACTTGTCCCATATATTGTTCCGGCCGCTCTCCTTAAAGTAATCGCCAGCAACCGGCGGCGTGACATGTGCGTCACGCCGCCGTTTTTATTTGCGCGGCGAGAAGGGAGGCGAAACATGCGAATGAATTCTGGGCAGGATGCATCGGCGGTGGTGTGCGATCGAACGATGCGACGCGTTGGCAACCGGCTGAGGATCGTCGCAATGGGGATCGGCATCGCGTGCGCGATGTCGGGTGCCGGCGCGGCTGGGCAGGCGAATGCAGGTGGCGTCATGCGATTCACCGGCGGACTCGTCGATCTGTACGACGTGACATTCGATGCGCCGTCGATCGACGCGTCAGCCAGCGCGATGGCGGCGACGCTCCGCTTCGATGCGCATGGCCGCCGCTTGCCCGGTGCGCATCTGGCGCTCGTGGGGCTGGACGGCCAGCCGGTTTCGCAGCCTGCGGGCGCGGCGGTTCGCGCAACCTGGCGCGATGCGCGCGACGATCGAGTCGTGCCGCTGGAAGCGGGTCGCGCGCATCGTGTCGGGCCGTATGGCGGCGTGCTGACGATCGCGGGGCCGGACATGGAAACGGGCGCCGTGGCGCCCGTCGTGATCAGGATTCGTCATCCGTGACGCGCGGCGTCATTCCCCCTGTTCGGCGCGCGCGTAGATGTCCCAGCTCGCCATGAACAGCGCGGCGACGAGCGGCCCGATCACGAAGCCGTTGATGCCGAACAGCGCCATCCCGCCGAGCGTCGAGATCAGCACGACCCAGTCGGGCATCTTCGTGTCCTTGCCGACGAGGATCGGGCGCAGCAGGTTGTCGACGAGGCCGATCACGCCGACGCAGAACGCGACGAGGATCACGCATTTCCAGATCGCGCCGATCGCGAGGAAGTAGAGCGCGGCGGGCACCCACACGAGGCTCGCGCCGATCGCCGGCAAGAGCGACAGGAACGCCATCAGCGCGCCCCACAGCACGACGCCTTCGATCCCGAGGATCCAGAAGATCAGGCCGCCGAGCGCGCCCTGCACGAGCGCGACCGCGATGTTGCCCTTCACGGTTGCGCGCACCACCGTCGTGAACTTCGCGAGCAGCAGGTTCTTGTGCTCTTCGTCGAGCGGTATCGCGCGGCGCACGCGGCGGCCGATCTCGCCGCCGTCGCGCAGCAGGAAGAACACCATGTACAGCATCACGCCGAAGCTGACGACGAACTGGAACGTGTTCTGGCCGATGCTGAGCGCCTGGGCCGCCGCGAACTGGCTGATCTGCGCGGCGCCATCGGTCAGCTTCTTCTGGATGCCGGGGATGTTGGTCAGCCCGTATTTCTGCAGCAGGTTCTGGATCGACGTCGGCAGCGCATGAATGATGTCATGGAAGTACTGCGAATAATTCGGCTGCGCGCTCTTCAGTTCCTGGTACACGTACGCGATTTCCTGCACGAGCGTCGCCATGACGAACACGAGCGGCAGGATCACGATCAGGATGATCAGCGACATCGTCACGAGCGCGGCCAGGTTGCGCCGCTTGCCGAAGCGTGCGGCGAGCCAGCGCTGCACCGGCTGGAACAGGATCGCGAGAATGGTGCCCCAGAAGACGGCGCCGGAGAACGGCGCGAGTATCCAGCACAGTCCGACGGTGACCGCGAACAGCAGGAAATAGAAGAATTTTTGGTGATCGTGTCCGCTATCCATGGATGGTTCGCGCAGATTGATGCCTGGTTTGATCGAATTTCATTGCCTCGGGCGCGATCGGCTCGCGAACGTCACGGATGTCGCGGCGAAGCGCGCGGCAGGGCGGCCCGATCGGCAGTATGCCCGCAAAGGTGCCGCCATCATACCCGCCGCGGGCGGCGCACGAGAAAACGCCGCGGCCGGGGCCGCGGCGTTGCCGGGAAGCGAACCGGCCCGGGGGCCGTGCCGCATCGTCAGATGTGGAGCCGGGTGACCTTGGTGCCGCTGACCGACAGATCACCCATCAGGCCCGCGTTGGTCAGCACCAGCACCTCGACCGGTGCGGTGGCCGTGTTGGAGTCGATCGCGCCGTTCGCGCCCATCTTCACGACCGCGACGGAGGCGTCGGCGCCGGCCGACCAGCCTTCGGACTTGCGGAACGAGTCGAGCGCATCCTGCGTCATGAACAGGAACACGATCGCCTTCGATTGCGCACCGGCCTGCAGGCCGACCGACAGCGACGACGTGTTGTAGTAGCCGACGGTGCTGCCGCCGACGCGCAGCGCGCCGTTGCCGGACTGGCCGCCGACGATGAGGCCGGCCTGCAGCACGTTCGGGAACACGAGCACGCCGCGCGATTTCGCAACGAGTTCACGCGAGCCCGGCACCGTCGAATAGAGGCGCGAGATCGTCGCGTTCACGCTCGCGTCGATCGACTCGCGTTTCGACGCGCTGGCCGATGCGTTGTCGGGTTTGTTGGGGGTGGTGGTGCAGCCGGCAAGTGCAAGACTGCCGAGCATGACGGCGGCGGCGGCTTTCAGGGCGAGGGATTTCTGCATGGCGTTTCTCCTTCGTTGTCGGGTGAGGAAGGACGGGACGGTCGCCCCGTTCAACGGCGGGAAAGGAGCAGGCCGGCGACGAACGCGAGGCCCGCGACGACGCCTGCGGTCTGCCATGGATTGTCGTGCACGGCTTGCGATACGCGTTCGGCCGAATCGCGCAGCCGCGCGACCGCGTTGCCCGACGCGTAGTCGAGCGTGCTGCGCGCTTCGTCGAGCCGCGACTGCACGCGCTTGCGCAGCGCGGCGATATCGCCGTCGCCGTCGTTCTTCAGCAGGTCTTCCAGTTCATCGACCAGCCCGCGCAGATCGTCGGACACGTCCGCATGCAGGTCGCGAGCCGCCGAGCGCGTCGTGCGTCCCACGCGCCGGCCGGTGCGACGGATGTCGGACAGGCCGCGGTCCAGCTTGTGTTCGATCGAGTCGGTGAGCGCCATGGTGTTTATCCTCCTTCGATTTGATTTGCAGGCTAATTTGAAGATAAGACGAATCCCAGCAACCAATGTGATTCACATCAGCCAATTGAGTTTCGAGACAAATTTTCAATTCGCCGGCAAATTTCCCGGGAAGCCCCGCGCAATGGGGCGGGGCGGCGGTTGAAAAAAATTCGCGCTTCGGGGCGAAGCGACCAGCAAGCCGTGGCGCGACGTGAAAGTCCGGTAAATATGGCGTCGCCCGATGCGCCAGGTAAATAGTGCCGTTGCACGCGTCATGCTGATGCAATTGCACTAATCTCCCGTTTCCTGGTGGAGCAGGGTTTGTGCCCGCGATGGCTCAGGTGGCGCCTTCGTCCGGCGCGAGGTCGATGACGACGGGATCGTGATCCGACGAGCGGTATGCATCGGGTGCGTAATAGGCCGCCCGTTGCGCCGCGGTTTTGTAATCGGGCACGGATTGCAGCGCGACCGGTTCGTCGGCATTGATGTGCCACGCATGCACGGCCTTCACGCGCGCGGCAAGCGGCGACGTGGCGAGTGCGTGGTCGAGGTTGCCCGCTTCGCCGCGGAATACATAGCTGTAGCCGGCGTTGCCGGCGAAGCGGGCGACGAGGTTCGTGTAGCCGCGCGATTCGAGCGCGCGCAGCGGGTCTTCCTTCGCATAGCTGTTCAGGTCGCCGATCAGCAGCACGCCGTCGGCCGCGGCGCCGGTCGGCGACGTGGCGAGCCACGCGGCGATGCGTTCGGCCGCACGCGTGCGCGTCGCGTTCCAGCAGCCCTGACCGTCCGACTGGTCGAGATCCGGGCCGGTCGCCCGTGGGCAGTTCTTCGATTTCAGGTGATTGACCGCGACCGTGAACGCGCGGGTGCCGCCAATGCGCCGGAACGTCTGCGCGAGCGGCGGGCGATTCCCGCCGTCGAGCGCGACGGTCGCGGCGCGCCCGACGGGTTCGATCGTCCGGCTGTCGTACAGCAGCGCGACCGCGATCGCATCGCGGCCGAGTCGCGCGGTCCCGGGGTCGACCGCGCGCCAGCCGTCGCCGAGCCGGGCCGCGAGACGCTGCACGGCGCTCGCGGGGCCGTGGCCGTTGTTCGCGATTTCCATCAGGCCGATCACGTCGGCGCGCAATGCGCGCAGCGCGGCGACGATCTTCGCTTCCTGGCGGGCGAAGACGGCGGGCGTCTTCGCGCCGCGATTGGCCGGATCGTCGAAGCCGCCGCCGGTTCCGTCGCCGTTGAAATAGTTGAAGACGTTGAACGACGCGACCCGCACGTCGGCCTGCGGATGCCGCGGCGGTGCATCGGTCCGCGGATTCGATGCGGCGTCGAAGACCGGCGCCGACGCCGGCACAGGCTGCAGTCGCCACGTGCCGTAGCGCTGCTCGAGCACACCTTCGACGCCGCGCACCGTGTAGCCCGCGCGCAGCGTGTTGGCGGCGCCCAGCGCAGGCGGCGGATAGCGGGCGGTCGCGGGGTTCACGCGGCTCGAACCGTCGTCGAGCACGATGCGGTTGCGGGCATTGGCCGCCGCCTGCGCGGTGGCGTCGGCCGGCGGCACCACGTGCGTCGGCATGTAGAGGCGACCGTGGCTGAGCACGATGCTGCCGTAGCGGCCGAGGTCGTAGGTATCGCTGACGGTCAGCGTTTGCGGAAAGCGCACGCGCATGCCTTCATGCGCGGCGAAGACGGACTCGCTGTCGACCGGCAGCGCGAGCGCAGCCGGCGTGACGGTCTGCCCGTGCGCGCAGACGGCCACGCGGCCCGACAGTGCCAGTTGCGTGCGGCCGTACTTCTGCTCGATCCTGCCGGTGACGTGCACGCGTTCGCCCGGGCGGACACGCGCGTGCGGCGCGTAGACGAACAGGCCTTCCGGGACGCCCGGCCGGTGGCGCCGCTGCGCATCCGCCTGCTGGACGAAGAATCCGCCGAAGCCGTCGACGCCGCCGAATGCCGCGGTGACGATCGCTTCGATCGACGCGGTGCGCCCGGCCAGCGGCGACCGGCCGCCGGAATGCCGGAGGTCGGCGATCGCCGTCGTGGGGCCGCCGCAGCCCGCGCTGACCGGCAGCGCGGTGGTGGCGGCGGTGGCGGCCGGCGCTGAAAGGCCAAACGCGGCAAACGGGGCGAGCGATGCGGCGAGCGCGAGCGGCGGCAGCAGGCGTGACATGGAGTGCTCCACAGGAAGAAAATTCGAAGGTTCGGGCAAGCATCTTGACGGCAAAATCGCGTGCTGCGATCGAATTGGCCATCAGGCCAGTGTCGAACGGCCAACGATGACGGCAGGGCCGCCCGGGGCTGTTACGCTGCGCATCTGACGTGTCATTCCGGCCTGCGATCCGAACGCTTTTTGCGCACGGCCCCCACTGGAGATTTCCATGTCCTACATGCTGTTGATTGTCGAACCGACCGGCCAGCGCGCCGAACGCACGCTCGAGGAGGGGCAGGCGCTGTACGCGCGGATGGTCGATTTCGCGCAGACGCTGAAGGCGCGCGGCGTGCTGCGCGGCGTCGAGTCGCTCGAGCGCTCGGAGCGCGCGACGCGTGTGCAGGTGCGCGACGGCGAGACGCGCTTCGTCGACGGCCCGTTCGCCGAGGCGAAGGAAATGGTCGGCGGGTTCTTCATCGTCGACGTCGACACGCGCGACGAAGCGATCGAGATCGCGCGCCAGTGCCCGGCCGCGCAATGGTGCACGGTCGAAGTGCGCGCGGTCGGCCCATGCTTCCTGTGACGGCTGCGGCTCGGTGTTAACCCGGATTCGTCGCGCCGTATGTCGATCCGGCAGTCTGCCGCCCGTCGTAGGGATAAGGCGCCGATGAACGGACGCCCCTTTCCACCGATGACAAGGAGTGAACGATGCGATTCATGATCATGATCCGGGCGAACGCCGTCAGCGAATCCGATGCATTGCCGGACAACCGGCTGGTCGAGGCGATGACGGTCTATCACGAGGAGCTGGCCAAGGCCGGCGTGCTGCTCGATGCGAACGGCCTGCGGCCGAGCGCGCGCGGCTGGCGCGTGCGCTACACCGGCGGCAAGGGCACGGTGGTCGACGGCCCGTTCGCGGAGACGAAGGAGCTGATTGCCGGCTATACGCTGATCCAGGTGCGCTCGCGCGACGAGGCGCTCGAATGGACGCGCCGGTTTCCCGCGCCGTTCGGTGCGGAGATGGACTGCGAGATCGAGGTGCGGCCGCTGTTCGAACTCGACGACCTGACACCCAGCGAGGCAGTCGAGCGGTTCCGCGAACTCAATGTCGGACACGGCCACGCCTGAATCCACCCGAAGCCAATCCCACCGGAGCACCCGTCATGCACAAGATGGTTTTCATCAACCTGCCCGTGGCCGACCTGCCGCGCTCGAAGACGTTCTACCAGGCACTCGGTTTCGAAGTCGTACCGGCCTATACCAACGATCAGGCTGCCTGCATCAAGATCAGCGACACGATTTTCGCGATGCTGCTCGTGCGGCCGTTTTTCCAAACCTTCACCGGCAAGACCATCGTCGATCCGGCGACGCAGGTGCAGGCGCTGTCGTGCCTGTCGTGCGACAGCCGCGCCGAGGTCGACGCGATCGTCGCGAAGGCACTCGCTGCCGGCGGGTCCGCGCCGCAAGCGCCGCGTGAGTATCCGAACATGTACGGCCACGGGTTCGACGATCCGGACGGCCACGCATGGGAGCTGATGGCCATGCCGCTGGATGCGTCCGCCCAGGGGCAAGCGTCGTGACGCGTGAGGCGACTCACCGTGCGATCGAAGCGGTCTGGCGGATCGAGGCGCCCAAGATCATCGCGCGCGCCGCGCGCGTGGTGCGCGACGTCGGCGTGGCCGAGGAACTGGCGCAGGACACGCTCGTCGCGGCGCTGGAGCACTGGCCCGTCGACGGCGTGCCCGACAATCCGGCCGCGTGGCTGATGACGGCCGTGAAGCGGCGCGCGCTCGACCGGGTCCGGCAGGAGTCGCTGCATGCGGCGAAGCGCGACCAGCTCGGCCATGAAATGGACGCGCTCGAAGCGCACGTCGTCCCCGACATCGCGGAGGCGCTCGCCGACGCGCGCGACGACGATATCGGCGACGACCTGCTGCGGCTGATCTTCACGTCGTGCCATCCGGTGCTGTCGACCGATGCGCGCGTCGCGCTGACGTTGCGGCTGCTCGGCGGGCTGACCACGAACGAGATCGCGCGTGCGTTCCTGTCGCCCGAGCCGACGATCGCGCAGCGCATCGTGCGCGCGAAGCGCACGCTCGCGGCGGCGCGCGTGCCGTTCGAGGTGCCGGCCGCCGACGCGCGGCCCGCGCGGCTCGCGTCGGTGCTCGAAGTGATCTATCTCGTGTTCAACGAAGGCCATGCGGCGACCGCGGGCGACGACTGGACGCGCCCGGCGCTGTGCGACGAGGCGCTGCGTCTCGGCCGCGTGCTCGCCGGGCTCGTGCCGGACGAAAGCGAAGTGCTCGGGCTCGTCGCGCTGATGGAACTGCAGGCGTCGCGCATGCATGCGCGGACCGATGCGCAGGGGCGGCCCGTGCTGCTGCTCGACCAGGACCGCAGCCGCTGGGATCCGCTGCTGATCCGGCGCGGCCTCGCGGCGCTCGAGCGGGCGACGAAGCTCGGCGGCGTGCGCGGCCCGTATGCGCTGCAGGCCGCGCTGGCGGCGTGCCATGCACGCGCGCGGCACGCGTCGGACACGGACTGGGCGCAGATCGTCGCGTTGTACGACGCGCTCGCCGAAGTCGCGCCGTCGCCGGTCGTCGAGCTGAACCGCGCGGTGGCGGTGGGGATGGAGTTCGGGCCTGCCGCGGCGCTGGAAATCGTCGACGTGCTGCGCGACGATCCGGCGCTCGCGCGCTATCACTGGTTGCCGAGCGTGCGCGGTGACCTGCTCGCGAAACTCGGCCGCGCCGACGAGGCGAAGGTCGAGTTCCGCCGCGCGGCGGAATTGACCCGCAACGAGCGCGAGAGGGAATTGCTGCTGAAGCGCGCGACGGATGCGTGATGCAGACGGGCGACGCCGGTGTGCGTACACCGCGCGTCGCATCGAACGCCGAACGCCAAACGCCGAACGCCGAACGCCGAACGCCGAACGCCGAACGCCGAACGCCGAACGCCAAACGCCAAACGCCAAACGCCAAACGCCAAACGCCAAACGCCAAACGCCAAACGCCAAACGCCAAACGCCAAACGCCAAACGCCAAACGCCAAACGCCAAACGCCAAACGCCAAACGAAACGCCAAACGAAACGCCAAACGAAACGCCGAACGAAACGCCGAACGAAACGCCGAACGAAACGCCACCCCCAGCCACCGCCCCGCCTCCACCCGCCACCCGTCCCTCATTCCCGCTCCCCGCTATCGCACGGATTGAAAAAGCCTATTGGGGGATGCGAACGCCAGCGCCTAGATTAAAAGGCACGAAGCGTGCGTGTCCGGCGTACGCATCGTTCCCCATATCCATCATCGGCCCGGCTTCGCACGCGGCCGCGCCGACTCGAACGGAGGCGCAAATGGCTCAACTCAAGGGCAGCAAGACCGAAGAGAATCTGAAGTTCGCATTCGCGGGCGAATCGCAAGCGAACCGGCGCTATCTGTATTTCGCTTCGAAGGCCGACGTCGAAGGTCAGAACGACGTCGCCGCGCTGTTCCGCTCGACTGCCGAAGGCGAAACGGGCCATGCGCACGGTCACCTCGAATACCTCGAAGCAGTCGGCGATCCGGCGACGGGGCTGCCGTTCGGCTCGTCGCGGCTGAACCTCGAATCGGCGATTGCCGGCGAGACGCACGAGTACACCGACATGTATCCGGGCATGGCGAAGACGGCGCGCGACGAAGGCTTCGACGAAATCGCGAACTGGTTCGAGACGCTCGCGAAGGCCGAACGCAGCCACGCGAACCGCTATACGAAAGCGCTGGACGCGCTCGTCGACTGACGCGGGCTCCGCCCCAAGGCTGCACGGCCCGGCCGGGCAGGTCCCGCGTCCGGCCGTGCGTTGATCGCTGCCCGCGCCGCGCGGGCGGCGCGTTCGCGCGCATGCGCGCCACGCTGGAGCGCCTCATGCCCCACAAGGAAGGCAGTCTCGAAGCCCCGACCCGGCATCCGCTCGACTGGCAGTCCGAAGCGTTCTACGACCAGGCCGCGATCGATACGGAAATGACGCGCGTGTTCGACATCTGCGCCGGTTGCCGGCGCTGCGTGTCGCTGTGCGGCGCGTTTCCCACGCTGTTCGATCTCGTCGACGACACGCCGACGGGCGACATCGAGGAAGTGCCGAAGGACGCGTTCGGCAAGGTCGTCGACCAGTGCTACCTGTGCGACCTCTGCTACATGACGAAATGCCCGTACGTGCCGCCGCACGCATGGAACGTCGACTTCCCGCACCTGATGCTGCGCGGCAAGGCGGCGCGCTACAAGCGCGGCGAAGCGCCGTTGCGCGACAAGGTGCTGTCGAACACCGACGCGCTCGGCCATTTCGCGGGCATTCCGATCGTCACGCAGACGGTGAACGCGGTCAATCGCACGCCGCCCGCGCGCCACGCGCTGGAAGCGGCGCTCGGCGTCGATCGCAACGCATGGCTGCCGGAATTCGCGCCGCGCAAGTTCCGGCGCGCGGCGAAGCGTTCGGACGGCCCGCCGGTTCGCGACGGCGAACGCACGCCCGGCAAGGTCGCGATCTACGCGACGTGCTACGTGAACTTCAACGAGCCGGGCATCGGCCACGACCTGCTCGCGATCCTCGCGCACAACGAGATCCCGTACGAGCTCGTCACGCGCGAAGCGTGCTGCGGGATGCCGCTCCTCGAGCAGGGCAATCTCGCGGGTGTCGCCGCGAAGAAGGCCGTGAACATGCCGGTGCTGGAGCGCTATGCGCGCGAAGGCTATGCGCTGATCGGCGCGATCCCGAGCTGCGTGCTGATGTACAAGAGCGAACTGCCGCTGATGTTCCCCGGCGACGAAGCGGTGCGCGCGGTGGCCGATGCATTCTGGGATCCGTTCGAGTACGTGATCGCGCGGCATCGCGACGGTTTGCTGAAGACCGATTTCAAGCAGGGCCTCGGCACCGTGTCGTATCACGTGCCGTGCCACGCGCGCGTGCAGAACATCGGCCGCAAGACGGCCGACACGCTGTCGCTCGTGCCCGATACGCGCGTGAACGTCGTCGAGCGCTGTTCGGGGCACGCGGGCACGTTCGGCGTGAAGAAGGCCTTCCATGCGGACGCGATGCGGATCGGCGCGCCGGTGTTCAAGGCGATGGCCGAGCCGAAGCCGGATTTCGTGTCGTCGGACTGCGCGCTCGCCGGCCATCACATCGTGCAGGGCATCGACGAGAAAGGGTTGCCGGCCGCGCCGCTCGCGCATCCGCTGACGCTGCTGCGCCGCGCGTACGGCATCTGAACCGGCCGCTCCACGACGACATCGACGCTATCCGAGGACATCCCATGACGCTGACCCGCGACTCGCTGCTGACGCTCGAAGCGTACGCGAAGATCCGCAAGACCGAACACGCGCGGCTCGTCGCGCACAAGCGCCGCCGCGCGGTGGCGCTCGGCAACCATCTGCGCCTCCTGTTCGAGGACGAGACCACGATCCGCTATCAGATCCAGGAAATGCTGCACATCGAGAAGATCTTCGACGAGGCCGGCATCGAAGGCGAACTGGAAGCCTATCTGCCGCTCGTGCCCGACGGCACCAACCTGAAGGCGACGCTGCAGATCGAATACGAGCACGAAGCCGAGCGGCGCGCGGCACTCGCGCGGCTGATCGGCGTCGAGGATCGCGTGTACCTTCGGGTCGACGGGCACCCTGACGTCTATGCGATCGCCGACGAGGATCTCGACCGCGACAACGCGGAGAAGACCTCGGCCGTGCATTTCGTGCGCTTCGAACTGAGCGGGCCGATGCGCGCGGCGCTCAAGGACGGCGCGACGCTGTCGATCGGCTGCGATCACCCGGCCTATACGGTGCCGCCGCAACGCATCGCGGCGGACGTGGCCGCGTCGCTGGCCGGCGATCTGCGCTGACGCGCGGCCGGGTGCCGCGCTCCGTATCGCGCATATCGCACATCCTCCGGCCGCGAAACGCGGCGCGCGATCGTCGCGCCCGCCGCCGTCGCCTGCCCATTACCCCGAAGATGTAACAGGCCCGTCGACGCTTGCACGCCGGGAAACGATGTGCATCCCCGGTCCGATCGCTTTCATTACTCGCCGAGAAACAATAAAAAGATTGTGCACGGAGAAATTTCGGTTCAACGGAATTTGAATGATTTACCGATCCGTGAATATCTTGTTACGAAATTTCCCCTGATTTACCGATTTTGGCCGGGCATTCGCGGGATGGTTGCGGGCAAGGGTCGGAACACGGCGGATCGCTTGCCGGGCGGGCTGCGGCCGTACCCCGCAGAGCCCCGCCAGACGGGGCTTCCCAGCGTCGCACATAACGATCGCGTAAAAAAATTCAACGGTAAATGGATTGCGCATCCATGGCAGGTTGTTTCAGTGCGTAACATTAAGTCATTGTCATATTGAGATAAACCCTGAGGATGGTATGCTTCGTGCACAAAAATTCCCACATTGGAGTGAGACCGTGATTTGTGCGCCATTGCCGGGAATGGCGGCACCGTGAAAGTGCGGTGTCGCGCGGCATGCACAACAATCGGATAACCATAATGTGCAACCGGGCCGCCCCGTGACGCGATGCGTGACGGCGGCGCCGACAATCGCAGCCCCGGCCTGGCTGTGTGGAGAAACAACTATGTTCTTCGATGAGCTTAACGATGAAGAGTGGTTTCGTCTTTCAACGCTGATCGCCGATGAGCCGATTCGGCTGAACCGTCGAGGCCGTCCGCGCGCCGAACCGCGCGTCGTCGCCAACGCGGTCCTCTGGATCCTGACGACCGGTGAAGCGTGGTCCAAACTGCCCGGGCGTTATCCGTCCGGGCCGACGTGCCGCCGCCGCTACGAGGAGTGGCTCGCGAACGGCACGTTGCTGCAGATGATCGACGTGCTGACCCAGTTCAGCGGGCGCACGTTCGCGTATGTGCCGCCGCCGCCGGCGCCGGTCGCGCCGGCATGCCGTGCGGAGCCGGTTCCCGACAACGACCGTCTGCGCGGCGTGTTCTGGCAGAACCCCGAGTCGTGGCAACTGCCGGTCGCGCACGCAAACGTTTGGGGTGGCGAGGGCGCGACGCTGTCCGCGATGCCGAACGACGCAGCGCCCGCGTCGTCCGGAGCATCGTTCGCGGTCCCGGGCGCGCAGCCCGCGGGGCTGCGCCACGGGCGTCCGTCCGCCGCGAGCTTTGCCGCGGCCGAGCCGCAAGTCGACGAATACCGCGGCTATACGATCTGCGGCAGCGCGCAGCCGGTGCAGAACCTGATGTACCGCGCGTGGGCCGAGATCATGCAGGACGACCGGCGTGTCGAGCGCTCGGGCCTGATCGGCCCGCGCTTCACCGATGCGGAAGAAGCGGAGCAGTACGCGCTCGACTGGGCGCGTCAGTGGATCGATCGCCACGGTGCGAGCGACGAACCGGTGCGTGCGCCGCAAAGCGAGGTGCTGGCCGGCCTGTCCGCGCTGGCGCGGGCCGAGTCGGACATCAAGCGCTTCATCGCCGAGCGTCGCGCGGGCGCGCTGTCCGAGAGCCGCAACGACCCGGTGCAGTCGGACCGCCGCGAATACGCGTACCGTGTAGGTTGATCGTCGTCCGAACGAAAACGCGCGGGCCGTCGTGTGTCACGGCGCCCGCGCGTTGTTTTTTGTTTCTTCCATTGCCCGTGATGCCGGGCGCACCGTCGCGACGGCGCGCCCGGCAGGCATGGCGTCACTGGCGTCCGTAGGTATCGTCGAAGCGGACGATGTCGTCCTCGCCGAGATACGCGCCCGACTGCACTTCGATCAGCTCGAGCGGCATCTTGCCCGGGTTCTCGAGACGGTGCGACACGCCGAGCGGGATGTACGTCGATTCGTTCTCGGACAGCAGGAAGGTTTCGTCGCCGCGCGTGATGCGCGCGGTGCCGCGCACGACGATCCAGTGCTCGGCTCGGTGGTGGTGCATCTGCAGCGACAGTCGCGCGCCCGGCTTCACGACGATGCGTTTGACCTGGAAGCGCTCGCCCGTGTCGACCGAGTCGTAGTGCCCCCACGGACGATGGACCTTGCGGTGATCGGTCGCTTCCGCGCCGCGTTCGGCCTTGATGCGCCCGACGATTTTCTTCACGTCCTGCACGCAGGACTTGTCGGCGACGAGCACGGCGTCGGGCGTTTCGACGACGACGAGATTCTGCGTGCCGACACATGCGACCAGCCGGCTTTCCGAATGCGCGAAGGTCGATTCGGCATTCTCGAACAGCACGTGGCCGCGGCCGACGTTCTCGGCATCGTCCTTCGGCAGGATCTGCCAGATCGCGTCCCACGAACCGACGTCCGACCAGCCTGCGTCGAGCGGCACGACGACGCTTTCGCACAGCTGCGGCAGGTTCACGAGCCGCTCCATCACCGCGTAGTCGATCGAGTTCGACGGCGAGGACGCGAACGCGTCGCGGTCGACGCGGAAGAAGTCGCCGTCGTCCTTGCCGCGTGCGACGGCCTGCTCGCAGGCCGCGAGGATCTCGGGTTCGAGCTGGCGGATCGCGTCCAGCCACACCGACGCGCGCACGATGAAGATCCCGCTGTTCCACCAGTATTCGCCGGAGGCGACGTACTGCTGCGCGAGTTCGAGATGCGGCTTTTCGACGAAGCGGTCGAGACGGCGCACGTCGAGGTTGCCGGTGGCGGCATCGCCGAGCGGTGCGCCGACGCGGATGTAGCCGTAGCCCGTTTCGGCGCGGCCCGGCACGATGCCCATCGTCGCGATCTTGCCCTGGGCCGCGCAGTGCACGCCGGCCGCGACGGCCGCATGAAAGCGCGGCTGGTCGGCCACCGCGTGGTCGGCCGGCATCACGGTCATCACGGCATCGCCGCCGCCGGCGACGATCCGCAGCGCGGCGAGCGTCAGCGCGGGCGCGGTGTCGCGGCCGAGCGGCTCGAGCATGATCGACGCACGCTTGCCGGTCAGGCGCAGTTGCTCGGCGGTCGTGAAGCGGTGATCCTCGCCGCACACGATCAGCACGTCGTCGTTCAGCGGATGACCGGTCGCGAGGCCGTCGAGCCGCAGCGCGGTGGATTGCAGCAGCGAATGATCGCCGAGCAGGCCGATCAGCTGCTTCGGATAGTGTTCGCGCGACATCGGCCACAGACGCGTGCCCGAACCGCCGGCAAGGATCACCGGCTGCACCGCGACGCGCATGCTGGCGTCGCTGGCGGCGGAAGAAGAAGGGCGCGTATCGGCTGCCACGGCCGGAGCATTCATGATGACACTCTCCTCGATTGAAGTCAGTGCCTGTTTGTAGCATGAAGTAAATCGACAATAAAACCGGACGTTTTGCAAGATATTCGTCGCGCACGTATCCGGGAAAATTTTCCGCGATAGCATCCGATGCAAATAAAAAAATAAAAAATAATTCGGGAGATCGCGCTGGAACCCATTCCCGTAAAGGGATGCCGGGAACCGTAAAGTTTCCGAAAAAATCCCGATTCATGATCGATTCGGGAAAACGTGCCGAATTAATTCGAGAATGCGGCGGCAAGAATTTCCGATTATTTTTCGAAATACTTGTGCACTTGAGGAGAGATTTTCTTACCGCTTCAATAGCGTCATGCAACGTTTGAATCGAAGGTGCGGCACGGGCTGCACGAGGAGCTGTTCGGCAAACGCCTGTTCAAAGAGGAAGCGAACATGTTGAGCGTGCTGGCGAGAGTCATCGATATCGCGATGGTCGTGTTGGGGGCGTTGATCGCCGCCGCGCTGCACGGCGGCAGCATCTGGCTCAACGACCTGCAGCGCACGACGGTGCTGTTCGACTGCCTGCTGGTGGTCGTGTTTTTTCCGGCCATCGGCATTTACCAGTCGTGGCGCGGCAAGCGTCTCGTCGGGCTGGTGGGGCGCGTGGCGTTCGCGTGGCTGGTGGTCGAGCTCGCGGGCATCCTGATGAGCTTCAGCTTTCACCAGTCGGGCGACCTGTCGCGGCTGTGGCTGGGTTACTGGGCGGTCGTGACGATGGCGCTGCTCGCCGGCTCGAAGGCCTGCGTGCACGTCGTGCTGCGCCAACTGCGCCGTGGCGGCTACAACCTGAAGGCCGTGGCGATCGTCGGCGGCACGCCGGCGGCGCGGCGGCTGATCGCGCAGATGCGGGCGCGTCCGGAAGCGGGCTTCAACCCGGTGTGCGTATACGACGAAAGCGAAGCGCCGGGTGAAGTCGCGCTCGACGACGTGCGCATCGAACGGCAGTTCGAATCGCTGGTGTGGCTGGTGCGCAGCCGCGCGATCAGCGAGCTGTGGCTCACGCTGCCGATCACGGAGGAGCGCCGGATTCACCAGATCGTGACGGTGTTCCGCCACGACTTCGTGAATATCCGTTTCATCCCGGACGTGCGCACGCTGTCGTTCTTCAACCAGGAAGTGGTCGAGGTGCTCGGCGTGCCGGCGATCAACCTCGCGGCGTCGCCGATCACCGATGTGCGGATCCTGCCGAAGTTCGTGTTCGACCGGCTGTTCGCGCTGGCGGCGCTCACGGCGCTCGCGCCGGTGATGGTGATGATCGCGTGTCTGATCAAGTTCACGTCGCGCGGGCCGGTGTTCTTCCGCCAGAAGCGCAAGGGCATCGACGGGCACGAGTTCGAGATCTACAAGTTCCGCTCGATGAAAGTGCATCACGAAGTCGCGGGACAGGTCACGCAGGCGACCAAGAACGACACGCGCGTGACGCCGGTCGGGCGGTTCCTGCGCCGCACGAGCCTCGACGAACTGCCGCAGTTCATCAACGTGCTGAAGGGCGAGATGTCGGTCGTCGGCCCGCGGCCCCACGCGCTCGCGCACGACGACATCTACAAGGATCTGGTGAAGGGCTACATGTTCCGCTACCGGATCAAGCCGGGCATCACCGGCTGGGCGCAGATCAACGGCTTTCGCGGCGAGACCGACCAGATCGAGAAGATGATGGGACGCGTGAAGCTCGATCTGTACTACATGCAGAACTGGTCGTTCTGGCTCGACATCAAGATCGTCGTGCTGACGCTCTGGAAAGGCTTCACCGGCAGCAACGCTTACTGACGCGCAACGCGCGCAGACACCCCGGTTTCACGAATTTCGAATCATTGGTCACGAGGTCCGACACATCATGAATCTGACTATCATCGGCAGCGGTTACGTAGGTCTTGTCACCGGCGCCTGTCTCGCCGACATCGGGCACGACGTGTTCTGCCTCGACGTCGATCAGGCGAAGATCGACATCCTGAACAACGGCGGCGTGCCCATCCACGAGCCGGGCCTCAAGGAAGTCATCGCGCGCAATCGCGCGGCGGGCCGCCTGCGCTTCTCGACCGACATCGAGGCCGCGGTCGCGCACGGCGACGTGCAGTTCATCGCGGTCGGCACGCCGCCCGACGAGGACGGCTCGGCCGACCTGCAGTACGTGCTCGCGGCGGCGCGCAACATCGGCCGCACCATGAAGGGCTTCAAGGTGATCGTCGACAAGTCGACGGTGCCGGTCGGCACGGCCGAGCGCGTGCGTGCGGCCGTGGCCGAGGAACTCGCGAAGCGCGGCGGCGACGCCCCGATGTTCTCGGTCGTGTCGAATCCGGAATTCCTGAAGGAAGGCGCGGCGGTCGACGATTTCACGCGGCCGGACCGCATCGTGATCGGCTGCGACGACGACGTGCCGGGCGAGCGCGCGCGCGAGCTGATGAAGAAGCTCTACGCGCCGTTCAACCGCAACCACGAGCGCACGCTGTACATGGACGTGCGCTCGGCCGAATTCACGAAATATGCGGCGAACGCGATGCTCGCGACGCGCATCTCGTTCATGAACGAGCTCGCGAACCTGGCCGACCGCTTCGGCGCGGACATCGAGGCCGTGCGCCGCGGGATCGGCTCCGATCCGCGCATCGGCTATCACTTCCTGTATGCGGGCTGCGGCTATGGCGGCTCGTGCTTCCCGAAGGACGTCGAGGCGCTGATCCGCACCGCCGACGAGCACGGGCAGGCGCTGCGGATCCTGAAGGCCGTGTCGTCGGTCAACGCGACGCAAAAGCGCGTGCTGGCCGACAAGATCGTCGCGCGCTTCGGCGAGGACCTGAGCGGCCGCGCGTTCGCGATCTGGGGTCTCGCGTTCAAGCCGAACACCGACGACATGCGCGAAGCGCCGAGCCGCGAGCTGATCGCCGAGCTGCTGTCGCGCGGCGCGCGCATCGCCGCGTACGACCCGGTCGCGCAGCAGGAAGCGCGCCGCGTGCTCGCGCTCGATCTCGCGGATCACCCGAGCTGGCTCGAGCGCCTCACCTTCGTCGACGACGAGGCGCAGGCCGCGCGCGATGCCGATGCGCTCGTGATCGTCACCGAATGGAAGGCATTCAAGAGCCCGGATTTCGTCGCGCTCGGCCGGCAATGGAAGTCGCCGGTGATCTTCGACGGCCGCAACCTGTACGAGCCGGAGACGATGAGCGAGCAGGGCATCGAATACCACCCGATCGGCCGCCCCGGCTCACGCCAGGCCGTCGCCGCCCGCGTGCCGGGCGCTGCGCGCGCGAACGCTTGATCCGCGCGTCGCCGTTACCCGTCACCCGAATCGAGACGCCATGTTCCGGAACATCCTGATCGTCTGTCACGCGAACGTCTGCCGCAGCCCGGCGGCGGAACTGCTGTTCAAGTCGCACGCGGCGTCGCGTGGCGGCCCGCGCGTGACGTTCCACTCCGCCGGCGTGCGTGCCAACGACGGCGACGGCATCGATCCGGTGATGCGGCAACTGCTCGCCGAGCGCGGCGTCGACGCAACGACGCACCGTTCGCGGCGGCTGTCGCGCCGGATCGTGCGCGACGCCGAACTGATTCTCGTCAGCGAGCGCGAACAGATCAAGGCCGTCGAAGCGGTCGATCCGTTCGCGCGCGGCAAGGTCCACCTGCTGGGCAAGTGGGAGGACGTCGAGATCGCGGATCCGCATGGCGGCCCCGAGGCCGACTATCGCGAGAGCTACTCATTGATCGAACGTCTGGTTCAAGGATGGCTGCAAAAACTATGCTGAAACGTCCCATGCGCCCGCTGGCGCTTGCCGTCGCAATGACGACATTCCTGTCGGCCTGCGCGAGCGCGCCCGGCAACTATCTCGACTCGTCGAACCTGAAGGACGAAGGCCGGCAAGGCCAGGCCGAAACCTATCCGGTTCATTACATCGACGCGAAGCTGGTGATGGATCAGCTGCAGAAGCAGCAGGTCGAGCACCCGCTGCCGCCGGGCCGATACACCGATCCGTCGCAGTACGTTTACCGCATCGGCCCGCAGGACATCCTCGGCGTCACCGTGTGGGACCACCCCGAGCTGACGACGCCGCAGGGCCAGTCGTTCTCGAGCGGCGGCAATACGACGCAGTCGGTCGCGGGCGCGCTGCAGCAGCCGTATACGACCGCGCTGCCGGGCCAGGCCGATCCGTACGGCCAGACGGTCGCCGCCGACGGCACGATCTTCTTCCCGTTCGTCGGCCGCATCCGCGTGGCGGGCAAGACGGTTGCGCAGATCCGCGAGCAGATGGCGTCGACCCTCGCGCGCTACGTGAAGAATCCGCAGCTCGACGTGCGCGTGCTGTCGTTCCGCAGCCAGAAGGTGCAGGTGACGGGCGAGGTGAAGCAGCCGGGCCCGCTCGCGGTGAGCGACGTGCCGCTGACGCTCGTCGATGCGATCTCGCGCTCGGGCGGCTCGACCAACGAGGCCGACCTGCAGCGCGTGCGCCTGACGCGCGACGGCACGCTCTACACGCTCGACGCGAACGGCGTGCTCGATCGCGGCGAAGTGAAGCAGAACGTGATGCTGCAGCCGGGCGACATCGTCAACGTGCCGGACCGCAGCGACAGCCGCGTGTTCATCATGGGCGAGGTCAAGACGCCGGTCACCGTGCCGATGCTCAAGGGCAAGCTGACCATCGCCGACGCGCTGACGGCCGGCGGCGGCATCCTCGACACCGACGCGAACCCGCGCAAGATCTACGTGATGCGCGGGATGCGTGACAACCCGACGAAGCCGGAAGTGTTCCGCCTCGACATGACGCAGCCGGATGCGCTGATGCTGTCGAGCCGCTTCCCGCTCCAGCCGCTCGACGTCGTCTACGTCAGCACGGCCAGCTCGGTGCAGTTCAACCGCGTGCTGCAGCAGGTGTTGCCGACGATCCAGACGATCTTCTACATGCGGCAAATCACGCGCTGATAGCCCGCCGGGGCGGCGCCTGCCCCCCGGCACCACTCAAGCGGGAACGAATGGTGAACACGCAAGCGAAACACTCCTACGCGGATCTGACCGCGAAAACCGAGGAAGAGGACGTCGTCCTCGGCCAGCTGCTCCAGGTGCTCATGGACGACATCTGGCTGCTGCTCGGCATCGCGGTGACCGTCATCGCGATGGCCGGCCTGTACTGCTACATCGCGAAGCCGGTCTATCAGGCCGACGTGCACGTGCGGGTCGAGGGCAACGACAACACGTCGCAGGCGCTCACCCAGACGCAGACGGGCGCGATGATCAACAGCGGTCCGCAGCAGGCGCCGACCGAAGCGGAAATCGAGATCATCAAGAGCCGCGGCGTCGTCGCGCCGGTCGTCGAGCAGTTCAAGCTGAACTTCTCGGTCGCGCCGAAGACGCTGCCGGTGCTCGGCAGCCTGGCCGCGCGCGTCGCGACGCCGGGCGAACCGTCGCGTGCGTGGTTCGGCTTGCGGTCGTACGCATGGGGCGGCGAAGTCGCCGACATCGACACGATCAACGTCGTGCCCGCGCTCGAAGGCAAGAAGCTGACGCTGACGGCCGGCCCGAACGGCACCTACACGCTGGTCGACCAGAACGGCAACCGTCTTCTGTCGGGCCGTGTCGGCGAATCGGAGCAGGCGGGCGGCGTGACGCTGCTCGTGCAGAAGCTCGTCGCGCGTCCGGGCACGCAATTCACGGTGGTCCGCTACAACGATCTCGACGCGATCACCGGCTTCCAGTCGGGCATCCAGGTGTCCGAGCAGGGCAAGCAGACGGGCGTCGTCCAGATCTCGCTCGAAGGCAAGAACCCGGATCAGACCGCCGCGATCGCGAACGCGCTCGCGCAGTCGTACCTGAACCAGCACGTGATCGCGAAGCAGGCCGAAGCGACCAAGATGCTCGACTTCCTGAAGGGCGAGGAGCCGCGTCTCAAGTCGGATCTCGAGCGCGCGGAAGCCGCACTGACGCAGTACCAGCGCACGTCCGGCTCGATCAACGCGAGCGACGAGGCGAAGGTCTACCTCCAAGGCAGCGTGCAGTACGAGCAGCAGATCGCCGCGCAGCGCCTGCAGCTCGCGTCGCTCGCGCAGCGCTTCACCGATTCGCACCCGATGGTGATCGCCGCGAAGCAGCAGCTCGCGGAACTGCAGGGCGAGAAGGACAAGTTCAGCAACCGCTTCCGCAGCCTGCCGGCCACCGAAGTGAAGGCCGTCCAGCTCCAGCGTGACGCGAAGGTGGCCGAGGACATCTACGTGCTGCTGCTGAACCGCGTGCAGGAACTGTCGGTGCAGAAGGCCGGCACCGGCGGCAACATCCACCTCGTCGATTCGGCGCTGCGCCCGGGCGATCCGGTCAAGCCGAAGAAGGTGCTGATCCTGTCGGCGGCGGTGTTCCTCGGGCTGATCCTCGGCACCGGCATCGTGTTCCTGCGCCGCAACCTGTTCCAGGGCATCGAGGATCCGGACCGCGTCGAGCGCACGTTCAACCTGCCGCTGTACGGGCTGGTGCCGCAAAGCGCCGAGCTGGTGAAGCTCGACGCCATGGCCGAGAAGGGCGGCGGCCGCGCGCGGCCGATCCTCGCGAGCCTGCGTCCGAAAGACCTGAGCGTCGAAAGCATGCGCAGCCTGCGCACCGCGATGCAGTTCGCGATGATGGACGCGAAGAACCGCGTGGTCGTGCTGACCGGCCCGACGCCGGGCATCGGCAAGAGCTTCCTGACGGTCAACCTCGCGGTGCTGCTCGCGCATTCCGGCAAGCGGGTGCTGCTGATCGACGCCGACATGCGGCGCGGCATGCTCGACCGCTACTTCGGCCTCACCGCGCAGCCGGGCCTGTCCGAGCTGCTGAGCGACCAGTCGCCGCTCGAGGAGGCGATCCGCGAGACGCCGGTGCAGGGCCTGTCGTTCATCTCGGCCGGCACGCGCCCGCCGAACCCGTCGGAACTGCTGATGTCGACCCGTCTGCCGCAATACCTCGAAGGGCTCGGCAAGCGCTACGACGTCGTGCTGATCGACTCGCCGCCGGTGCTCGCTGTGACCGATGCGACCATCATCGGCCGCATGGCCGGCGCGACCTTCCTGGTGCTGCGCTCGGGCATGCATACCGAAGGCGAGATCGCCGACGCGATCAAGCGCCTGCGCACCGCGGGCGTCGACCTGGAAGGCGGGATCTTCAACGGCGTGCCGCCGAAGGCACGCGGCTACGGCCGCGGCTATTCGGCCGTCCACGAATACCTGAGCGCCTGACCGCATTGCACGAAACCGGGCCGGCGCGAGCCGCATCGGCCCGGCCGACTGGAGAACTTTCGATGAAAATTTCCGTGCTCGTTCCGACCTACCGGCGTCCCGCCGACCTCGCGCGCTGCCTGCTGGCGCTGCAGCGCCAGGCGCGGCTGCCCGACGAGGTGATCGTCGTCGCGCGCCCGGAGGACGATGCCACGCACGAGCGCCTCGCCGATCCGTCGGTCGGCGGCACGCTGCCGCTGCGGATCGTGCCGGTCGACGTGCCGGGGCAGGTCGCCGCGCTGAACAAGGGGCTCGACTCGGCACACGGCGACGTCGTCGCGATCACCGACGACGACGCGGCGCCGCACGCCGACTGGCTCGCGCGCATCGAGGCCGTGTTTCTCGCCGATCCGCGCGTCGGTGCGGTTGGCGGCCGCGACTGGGTGCACGAGAAGGGCCGCGTGCTCGACGAATCGCGCGAGCGCGTCGGCCAGCTCACGCTGTCAGGCAAGATCGTCGGCAACCATCACCTGGGCGTCGGCGGCGCGCGCGAAGTCGACATGCTCAAGGGCGCGAACATGAGTTACCGCCGCGCCGCGATCGAGCGGCTGCGCTTCGACACGCGGCTGCGCGGCGCCGGTGCGCAGGTGCACAACGACATGGGTTTCAGCATGCACGTGCAGCGCGACGGCTGGAAGCTCGTCTACGACCCGGCGATCGCGGTCGACCATTTTCCGGCCGAGCGTTTCGACGACGACCGGCGCGACGCCGCGTCGCTGAATGCGATCAGCAACGGCGCGTACAACCTGCACCTGATCCTGCGCGAGCATCTGCCGCCGCTGCGGCGCGAGATCGCGTGGTGGTGGTGGACGCTGGTCGGCACGCGCGTCTACCCGGGCTTCGCGCACGTGCTGCTGTCGCTGCGCACCGCACGGCGCGACCGCGTGCGCGATCACTGGCGCGCGGTGCGCCGCGGCGCGCGCGAGGCGCGCCGCGCGAATCTTGCCCCCCACCGTGCGGCGATGCCGCCGGTGACGTCTTGAACGGGCCGCGCGCACGATGCACGGCCACCCCCGGAGGGCATGAAATGGTCCGACTCCCGCGCTCACTTGATTCGCTTGGAGGGGCGCAGCCCCTCCATCTCCCTGAAGCTCGTCCGTCGGCGCATCCGACGGCCCGGCGGAGGCTGACATGACTTCGACGAAGGTTCACGTTCACCTGTTTTACGGTGCCGATCCGCGTACCTATCGGCAAGGCGAGAACATCGGCTGCCTGTACGGCTATCACCACGCGGAATCCGACGAATTCCGGCTGACCTATTCGCAGGACCGCCGCGAGAACCGCGTCGCGAGCCTCGCGCGCCGTGCGCTGAAGGCGGCGCTCGGCTTCGACGTCGTGCACGCGTGGCGCAATCGCGCCGCGCTGTTGAGCACGGACGTGATCTGGACGCACACCGAGCAGGAGCACCTCGCCGCCGCGCTGGTCCTGAAGCTCGCCGGCGCGCAGGGCAAGCGCCCGCTGCTGCTCGCGCAGAGCGTGTGGCTGTTCGACAAGTGGAACACGTTCGGCGGCCCGCGCCGCTGGCTGTACCGCAAGCTGCTCGCGCGCGCCGACGCGCTGACGACGCTCGCCCGCGACAACGCCGAGCTGTGCCGCCGCTATCTCGGGCGCGAAGCCGAGTTCGTCTACTACGGGCTGAACACGCAGGACTTCCCGCCGGCCGAACCGCAGCAATGGAAGCCGAACCGGCCGCTGCGGATCGCCGCGATCGGCAACGACCGCGACCGCGACTGGCGCACGTTCCTCGCCGCGTTCGGCGGCGACGAGCGCTACGACGTGCGGCTCGCGACGCGCCGCCGCGTGCCGCGCGAGTGGCATGCGCCGAACGTGAAGATCGGCTCGGCATCGGGCCTCGCGAAGCAGCACGAGCTGTACGCGTGGGCCGACGTGATCGTCGTGCCGCTGCGACCGAACTTCCATGCGTCGGGCATCACCGTGATGCTCGAGGCGGCGGCGGTCGGCAAGCCGATGATCGTGTCCGACGTCGGCGGCCTCAGCGACTACTTCCCGCACGACACGGCCGCCTACGTGCCGGCGTTCGACGCAGCGGCGATGCGCCAGGCCGCCGATCGCTTCGTGGCCGATCCGGCCGCCGCGCTCGAATGCGCGCGTGCCGCGGCCGCGTGCCTGCGCGAGCGCGACCTGACCACGCAGGCGTTCGCCGAGCAGCACGTGCGGATCACGCGCGACATGCTGCGCCGGCGTCGCACGCCGGCGGCCGCCGGTCTCGCGATGCCGCTCGCGGATTCGCGCCCGTCGTCGCGGTGAGAGATCGATGAGTACGATTGCCGCCGAACGCGCACCATCGCGCAACCGCAGCCGCTTACCCGAACCGAAGCACTGGGTCGGGCAGGCCGGGCTGTGGACGTTTACCGCCGCGCTGATCGCCATTCACCAGGGCAAGGTGCTGACGCTCGCGTTTCCGGTGCTGGCCATCGCGGTCGGCATCTGGCTGTATTTCAAGAGCCCGGCGCGCTACGTCGGCTTCATGTGGTGGGTGTGGTTCCTGAGCCCCGAAGTGCGGCGTCTCGCCGACTGGTCGAAGGGCGCGTTCACGCCGACGAGCCTGATCCAGGTCGCGCCGCTCGCGGTGACGATGATCGCCGGGTTCGGGCTGCTCAGGCATTACCGCGTGCTCGCCCAGCGGCGCGGGATTCCCGTGCTGCTGATGCTGTTCGGGCTGACGTACGCGTACCTCGTCGGGATCGTGTCGAGCGGCGTGATGGCCGCGACCTACGACCTCGCGAACTGGGTGTACCCGGTGCTGATCGGCTTTCACATCATGGTCAACTCGCGCGACTATCCCGAGTACCGCGACGTGCTGCTGTCCACGTTCATGTGGGGCATGCTCGTGATGGGCGTGTACGGGGTCGTGCAGTACTTCGTGATGCCGCAGTGGGACGTGCTGTGGATGATCGGCTCGGACATGGGTTCGCAGGGCGAGCCGGTGCCGTACGGCGTGCGGGTATTCAGCACGATGAACTCGTCGGGGCCATTCGCGTTCGCGATCATGGGCGCGCTGGTGTTCGTGTTCGCGGCACCGCAGAAGGTCCGCTGGTTCGCGGGCGCCGCCGGCTTCGTGTCGTTCGCGCTGTGTCTCGTGCGCTCGACCTGGGGCGGCTGGGTGATCGCGCTCGCGATCCAGCTCGTGCAGTCGAGCAACCGCGTGCGGATGCGGATCCTGATCAGCGGGGTCGTGCTGGTCGGGCTGTGCGTGCCGCTCCTGACCGTCGGGCCGGTGGCCGACCGGCTCGGCGCGCGCCTGCAGTCGATCACGAACCTGAAGGACGACCGCAGCTACGACGACCGCAACAAATTCTACGCGACCTTCGCGCAAACGGCGTTCACCGACGTCGCCGGCGAGGGGATGGGCGCGACCGGCGCGTCCACCAAGCTGTCGAGCGACAGCGGCGAGCTCGGCAAGTACGGCAGCTTCGACAGCGGCGTGATGAACGTGCCGTTCGTGCTCGGCTGGCCCGGCACGCTGCTGTACCTGTCGGGTGTCGTGATGCTGCTCGCCCGCACGCTGCGCGCGGCGTTCAAGCTGCGCAAGGACAAGTTTGTCGGCGCATGCCTGAGCCTGTGCCTGTCGGTGTTCGCGATGCTCGTGTTCACGAACTCGCTGATCGGCACGGGCGGCCTGCTGCTGTTCACGGCCATTTTTTCCATACTATCCGCGGCGCACTGGCAAAAGGCACAGCGCCTGCTGGCCGCCGCGCGTTCACGGGGAGGCGACCATTGAGAATCGCGATCGTCACGCACGTCGTGCGACATAACGACGGGCAGGGCCGCGTCAATTACGAAATCGCGCGCGCGGCGCTGGCAGAACACTACGAGGTCACGCTGGTCGCGTCGCACGTCGCGCCCGAGCTGCTGGCCGACCCGCGCGTGCGCTGGGTGCCGGTCAAGGTCGGCGGCTTCTGGCCGTCGAATCTCGTCAAGCAGCAGGTATTCGCGCTCAAGAGCGCGGCCTGGCTGCGCGCGCATCGCAGCGAATACGACGTGCTGCACGTGAACGGCTTCATCTCGTGGATCAAGGCCGACGTGAATACCGCGCACTTCGTGCACGGCGGCTGGTTCAAGAGCCCGTACTACCCGTTCGGCCCGACGAAGGGGCTGTGGTCGGCCTACCAGTACGTCTATACGCGCGTGAATACGGCGCTCGAGCGCTGGGCGTACCGGCGTTCGCGCGCGATCACGGCCGTGTCGCAGAAGGTGGCCGACGAGATCGCCGGGCTCGGCATCGACAGCCGCAAGATCAGCGTGATCTACAACGGCGTCGACGGCAGCGCGTTCGCGGGCGCGCAGGCCGATCGCGCGGCGTTCAAGCTGCCGGACGACGCGTTCCTGCTGCTGTTCGTCGGCGACCTGCGCACGCCGCGCAAGAACCTCGGCACCGTGCTGAAGGCGCTGACGAAGCTGCCGGCGAACGTCCATCTCGCGGTGGCCGGCTATCTGCCCGGCAGCCCGTATCCGGACGCGGCGCGCACGCTCGGCATCGCATCGCGCGTGCATTTCCTCGGGCTCGTGAAGAACATGCCGACGCTGATGCGCTCGGTCGACGCGTACGTGTTTCCGTCGCGCTACGAAGCGATGAGCCTGTCGCTGCTGGAAGCGATGGCGGCCGGGCTGCCGGTCGTCACCGCGCGCACCGCCGGCGGCGCGGAGATCATCACGCGCGATTGCGGAATCGTGCTGGAAGACCCGGACGATCCGGCCGCGCTCGCGCAGGCGATCGGCTCGCTCGCGGCGTCGCGCGGCACCTGTCGCGCGATGGGCGACGCGGCCCGCGAACTGATGACCCGTTTCGGCTGGGCCCACATGGGCGCCCAGTACGTCGCGCTTTACCGGCGCATCGGCCAACCCACGCAGCCGTCCGCCTTCGAGCGGGTCGAGCATGCAATCACGCAGGAGCAACCGTGACGTCTCAATCTTCCCGGCCGATCAAATCGTTGCAAATCGGCATGCACTGGTTCCCCGAACGCGCGGGCGGCCTCGACCGGATGTACTACTCGCTCGTCGGCGCGCTGCCGGGCGCGGGCGTCGCGGTGCGCGGGCTCGTCGCCGGCTCGCCGAAGGTCGCCGACGACACGGGCGGTGCGATCCAGGGCTTCGGACCGGCGTCGCAGCCGCTCGCGCGCCGCATGCTCGCCGCGCGCCGCGCGCTGCGCGACGAGATCCGCAGCGAGCGGCCGGACGTGATTTCGTCGCACTTCGCGCTGTATACGTTCCCGGGGCTCGACGTCACGCGCGGGATTCCGCAGGTGTCGCACTTCCAGGGGCCGTGGGCCGACGAAAGCCAGGTCGAGGGCGCCGCATCGCTCGGGCAGCGCGCGAAGCGCTATCTCGAACAGGCCGTCTATACGCGCTCGTCGCGCCTGATCGTGCTGTCGCAGGCGTTCGGCCAGATCCTGACGAACCGCTACGGGATCGATCCGTCGCGCGTGCGCGTGATTCCCGGCTGCGTCGATACCGCGCAGTTCGACACGCCGCTCACGCCCGCCGAGGCGCGGCACAAGCTGCAACTGCCGCAGGACCGGCCGATCGTGCTGGCCGTGCGCCGGCTCGTGCGGCGCATGGGGCTGGAGGACCTGATCGACGCGATCGGCCTCGTCAAGCATCGTCACCCGGACGTGCTGCTGCTGATCGCCGGCAAGGGCAAGATCGGCGAGGAACTGCAGCAGCGCATCGACGAAGCCGGGCTGCAGGATAACGTGAAGCTGCTCGGTTTCGTGCCCGACAACCATCTCGCGGCGCTGTACCGCGCGGCGACGGTCAGCGTCGTGCCGACCGTCGCGCTCGAAGGCTTCGGGCTGATCACCGTCGAATCGCTCGCGTCCGGCACGCCGGTGCTGGTCACGCCGGTCGGCGGGCTGCCGGAGGCGGTCGCCGGGCTGTCCAACGATCTCGTGCTGCCGTCGACGGGCGCGGATGCGATCGCGGAAGGGCTCGGCGGCGCGCTGTCTGGCGCGATCGCCTTACCGGACGAAGCGGCATGCAAGCGCTACGCGCGCGACCATTTCGACAACGCGGTGATCGCGCGACGCGTCGCCGGCGTGTACGAAGAGGCGATCCAGGCGGCGGGGTAAGCGAACGCGGCGCGTCGCCGCGACAGTCGAGCCGGCATACACGTCCGGTTCGCAGGCCGGCCGCCCGATCTGGGCGAGCCGGCCTTTTGTCGTTCGAAGCCGGGCATGCGGCGGCTCGCGCGCCGGGCTCGACACGTTTCGTTCAGGCACGCCTGAGCGTCACGGCCCATACGCCGACCGCGGCCGCGCTGACCGCCGCGCCGAGCCCGCAGACACCGATCCATCCGGCGTGCGCATACATCATCGTCGACGCGATCGCGCCGAGCCCGCTACCGATCGAATAGAACAGCATGTAGCAGCCGACGAGGCGCGCATGCGCATCGGGCCGCGCGCCGAGGATCATGCTCTGGTTCACGACATGGACGGCCTGCCCGCCGACGTCGAGCAGCACGATACCGACGACCAGCAGCGCGATCGACGTACCGGTGAACGCGAGCGGCAGCCACGAGAATGCGAGCAGTGCGAGCGCGGCGCCGGTCGTCGCTTCGCCGAGCCCGCGATCCGCGAGCCGGCCCGCGCGTGCGGCGGCCGCCGCACCCAGTGCCCCGACGAGCCCGAATGCACCGATCTGCGTATGCGACATCGCGTGCGGCGGCGCGCTCAGCGGCAGCACGAGCGCGCTCCAGAAGATGCTGAACGCCGCGAACATCAGCAGCGCGATCGCCCCGCGCACACGCAGCATGCGCTCGTTGCGCAGCAGCGTGAGCATCGAACCGAGCAGTGCTGCGTAGCCGATGCGCTCGCGCGGTGCGTCCGCATCGGGCAACAGCCGCGCCAGTGCGATCAGCATCGCAATCGCAAGTGCGCCCGACACCAGATAGACCGCACGCCACCCGGCGATATCCGTGACGACACCCGCAAGCGAACGTGCGGCCAACAGGCCGATCACGACGCCGCCCTGTGCCGCGCCGACCACGCGGCCGCGCTCGCCGGCCCCCGCAAGCGCGGCCGAGCAGGCGATCAGCCCTTGCGTCATCGCGGTGCCGAGCAGCCCGACCGCGACCATGCCCGCCAGCAACGCGACGCGCGTCGACGCGGCGGCCACGCCGATGCAGGCCGCCGTCAGCAGCAGAAGCTGGACGGTGAGCAGGCGTTTGCGGTTCAGCAGGTCGCCGAGCGGCACGACGAACAGCAACGCGAGCGCGCAGCCGAGTTGCGTCGCGGTGATGACGCCGCCGACTGCCGCCTGCGATACGCCGAAATCGCGGGCGATCGAATCGAGCAGCGGCTGCGCGTAGTACACGTTCGCGACGCTCGCCGCGCAGCAGACGGCCAGCAGCGCGACGAGCGCCGTGGATACGCGCGCGCCATCGGCCGGGCGCGCGGCACGCGATGTCGCGTTGGACGCGACGGTTCCGGAACGACAAGACGATTCCATGGGTTGCCTCGCACTCACTTAAGTAGTTGCAATTTGAAACTAGTGTGAGTGTAGGAAAAGTAGTTTTAAAATGCAACTTGTGGGGCGGCGGGCAACGGGTCCGCGCGCCGACGTGCCGGGCGCGTGCGAAGGCGGCCGGCGCGACAGCGGAGAACAACATGGCCAGGCAGAAAAGTCTTGCGGATTCGCCGTGCCCGGTGGCGCGCGCGACCGATATCGTCGGCGATCGCTGGGCGTTGCTGATCGTGCGCGACGCGTTCGACGGCGTGCGCCGGTTCGGCGATTTCCGCGCGAGCCTCGGCGTCGCGAGCAACATCCTGTCGGACCGGCTCAGGATGCTGGTGGACGCCGGCATATTCGACGTCGTGCCCGCGTCGGACGGCAGCGCGTATCAGGAGTACGCGTTGACGAAGAAGGGCGAGGGGTTGTTTCCGGTGATCGTGATGCTGCGGCAGTGGGGCGAGGCGAACCTGTTCGGGCGCGGCGAGCCGCATTCGGTCCTGGTCGAGCGCAAGACGGGCCGCGCGATCCGCAAGCTCGCGCTGCGGCACGACGATGGTCGGCCGCTGAAGGCGGCGGATACGGTCGTGCGGAAGGTGGGCGACGAGGGGGCGTGATACGGGCGTGATGCCCCGGGCGTGATGCTCCGGACGCTGTGCGACGCAAGGGCCGTGTCGCCGGCCTGCCGGGCGGTGTTCAGCACGGCGGACGCGATACCCGCACGCTCATGCTCGACCGACGCGAGCACGGCCGTCGTCATCGCCGGCACCGCGAAGCCCATGCCGGCCGGAATCAGCAGGAACGGCACGAGCAGCAGCGGCAGCGGCGTCGACGCATCGATGAAATGCAGCGATCTGTAGCCGAGCGGTCGCCATTCGATCCCTGCGGCGCAACGCTGGTTCGAGCAGGCGCGGCGCATGAAGCTGGATTTGACGAGTGGCGATCATCGGCCCGATGCGCACCGCTTTCATGCGTGCCACGGTTTCGCGCGCGATGGACAACGACTGTCGAAGACCATCCGGCGCTTGCGCATGGGCGCGATCGGCGCAATCGGCGCAAGCGCGTTCGCTATTGCAGGAAAACGGGTGGCGTCTGCCCGCTCAGTGCCGTTCGCCGCGCCAGCGCCCCGGCGCGACGCCGAAGCGCTTCGTGAACGCGTGCGTGAAGGTGCTCTGGTCGGCGAAGCCGACCATGCCGGCGATGTCGACGAGCGGATGGCGGCCGTCGGCGAGCAGCACGACGGCGGCGTCGAGCCGCAGCCGCTGCAGGTAGCGATGCGGGGTTTCGCCGAACGCGTCGACGAACAGTTGGTGAAACCGGCGCATCCCGTAGCCGCAGTGCGCGGCGAGATCGGCGATGCGCAGCGGCTCCGCAAGCCGCGCGCGCAGCCAGCGGTCGATGCGCGCGAAATCCAGGCCCGTCGCCGGCGCGGCGAAGCTGGCGTCGCCGAGCAGTGCGTCGCACAGACGCGCGGCGGCCTGCCAATGGAAGCGATGCGCGTGCCGCGTGTCGCCGGCCGGTCCGTCGAGTTGCGCGGCCGCTGTCGCAACCTGCGCGACGAGCGAGGCCAGTGCCGGGTCGATCGGCACGGCACGCGCGCTGTCGAACAGCCGCTGCGGCACCGCGAGCGACGCGGCGGGCAGGTCGAGCACGAGTTGGCGATTGTCGCCGAGGCCCGCGTAATCGTGGCGCGAGCCGGCCGGAATCAGCCAGGCCGCGTGCCGGTCGATGCGCTGGCCGACGCCGTCCACCGCCATCACCATCGCGCCGTCGACGCCGAGCACGACCTGATGAAAGTCGTGCACGTCGGACGCTTCGCACGTGTCGTAACGGCGCAGCGCGATGGCGGGAGACGGGATGCGTTCCATCGGAAGGACGTCGGCCGGCGGCAGCGTCAGACGGCGAGCAGTTCGACTTCGAACACGAGCGTCGCGTTCGGCGGGATCACGCCGCCTGCACCGCGCGGGCCGTAGCCGAGTTGAGGCGGGATCGTCAGGCGACGCACGCCGCCGACCTTCATGCCCTGCACGCCTTCGTCCCAGCCCTTGATGACCATGCCGCCGCCGAGCACGAACGCGAACGGGTCGTTGCGGTCCTTGCTCGAGTCGAATTTCTGACCGTCGGTCAGCCAGCCCGTGTAGTGGACGCTGACGGTCTGGCCGGCTTGCGCTTGCGCGCCGGTGCCTTCGGTCAGCTCTTCGATTTTGAGGCCCGATGCGGTCGTGGTGACAGACATGACTTCTCCTGAAAGGGGTTGGGTAAAACCGTTATTGTAGGCGAGCGCGCAGGGGGCCGCCGCAGGCGGCGAGGGCGCGGCCGCGCGCCGATCGCGTGTCGGTCGCGGCGGCGCTCACGCATCTCGCGCGACACACGAATGGAACGCATGTTTGAATCGTTCGCGGACCGGCCCGACGGGGTTGCACCGCGCCAACGCCGCGCGCGTATGAATCGGCGCCATCCGGCCGCTCGGCGTCGCATCGAAAAACCGTCGCGCGACGCCGCAAAACGGCCGTCGCGCGGGGCTTGCGCGCCGATTGCGATTCGCGCGCGCGTCGCCCGCCTGCCGGTTGTGCGCGGGTGCGCGCGTTCGAATCGCGATTCGCCCGAACGCCGCCCGAACGTCGATTTTGTCGCGTTGCCGACCGTGCCCTGTTTGGAAGCGCGCATCTACCGCGCGGCTTGCGCGCGGCGTCGGCCGGCGCCTATCTTTACAGCTATCGATGTCAAGATCTGGGCGTTGCGCGATGCGCTGCCCGGGCCCGCGCAGGCACGGCCGCAACGGCCGGCCGGGCCGCCCGGAAACAAGGAGAACGACGAACATGAAGTCAGCCGCTTCCGCCACCGCAGCCGAAGTGATGCCGGTGCGCCGCGACCTGCGCTTCGACCTGCCGGTCGAACGCGCGAAGGACTGGCACGGGCTCGGCCCGCACGTGACGCACTTCTTCAATGCGCTGTCGTTGCTGTTTCCGGCCGGCGAACGATTTTTCATGGATTCCGTGCGCCACTATCGCGACCGGATCGACGATCCGGTGCTGAAGCGGCAGGTGCTCGGCTTCATCGGGCAGGAGGCGATGCATACGCGCGAGCACGGCGAATACAACGCGCTGATGCAGGCGAACCGCCTGCCCGCGCGCAAGCTCGACAAGCGCATCTGGACCGTGCTCGGTTACATGAAGCGCAAGCTGCCGCATTCGGTGCAGCTCGCGCATACGGTCGCCGCCGAGCACTACACGGCCATGCTTGCCGACTGGCTGCTGCGCGATCCGACGCGCCTCGAAGGCTCGGTCGACGGCTACCGCCAGATGTGGGTGTGGCACGCGCTCGAGGAAACCGAGCACAAGGCCGTGTCGTTCGACGTCTGGAACGTCGCGATGAAGCCGGGCCTGCGCCGCTATCTGATCCGCATCGGCGTCTACCTGCTGACGACGCTGACGTTCTGGCCGACCGTGTTCCTGCTGCACGCGACGCTGTTGTCGCGTGATCGCGACATCGAGCATCGCGTGCGCGGCATGCTGCGCATGCTCGCGTTCCTGTACGGGCCGCGTCGTGGGCTGTTTCCGCGGATCGCGGGCGAGTGGCTGAGCTTTTTCCGGCCCGGCTTCCACCCGTGGGACCGCGACAACCGCCATCACCTCGCGCGGGTCGACGCGCTCGTCGCCACGTACGGCGAACACGACGGCGCGTCGGCCGGCCGTGGCCGCGCCAACGCGCTCGCGCCGCTCGCATCGGGACGCTGACCCGGTCGCCGCGCTGCCCGGCGCGTGTTGCATTCCTGCATCATCCCCGTTTTATCCGACGATTGACCGGCATCAAGCGGAAACGGTTGCGGGTACCGGGCCGGTGCGGCCGACCGGGCGTGCCGGCCCGTGCCGCCGGTCCGATCCCGTGCGCCCGTCCCCGCGCGCCAGCACCGGCGCGGCGTCGTGTGTTCGCGATTGGTCCGGCCTCGCTTCGCGCCCGCCGCGCCACCGGGATAACACCCATCTAGCCGCGCGTCGACGGTGTCGATATACCGTTCATGAATGGGTTCGCCCGGCACGCGATTATTCCCCGGGGGGATTTTATTCGGACGAAAATGCGGCCAATATGTCGGTTCGATCGAGGTCCGTCGGACGCGGCGGCGAGCCAGCGCACGATACCAACGCCAAGCGGGGAACAACGATGGTTGCAAGGTCACCCGACGCAAGCGGGACGGCAGCGTCCGAGACGCCGCTCGTATCCGTTACCGCTCCCGAGGCCGGACGCAAGCTGTTCGTGATCATGCGTTCGCCGGACGAGCCGTTGCTGGCGCAACTGCGCGGGCTCGGCTGGGATATCTCGGTCGCGAAGACGGCCGGCGCCGCGCAGAACATGACGTCCGGCGTGAACGTCGCCGCCGGGCTCATCGATTTCTCGGGCTTCACGTCGCGCGACTATCCCGCGCTGAAGGCGTGCCTGAGCCAGCCGGCGATCGGCTGGATTTCCATCGCGCAGGCCGGCATCACGATCGGCGCTGCCGTGCGCGAACTGATCCGCAGCTATTGTTTCGATTACGTGACGCTGCCGCTGCCGTACGAATGGATTTCGCACGTGCTCGGCCACGCACGCGGGATGGCCGCGCTCGATCGCGTCGACGGCGCGGCATACGCGGCATCGATCGGCGAGCACGGGATGATCGGCAACTGCGAAGCGATGCAGCAGCTGTTCAGCACGATTCGCAAGGTCGCGAAAACCGACGCGAGCGTGTTCATCTCCGGGGAGTCGGGCACCGGCAAGGAGCTGACGGCGCTCGCGATCCACGAGCGCTCGGCACGCGGCAAGGGGCCGTTCGTCGCGATCAACTGCGGCGCGATCCCGCATCACCTGCTGCAGTCGGAACTGTTCGGCTACGAGCGCGGCGCGTTCACCGGCGCGAACCAGCGGCGCGCGGGCCGGATCGAATCGGCGAACGGCGGCACGCTGTTTCTCGACGAAATCGGCGACATGCCGGTCGAAAGCCAGGCAAGCCTGCTGCGTTTCCTGCAGGAAGGGAAGATCGAGCGGCTCGGCGGCCAGGAATCGATTCCGGTCGACGTGCGGATCATCTCGGCGACGCACGTGGATCTCGACGGCGCGGTCGAAGCCGGCCGCTTCCGCGCGGACCTCTATCACCGGCTCTGCGTGCTGCGCATTCACGAGCCGCCGCTGCGCGCGCGGGGCAAGGACATCGACATCCTCGCGCATTACGTGCTGCAGAAATTCAAGGGCGACAGCGGCCGCAAGATCAGCGGCTTCACGTCGGCCGCGCTCGACGCGATGCGCCGCTACGAGTGGCCCGGCAACGTGCGCGAGCTGATCAACCGGGTGCGCCGCGCGATCGTGATGGCCGAGAGCCGGCTGCTGACGCCGCACGATCTCGGGCTCGAGATCCCGGGCGAAACGGAGCCCGTGACCCTCGAGCAGGCGCGTTCGCTCGCCGAGCGCGTCGCGATCGAGAACGCGCTGCTGCGCAACGATCACCGGATCAACAAGGCCGCCGCCGAACTCGGCATCTCGCGCGTGACGCTCTACCGGATGATGATCGAGCACGGACTCAACGACCACGACAACACCGGCGACAACGGCGGGAAGGACGGCTCGCCGCCCGACGACGCCGACCACCAGCGAGTCGGCTGAAGGCGGCACGAAAAGCGTCCGCGGCCGGTCCGTGCGCGGGCGTCCGGCGGTATGTAAAGGGCGTGAAACGTTTCCTGCCGGCGGCTGTGCAAAAAGCCCCGGCAAACGCGGGCGGCGACGTGCGGCCCGCGCCGGGAAAATTTTCCGGCTCGTCCGCGTGCCTTGTCCGGCAAGGCGCTGCCGCCACGCGACCGAGGCCGCTCGCGCCCGGCATGTTTCAGTTTCGCAACGTCCGGCAGGTCCCGCCCGTTCGGGCCGCGCGCTGGTCCGATGAAAGGCTTGTGCCGTCGGCCCCGAACGAAGCTGGCGCGCTCCTTGCACAGGTTGGGGTGCGAGAGTCGACGACGCGACGTCCGGCCGGTTCGGCAGCGAACCATTCGAGCGCCGGCCAGGACGCAGTCCGCGGGGATGACGGTCGGACGGGCAGCATGGCCCCGTTCCGGGCGGCATGGGCCGTCGTCGTCGGATCGTCGGAGCACCGGCGGTGTCCGGTTGCCGGCACAAGCAACGACTCGAATACGGGGTAGAAAAATGAACGATCTCAACACGCCGCGGCCGGCAGGCCGCGATCGCAGTGATTCGACCCATCGCCGGTCGACCGCGCACCTTGCTGCCGGCCGGCACGCGTCGACAGGCCACCTCTCCGCGCCCGGTGCGAGGCGGATCCGGCTGATACCCGGTCATCCGCGCCGGGCCGGCGCTTTCCTGCTCGCCAATCCGGTCCGCATGGGGATGTGCACGCGGGCGCCGGTACCCCGGCGCCCGATCTTCGCTTATTGAGACGTCGAGCGCCTGCGGTCGCCAGCGCAGGCGATCCGTTTGCCATGCGAATGACGTGCGGCATCCGGTTGCGCGATACGGACGATGAAACCGGTGCGACGGCAGACGTCAGGGAGGCGTCGCCGTCCGGTGAGCAGGGAGGGGCGGTCGGGCCGCGCGCGACGGGCATCGCACCCGTGCGCGCGCGGCGCCGCTTCAGCCGCCGTAGATGTCGAAGTCGAAATACTTCGACGCGAGCCGCTTGTAGGTGCCGTCCTTGACCATGTCGAGGATCGCGCGATCGATCTTCGCCTTCAGGTCGGCGTCTTCCTTGCGCAGCCCGATACCGGCGCCGATGCCGAGCACCTTCTCGTCGACGAGTTCGGGCCCGACGAACTGGTAGCCCGCACCGCGCGGCGACTTCAGGAACCCGATCGCGGCCTGCACCTCGTCCTGCAGCGCGGCGTCGAGGCGGCCCGACGTCAGGTCCGCATACACGCCGTCCTGGTTCTGGTACGACACGACGTTCGCACCCTGCTTCGCCCAGTACGCCTTCGCATACGCTTCCTGCGTCGTGCCCTGTTCGACGCCGATCGACTTGCCCTTCAGCGATTCGGCCGTCGGCAGCAGCGGCGAGCCCTTCTTCACGACGAGCCGCGTCGGCTGGTTGTAGATCTTCGTCGTGAAGCCGATCTGTTCCGCACGCTGCGGCGTGATCGACATCGACGACAGCACCGCGTCGAACTTCTTCGCCTTCAGCGCCGGGATCATCCCGTCGAAATCGTTCTCGAGCCACACGCACTTCGCCTTCAGCCGTGCGCAGATCTCGTTGCCGAGGTCGATGTCGAAGCCGACGAGCTTGCCGTCGGGCGCCTTCGATTCGAACGGCGCGTAGCTGGCGTCGGTGCCGAAGCGCAGCGTGGTCCAGTCCTTCGCGACGGCGGGGCCTGCCGATACCGCGAGCAGGGCGATCGAAACGGCGGCAATCAGTCTCTTCATGGTGGTTCCTTGGCGTGGTCTATCCGGTTCTGGGCGACACGGTTGCTGCGGGGACGCACCGCGTCCCGATGCGCTGTCCGCACGGTCATTAACGCAGAAAATAAAATTCTAGTCCAGAATGGACAAAAAATATCGATCCTTCGGGTGGAATGCCGGCACGTCGGGGGGCGACCCTTGCAAAAATACGAAAATGGACTAATCTTGTTAGTAAATTCGTTTCGAGACTAACGATCATGTCACAGCCCGCCTTCGATCCGCATTCCACCCCGCGGCAGGCTTCGGTCGCGCAGATGTCGGCGGCCGGCCTGCGCGCGTTCTTCAACATCGCGCGCGACTGGGAGCTGACGATCGACGAACAGATCGTCCTGCTCGGGTCGCCCGGCCGCTCGACGTTCTTCAAGTGGAAGGCGTCGCCCGAATCGGCGCGCCTGCCGCGCGATACGCTCGAGCGGCTATCGCTGCTGCTCGGCATCTACAAGGCGCTGCAGATCCTGCTGCCGCAGCCGGCCGCGGCCGACGCCTGGGTCAAGCGGCCGAACGACGCCGCGCCGTTCGGCGGCAAGCGCGCGCTCGACCGGATGCTCGCCGGCAACGTCGGCGACCTGGTCGCCGTCCGGCAATACCTCGATGCGATGCGGGGTGGCTGGGCGTGACGATGCCGATCGAAGCAGTACAGCACTGGCCCACGACCGTCGTCGACTGGGCACCCGCCTATCGCGTGATTCCCACTCGTTTTCCAGCCGTCAACCTGTTCGACCGCGTCGCGTCCGCCGAGGATTTCGATGCGCTCTATGCGCTCGAATCGCTGACCAACGATCGCATCCGCAACGAAGTCGGCACGCTCGAACTCGTGCCGCCGGCGGAGCGTCGCTACGGCCAGGGCTGGGGGCCGATCATGGCCGCGTTCACGCATCTGAATCCGCAGGGCAGCCGCTTTTCGGACGGCAGCTACGGCGTGTTCTACTGCGGGCGGTCGCGCGATACGGCGATCGCCGAAACGCGCTATCACAGCGGGCTGTTCCTGGCCGCGACGAAGGAGGCGCCGATGCGTCAGCAGATGCGGCTCTACACGGTGTATGCGCAGGGCGACGTCGCCGACGTGCGCACGTGGCCGCAGCGCAGCCCGGCGCTGCTCGATCCGCTCGATTACGGCGCGGGGCAGGCACTCGGCCGCGCGGTGCGCAACGCGGGCGGCGCGGGGATCGTCTATCCGTCGGTGCGCGACCCGCGCGGCGAGTGTCTTGCGGCGTTTCGTACGACGCTGCTGCGCGATTGTCATCACGCTGCGTATCTCGAATACAACTGGAACGGATCCGCGATCGATGCGGTGTTCGAGCTGAACCAGGTGGGTTAGCGCGGTGCTCGCGCACGCAAACGCGCGCGTGAGCGTGAGCGTGAGCGTGAGCCCGCCGGGCGTTGCCGGCCCGCGGCCAGCGCAGGCCCGTTATCGGCGTGAACGCGGGCCTAAGGCAGCGGCAGGTCGCCCGCATGACGGGCGCGCGCGTCGGCCTGCGTCAGCGACCACGTGTCGCCCGTGCGCGGTTCGACGATCGTCAGGCGTCCCGACGGTGCGAACGCGCCGGTGTCGATGAACCATTGCGCGCCGATGCGCTGCGGCGCCCGCACCGGCGTGTGGCCGGTGCAGGTCAGGGACAGGCCGGCCTGCCGGGCCGGGTTGACGAGCCCCTGGACCAGGTCGCGTCCCCAGATCAGCCGCTCGCGCACGTCGGGCGAATAGCTGCCCGTGTCGAGTTCGGCGTCCGGACCGAGGAATTCCGCATGCAGCACGTTGAAGCGCGCGGGGCCGTCGCCGATCACGCGTACGAGCGGCAGCGCGTCGACGCGCGCCGCGTGCGCGTGCAGCCGTTCCGGCGGGAGGTCGGCGCCCCAGTCGCCGCCGATCCCGCGCCACGCGTCGGGCGACAGCTTGCCGCGCGCGACGAGGCTCAGCACTTCTTCGTGATTGCCGCGCACCACGTGGCACCACGGGCGGTCGAGCAGCTCGAGCGCGGTTTCGGACGCGGGGCCGCGGTCGACGAGATCGCCGACCGAGAACAGCCGGTCGCGAGCCGGGTCGAAGCCGATGTCGTGCAGCAGCGCGCGCAGCACATCCACGCAGCCGTGCAGATCGCCGACGACGAAGTCGCGTCCGGCCGCGTTCGCGGGATGATGGCAGAGGACGGGAGTCATCCCGATATCTTAGGCGCTCACGCCCTTCGCAACGTCATGCAGGAATGGCGATAATCGGGGCGGTACCCGCCGGCGCGGCCCGGCGGGCCGTTCGCACGCGGGCCGAACCCTTTCCATCCGCTTTCGGAATCACACGATGACGCTTTATCCGCAGGTATTACGCAACCGGCCGCGCATGGTCGCCGCCTTCGCCGCGGGCGTGCTGTGCGCGGTGCTGCTGCCGTTGCAGTTGAGACCGACCGCGCGTGCGCTGATCGGCTGGGATTGCACGGTCTGGCTGTATCTCGTGCTGATGTGGGGGCGCATGGTCACGGCACATCACCACCAGGTGCGCGAGATCGCGATCCGCGAGGACGAGAACGCGACGACCGTGCTGACGGTCATCTGCATCGCGACGGTCGCGAGCGTCGCCGCGATCGCGATCGAGCTCGCCACCGCGAAGAACGTCGGCTTTCGCGCCGGGCTCGGCCACTACGCGGTCACGGGCGCGACGCTGTTCGGCGCATGGTTCCTGATCCCGACGATCTTCACGCTGCACTATGCGCGGCTCTATTACGGCTCGCCGAGCAGCGATCGCGCACTGCGGTTTCCCGACCGCAACCCCGAGCCCGACTACTGGGATTTCCTGTATTTCGCCTTTACGCTCGCGGTCGCGTCGCAGACGGCCGACGTGTCGCTCGCGAATCGCTCCGCGCGCCGCGCTGTGCTCGCGCAGTCGATCCTGTCGTTCTACTTCAACATGGCCGTGCTCGGGCTGTCGATCAACGTCGCGGCAGGGTTGCTGAGCTGACGCGGTTGACTCGAGCCGTTCGTACCGCGCCGCACCGCGATCCACGCGCCCCAGAACAGGCTCGAGAAAAAGCGCAGCGGCGCATCGAAGCCCGCATCGTGCAGCAACGCGAAGACGGCTTCCTCGGCAGCGGGCGGATCGGCGCCCTGCAGGATTTTCGCAAGCTGCGCACGCACGGCGTCGGGCGTCGCGCCCTTCATCCGCCAGCGCTGCTGCCACGCGTCGAGCAGGCGAGGGTGGTCCGCATAGCGGCGATAGTTGCCCGCGATCACGAGCGGTGCGCCGGGCTTCAGGCGGCGCGCGATCGCATCCAGCAGCGCGGCCTTCGCCGCATCGCCGGGGACGTGATGCAGCACGCCGATCAGCGTCGCGCCGTCGAACGCCGGCGCATCGGGCAGCGCGTAGACGCCGGCCTCGACGAATTGCGTGCGGGCGGCGAACCCCGCCGCTTCGACGTTGGCACGCGCGAGCGCGAGCATCGGCGCGGACGGATCGACGGCCGTGAACTGCCAGCCCGGTTCGAGCGCCGCGGGCACGCAGATTTCCTGCCCCGTGCCGCCTGCGCCTACGACGAGGAGCCGCGCGTCGGGACCGCCGATCGCCGACGCGAGCATGCACGCGGCGAGTTCGTGGCACGCGTCGTAGCCGGCGAGCGCGATGCGGGATTGTTCGGCGTATTCGTGCGCGCGTGCCGGATCGAACTTCGCGGCGCTGGCGGGGAGCGACATGGGAGATTCCTCGAATTCGGGCGCGGGCGGGGTGCCCACGCGCATTGCATCGAGCGTAAGCGCGGGGCTGCGGCGCAACAAGGCGAGCGGCCATTCCGGTATGCGGACTACCCGATTCGACGCGCATCGCGCGCAACCGTTGCCGGGGTCGATTCGCATTTAAAAATGTGAGGATTCGATGCGTCGCGATCGTCAAAGCGGCGCATACTTTTCTTCCCCCCTGCCTGGCCGTCGCATGCCGGGCCCGATGCGCCGCGCGAATCGCGCGGCCATGCCGCTCGGCACGCACGAGGAGCGCATGATGTCAGATTGTCCGCACGATCCGTATGCGCAGCACTACATACACTGCCTGCCGTCCGGCGCGCAGCCCTGTGGCGCGCTCGGCACGTCGCCGCGCACGCATTTCCGCGTGTGGGCGCCGGGCAGCACGCATGTTCAGCTCGAACTCGATACCGGCTACGGCCCGACGCTCGTCCCGATGACCGCGGCCGGTCCGCACTGGTTCGAAGTGTTCGTCGAATGCGGTGCGGGCGCGCGTTACCGTTACCGGCTCGACGATGTCGTGTCGATTCCCGATCCCGCGTCGCGTTCGCAACCGGACGGGCTCAACGGCCCGAGCGAGGTCGTCGATCCGCGCGCGTTCACATGGCGCAACACGTTCTGGCGCGGCCGCCCGTGGGAAGACATCGCGCTGTACGCGATTCGTCCGCACGCGGTGGGCGGCTTCGACGGCGTGCGCCGCCGGCTGCCGCGGCTCGCGCGTCTCGGCGTGACCGCGCTGGAGTTGCTCGCGTCGCCGCACGACAGCCTGCCGTTCGCGCCGCTCGCGGCCGAGGGCGGCCCCGACGCGCTGAAGGCGCTGATCGACGCCGCGCACGGCTACGGTCTCGCGGTGCTGCTGGAACTCGATTACGCGCGCTTCGGCAGCGGCACCGACGCGCTGCGCCATTACGCGGCGCCGTTCTTCCATACGCGCGACGATCCGCTGCAGGCGGCGCCGCTCGCGCTCGACCATCCGGAAGTCTGCGACTTCTTCTGCGACAACGCGCTGTACTGGATCGACGAATACCGTTGCGACGGCCTGCGGCTGCGCGAGGCCGACCGGATCGGCACGTCGTGGCTGCGCGAGATCGCCGACCGCGTGCGCGCGGCCGTGCCGGCCGACCGGATGATCCACCTCGTGCTCGGCAGCGAGCGTCATCCGGTGCACCTGGCCGATACGCATTTCGATGCGCAGTGGAACGGTTGCGGAGAGCGCGCGCTGCATCGGCTGACGGGGCGCGACACGTCGGCGCACGAAGGGATTTCGCCCCACCAGTCGATCCACACGCTCGCGCGCGCGCTGACCGCGGCAGGCGCGGCGTTCCAGCCGGCCGCGGCGGGCGACGGCCCATGCGCCGAAGGGCTGGCGCTCACGTCGCTGGTGCTGTCCGACGGCGCGTGGTGCGACAGCGAACAGGGCGACAGCGAGCAGGCGGCGGGCCTCGCGGCGCTTGCGTTGTCGCTGCTCACGCCGCAGATCCCGCTGATCTTCGACGAAACCGCGCGCGATGTCGATCGGGCGCATTTCGTGCAGTCGGCGCTCGCGGTGCGCGCGAAGCTGATTGCGCCGCGGCTGTCCGATTGCCGGCCGCAGGACGCGCATGCGCTGAAGGCGACCGGTGACGGCGATGCCGATGCGCTGCTCGCGTCATGGCGGCTCGCCGACGACGAGACGCTGACCATCGCCTTGAACCTGTCGCCCGACGCGGTGCCGTTCGATGCGCCGAGCGGGCAGGTCGTGTTCGAGACGCCGGCACGCGCACGCGACCGGGTCGATGAAGGGGAGTTGCCGCCGTATTCGCTCGTCGCGTGGCTGACGGGCGACGTCAACCGGTACGCGCTGACGCACGACGTGCGTCGGATCGACGACAGCGCATGGCGGGCAATGCGTTCCGTTCCGCGCGCGTGATGCCCGGAGGGTCGGGCGCTGGCGCGCCCGGCCGCCCTTACCAGAAACTGCGAATGCCCGCGACGCCGTACGCGCCGTGGCGGCGCGCGTCGTCGAGATGCGCGCGCGTCATGCCGCCGAGCGCATAGACCGGCATCGCGGCCTGCGCGGCCAACGCAGCGAATTGCGTCCAGCCGAGCGTCGGCGCGCCGGGATGGCTGAGCGTCGGCAACACGGGCGACAGCGTGACGAAATCCACGCCCGCGCGCGCGGCCAGCACGAGATCGTCGGCCGCATGGCAGGCGGCCGACATGCGGCGAGCGGCCGGCAGCGGCCGCTGCGCGACGGCGCGCAGCGCGGCGCCGTCGAGGTGCCAGCCCGCGCCGTCGAGCCGCATCACGCCGGCCGCGTCGATCGGCCCGTTGAGCATCAGTTGCGCGCCGGCCGCGTCGCAGCGCGCGAGCGCATCGGCGGCCAGCCGCGCGAACGCGGCCGCGTCGAACGACTTCACGCGCAGCTGCACGAGCGTTTCGCCGCGCGCGAGCACGGCCGACAGCGTGTCGAGGAATGCGAGGCAATCGGCGGCCGACGCGGACGCCGGCTCCGGCGTGATCACGCAGCAGCGCGGCAGCGTCGGCGTCATCGCGCGCGGCGCGCGGCAGCCGTCATTCGTCGGCCTCCTTCGCAATCTTCGGATAGACGCGCACCAGCACGATGCGCGGACCGTTCATCTTCTTCACGACGACGTCGAAGCGATCGAACGACACGCGCTGCCCTTCGGTCGGCAGATCGCTGAGCGCCTGGATCACCAGGCCGCCGACCGATTCCGCACGCCCTTCGTCGATGTCGATGCCGAGCGCCTGCTCGAGCGACACGACGGGCAGGCTGCCCTTGCCCATCAGCGTGCCGTCGTCGAGGCGGCTCCAGTCCGCGTCGCCCTGGCGGAACTCGTCGTGGATCTGGCCGACCAGCGCACCGAGCAGGTTGTCGAGTGTCAGGAAGCCGATCGGCTTCTCGCCCTTGTTGCCGACCAGCGCGAAGTGCGGCGCGCCCTTGCGGAAGCGGCGGAACAGCTCCAGCGCCGGCGTGTCGGGCTTCACGTACTGCACCGGGCGCACGTAGTCGGACAGGTCCTCGAGCGCCGCCCCGGCGTGACGCGCGAGCAGCAGGTCCTTCAGGTGGATCAGCCCGCTCACCTGTTCGCGCGACGCATCCTCGAACAGCGGATAGCGGCTGAAGCGGTGCCGCGCGACGATTTCCATGTTGTCGGGCAGCGGCAGGTCGCGGCGCAGGCCGATCATTTCATGCGCCGGCCGCATCAGGTCCGACACCGTCATCGACGAGAAATCGAGCGAGTGCGCGAGCGTGTTCCACTCGTCGTTGGTGTACGTGCCGCGCGCCGGCTGGGCCGCGTTGCCCGCGCTGCGGCGGCTGCGCAGGATCAGCTTCAGCTCGTCCGTCGAGTAGTGCGCATCGCCGCCGTGGTCGGCCGACAGGCCCGCGAGCTTCAGCACCGCGTTCGCGCTGGTGTTGAGCACCCAGATCGCCGGATACATCGCCCAGTAGAACGCGTAGAGCGGCAGCGCGACCCACAGGCCGACCTTCTCCGACTGGCGGATCGCCATCGATTTCGGTGCGAGTTCGCCGACCACGATGTGCAGGAACGAGATCAGCGAAAACGCGAACACGAGCGAAATCAGATGCACGATGCGTTCGGACTGCACGCCGATCAGGTCGAGCAGCGGCCCGATCAGTTCCGCGAACGCCGGCTCGCCGACCCAGCCGAGGCCGAGCGACGCGAGCGTGATGCCGAGCTGGCAGGCGGACAGATACGCGTCGAGCCGGCCGTGCACGATGGCGAGGATGCGCCCGCGCAGGCCGTGCTTGCGGGCAAGTGTCTTGACGCGCGTCGCGCGCAGTTTGACGAGGCCGAATTCGGCTGCGACGAAAAACCCGTTGAGGGCCACCAGGAACAACGCGCCGATGAGCGCGAAGATCTGTAACAAAGAATCGCTCCAGTCATGACAGGCCCAACAGTATAGGGCCGGAAAGGGAAATGTAATGTGTCGGGCGGCCGATGGCTTACACCGGCGCCTCGCAGGGGACGGCGAGCGACAGGGTGACGGCGGCGCCGTCGGCGAACGGGGCGTGCGTGAAGGTGCCGCCGTGCGCGAGCGCGACACGCTGGCACAGCGCGAGCGCCGCTGCGACGCGCTTCCCGTCGCGCGGGCGCAGCATCTCGCGACGCGCGAACGGTTCGAATGCATGCGGCAGCGCCGGATCGGCGAGGGCGGCGGCGTTCACGTCGCAGGCGACGTGCGCGACGCACTGTGCGCCGTCGCGCGTGCACGTGAACGTCACGCGGCTGCCGGCGGCGCTGGCTTCGACGGCCGTCGTCAGCATCGTCCAGAGCGCCTGCGCGATGCGCTCGCGGTCGGCGGTCAGCGACGGCTCGCCGTCGGGCAGCGTCGCGTCGACGCTCACCTGTCGTGCGTCGGCGAGCGCGCAGCGCACCAGTGCGAGCGTGTCGTCGAGCAGCGGGCGCAGCGCGAACGGCTGCGTGGCGATCGCCAGGGTGCGCGTTGCCGCGCGCGGTGCGTCGAGCACGTCGTCGATCAGCGCGACCTGCTGGTCGATCCCTGCGCGGATGCCCGCGAGCGCGCGTTGCAGGTTCGGGTCGGCGCTGGCGAGCTGGCGCTCGAGCACGTACGCCCAGCTGTGCATCGCGTTCAGCGGGCTGCGCAGGTCGTGCGAAGCGATGGACAGCGCCTGGTCGCGCTGGAACAGCGCGGCCTCGGCGGCATAGTGCGCTGCGCGTTCGCGCAGCAGGTCGGCGGCGGGATCGACGGGAGTGGACGTCACGGGGCTGGCCTGTCGGAAGCGGTTGGCATGAAAAATACGCGAACCGCCATTATAGGGATCGCGCGTGTCACGCCGGCAGCGCGTCCTCGTCCTTTTTCCGGGCGTCGCCATTCGGCAGCAACTGGCAGGCGAGCAGGCCGGCGAGCATCAGCGCGCAGCCGACCAGCGCGCGCAGCGTCAGCGTCTCGCCGAGCGCGGCCCAGCCGGCGATGGCCGCGAACACCCCCTCCATGCTGAAGATCACGGCCGCGTGCGCGGGTGCCGCATCGCGCTGCGCGACGACCTGCAGCGTATAGCCGACGCCGACCGACAGCAGCCCGCCGTACAGCAGCGTCGGCAGCGCGCGCTGCAGCATCGCGAGGTTGACCGGCTCGATCGCGAGGCCGGCCGCGAGGCACAGCACGCCACACGCGACGAATTGCAGGAACGCGAGCACGAGCGGATCGTGCCGCTTCGCGAAATGGCCGACGGTCATCACGTGCGCGGCGATGATCACGGCGCCCGCGAGCTGGAACCAGTCGCCGTAGAGCACCGAGAAATGCTCGTCGATGCTGAGGAAGTACAGGCCGATCGCCGCGAGCAGCGCGCCGAACCACGTGCCGGCGCCGATCCGGTGGCGCGCGAACACGCCCATCAGCGGCACGATCACGACGTACAGCGAGCTGATGAAGCCCGCGTTCGCGACCCGCGTGTACTGCAGGCCGACCTGCTGCAGCGAGATCGATACGGCGAGCAGCCCGCCGAGCGCGAGGCCCGGCGCGAGCAGGGCCGGCTCGCGGCGAATCGCCGCGAACTGCGCGCGCGAGCCCGCGTTGACCATCAGCAGCGGGAGCAGCACCAGCGCGCCGAGCAGGAAGCGCAGCCCCGTGAACAGGAACGGCCCGATCACGTCGAGGCTCAGTCGTTGCGCGACGAACGCCGAGCCCCAGATCGCGGCGGCGGCGAGCATCAGCAGGTTGGCACGGAGGTGCTTGCGGGCTTCGGACTTCATTGGGATTCTTCTGAGGATTGCGGGCGGCGAAACCGTTTAGTTTACGCCGAGATTGCAAGGCTGTCGGAAAACCTGCGAAGTGCGGCCGCCGCGCGGGCGTCGCGCACGCGCGAATACAGCACGACCTGCGAATGCGGCAGCGGCGGCAAGCCGAATTTCGTGCCGACGTCGACCAGCGTGCGCGGCGCGACCCGCCGGGCCAGCGGGCAGACCGCGAGCCCGGCCGCGGCGGCGGCCGTGACCGCCGCGACGCCGCCGCCCGTAAAGCGCTCGCGCCACGGCCGCCCCGCATGCTCGAGCGCACGCAACGCGGCGGCCCGCACGCCGCACGGCCCGGCCAGCACCGCGAGCGGCAGCGGCTCGCCCGCGCGCGGCGCCCAGTCGGGCGCGGCGAGCCAGGCGAGCGGTTCGGTGAACAGCAGCGTGCCGTCGTCGCGCGGCGGATCCTCGCCCGGTTCGTGCCGCACGATCGCCGCGTCGAGCCGCCGTTCGTCGTATTGCGCGAGCAGGCTCGCCGACATGCCCAGATGCATCTCCAGCGACAGTCCGGGATCCTGCCGGTGCAGGCTCGTCAGCACGGCCGGCAGGTCGGGCACCGCGACGTGCTCGCTGACACCTAGCGACAGGCGGTGCGTGCCGGCCGAAATCGCGCCGAGTGCCTGGTCGTGCGCGTCGAGCAGCGCGCGGGCGGCCGGCAGGAAGTTCTCGCCGTCCGCCGCCAGCTTGACGACGCGCGGCGTGCGTGCGAGCAGCGGCTTGCCGAGGTGCGCTTCGAGCCGCTTCAGCTTCAGGCTGACAGCCGACTGCGTGGTGCCGAGCGCGTCGGCGGCGCGCGTGAAGCTCGCGAGATCGGCGACCAGCACGAATGCGCGCACCGCATCGAGGTCGAGGACTTTCATTTCAAATGTAAATGAATGAAATATCGGATGATGACTGTTCATTATAGTTCTGCGCGCCTAATCTGACATTGCGTTTCCGATTCTCAACGTCACCGAAAGGAGCAGGACCATGCCATTCACCCGTATCGCAGTGCGCGAAGGCAAACCGGCCGCCTACCGTGCGGCGCTCGTCGACGGCGTGCACCGCGCGCTCATGAACACGTTCAATGTGCCCGAGGACGACATCTTCATGGTCGTGACCGAGCATTCGGCCGAAAACTTCTTCTTCGGCCGCCACTACCTCGACATCGAACGCAGCGACGATCTGGTGATGGTCCAGATCACGGCGAACAACACGCGTACGCTCGAGCAGAAGCAGGCGCTGTACCGGACCATCGCCGAGAACCTCGCGCGGCAGCCCGGCGTGCGGCCGCAGGACGTCTTCATCAGTCTCGTCGAAGTGCTGAAGGAGGACTGGTCGTTCGGTAACGGCATCGCGCAATACGTCGTCTGATAAGTCGTCTGATACGTCGTTTGATGCGTGACAGGGGCGACAGGGCCAGATCGTCGCCCGCGCGTATTGGCGGCGTGTACTATGGAAGCTGCTTCACGGGCGACGCCGGCACGGAGGACGTGCCGGCGATTCTTCATGTGCAGGAGCCTCCATGTCGCGTGTGCTGGAAGTCGTGTTGTGCCTGTCGCTGGAAGGTTGGCCGGTCAGCGCGGGAAGCCGGGCCCGTGGTGAGCAGCGCAACTTCGGCGCCGAACTCGTCCGTGCGTGGCGGATCTGTCCGCAGGTGCGGATGCGGCGCGGCCAGGAGCGCGTGACGATCGAGCCATGCCAGGTCGAGGAAGCCGAGCCGAGCCCCGGCGAGTGCTGGTGGACGTGGATCGAGTCGAACGCGCAAGGGCGGCGGGTCGTCGCGTCGCGCACGAAGGCATTCGCGCCCGGCGTCGTGGAGCGCGAACTGTTCGATGCCGAACACGCGGGCATTGCCGTGGCCACGCCCGCATCGGCGCCGATCGCCGATGCGGATGCGGCGCAGGCGACCGGCGAGGGCGAGGGCGACCGCGTGACGGCCGACGCCGTTGACGAAGCGGCGGTCGCCGCATCGTCCGGGCCGGCGCCGCTGCGGCTCGTCAGCGAGCGGCGGCGCGGGCGCTGGGCGGACGACAGCGGCGTGGTGGTCGAGATGACGCTCGACGACATCATTCTGCACCGTGGCATCGAACCACCGCGCCGCCAGGTCGAGCTGCGCCTCGCGGCGCCCGACTGGGAAACCGTCGCCGCGCGCACGGCCGCGCTGCGCGCGCTGTTCGCCGCCGCGCGCGAACTCAGCGGCGCATGGCCCGCGTTCGTGCAGCTCACCAGCGTGATCGATCGCGCGTGCGCGGGCGAGCCCGCCGTCGCCAGGCCGGTCAAGGCGCAACTCGTCGACCTGACCGGCATCCGCACGCAGCGGGCCGCGCTGTTCGCGCTGTCCGGCGACATCGCCGCGCAATGGCTCGGCAACGAGGGCGGCGTGCTCGATCGCGACGATCCCGAGTTCGTGCACCAGATGCGCGTCGCACTGCGCCGGCTGCGCACGCTGATGCGCTTCTTTCCACGCTTCGCGGACGAGCAATGGAAGAACACGTTCGGCGTCGACTTGCGCTGGGTCGCGTCGCTGCTCGGCACGGTGCGCGACTGGGACGTGTTCTCGACCGAAAGCCTGCCCGCGCTGATCGCGGCCGACGGCGGCAGCGCCGACTGGGACGGCACGCTCGACGCCGCGCGCGTCCAGGCGACGGCGGCGCGCGTCGAATTGCGCCAGGCGTTGCATTCGGCGCGCTATGCGCGCCTGACGCTCGGCTGGCTCGAATGGCTGAGCGCGCTCGCGCTGCCGCCGGCCGCCGGCGACGACGACACGCCGTCGCTGCGGCGCCACGCGACCAAGCGCGTGCGGCGGCTGTTCGGTCATCTGTATGCATCGCCGTCGCTCACGTCGCTCGACACGGCCGCGCGGCACCAGGTGCGGATCGACGCGAAGCGGCTGCGCTACGCGCTCGAGTTCTTCGCGTCGCTGGCCTCGCGCCGCACGCGCAACGAAACGGTCAAGACGCTCGCGCGCGTGCAGAGCGTGCTCGGCGAGGCGAACGACACGATCGTCGCGCTGCATCATCTCGAGCAACTGGCGGCGCCCGCGTACCAGCTCGGTTTCGTGCGCGGCTACGGTGCGGCGCTCGAGCAACGCGCGGCGCGCGACGCCGAGGCGCTGCTCGCGAGCCTGCGCCCGCCGAAACTCGACGGCAAGGCGCGTTGAGCGGCGCGCGCTCACTATAATGGCCACCCGTTTTCTTTCGACAGACCGATGAGCGACGCATCGCCTCCTTCCTCTTCCGCCGGGCCGCTCGAACTGGGCGGCGAACTGTGGCTGCGCGCGGGCGAGCAGACGCTCGGCGGCGCCACCCGCATCGCGCTGCTCGCGGCGATCGGTGACACCGGGTCGATCACGCGCGCGGCAAAGGCCGTCGGGCTCAGCTACAAGGCCGCGTGGGAGGCGATCGATACGATGAACAACCTGGCCGGCGAGCCGCTCGTGACGCGCTCGACGGGCGGCAAGGGCGGCGGCGGCACGACGCTGACACCGCGCGCGACGTCGCTGATCGCCGCGTTCCGCACGATCGAGCGCGAGCATCGCCGCTTCATCGACGCCGCGAGCGCGGCGGTATCCGGCTTCGACGTCGACTGGGCGCTGATCGGCCGGATCGGGATGAAGACGAGCGCGCGCAACCAGTGGTTCGGCAAGGTCGAGTCGATCGTGCGCGGCACGGTGAACGACGAGGTGACGCTCGTGCTGCCGAGCGGGCAGGCGATCGTCGCGGTGCTGACGCACGAAAGCGCCGACGCGCTCGGCCTGCAGCCGGGCGCGGATGCGTGCGCGCTCGTGAAGGCGTCGTGGGTCGTGCTGGCGATCGACGATGACGGCGGAGCCGACGCGACCTTGAAGGTGTCCGCACGCAACCAGTTGCACGGGACGGTCGAAACGGTCGCGGCGGGCGCGGTGAACAGCGAGGTGACGCTGGCGCTCGACGGTGGCGGGACGCTCACGGCCGTGGTCACGAACGAGAGTGTCGGTGCGTTGCAACTCGACGCCGGCCGGCGTGCGATCGCGCTGTTCAAGGCATCGAGCGTGATTCTCGCGGTGACGGGCTGAGCGCGCGACGGCAGCGCGCGCCGTCTCTGTCGATGACCGTGGGCGGACGCGGCGAAACCGGCGAAACCGGCGAAACCGGCGCCGCCCGACATGCACGAGGCGCCGGCTTCGATCCCGTTTTCAGCTCGTCCCAGCTTGTGCCGCCCGTGCGGCTTCTCTCAGGCTCAAACGTGGCCGCGTGGGCCACCGCCTTCGCGCGATCACGTGACGCGCGTCGGCCACTCGGCGTGCGGTGTTGCGGCCTGCACGCGTCCTTCGCTCAATTGCACGACCTGGTCGCCGAATGCGGCGACGTCGTCGGGGTCGTGCGAGATGAGCACCATCGGGATATCGAGCCGCGCCTGCAGTTCGGCGAGCTCGTGGCGCATGCGCTGGCGCAGCGCGCCGTCGAGCGCCGCGAACGGCTCGTCGAGCAGCAGGATGTGCGGCTGCGCGACCAGCGCGCGGGCAAGCGCGACGCGCTGTTTCTGCCCGCCCGACAACTGCGACGGGAATTGCCCGGCGAGCGTGTCGAGTTCGAACGCCTGCAGCCAGTACGCGACTTCGGGCGGCACCGCCTTCGCACGCGGGTTGCGCAGGCCCGGCGTGAGCCCGAACGCGATGTTCTGGCGCACGTTCAGGTGCGGAAACAGCGCATAGTCCTGGAACAGATACGCGACGCGGCGCGCACGGGTCGGCACGTCGATGCCGCGCGCGGCATCGAACAGCGTTTCGCCGTTCAGCGTGATCGTGCCTTCGTCTGGTGACAGCAAGCCGGCGATCGCCTGCAGCGTCATGCTCTTGCCGGCGCCGGACGGCCCGAACAGCACGACGCGCTGCGTGCTGGCCGTGAACGACACGTCGAGCGTGAAGCGGCGCTCGGCGTTCGCGTAGGTCTTGCGGATATCGACGGCGACGCTCATGCGGGCCTCCGTCGTGCCGCGCCGTGCGTGCGGGAAACCGCCCGCGCGACGGGACGGCGTGTTGCCGCGGCCGGTGCGGCGCAGCGGTACGGATGCGGCCGGCGCGTCATGTCGGCTGGCTGCGCCGCGCAGCACGCGACGGCACGAGCCAGCCGGTCGCGAGCAGCACGAGCACGCAGGTGATCGACGTCACCAGCACGAGGAAATTGGCCGTGCTGTCGTCGCCGGCCTGCACCGCCGCATAGATCGCGACCGACAGCGTCTGCGTGCGGCCGGGCAGGTTGCCCGCGATCATCAGCGTCGCGCCGAATTCGCCGAGCGCGCGCGCGAAAGCAAGCAGCGCACCGGCCAGGATGCCGCGTGTGGCGAGCGGCAGCGTCACGCGGAAGAACACCGCGGCTTCGCCGAGCCCGAGCGTGCGTGCCGCGCGCTCGAGATGCGGATCGACGCTTTCGAACGCGGTGCGCGCCGATTTCAGGATCAGCGGGAACGCGACGACCATCGACGCGATCACCGCGCCCTGCCACGTGAAGACGAGTTCGATGCCGAGCGTGTCGAGCCACGCGCCGAACACGCCGCGCCGGCCGAGCAGCACGAGCAGGTAATAGCCGAGCACCGTCGGCGGCAGCACGAGCGGCAGCGTCAGCAGCGAATCGACCACGTCGCGCAGCGGCGAGCGCCAGCGCGCGAGCACGAAGGCGGCGGCGACGCCGAGCACGATGTCGAGCGCGGTCGCCCAGCCGGCGACCTTCAGCGACAACAGCAGCGGTACCCAGGCGTCCTGCATCATGCTGCGCTCACTTGCCCGCAGGCTTGAAACCGAACGTCGCCAGCACGGCCTGGCCCTGCGGCGACGCGACGAAGTCGATGAACGACTGCGCCTGCGCGGCATGGCGGCTGTCCTTGACCACCGCGATCGGATAGGTGATGGCCGTCTGCGTCGGCACGGTCAGTGCGACCTTCACGCGGCCCGGCATGATCGCCGCGTCGGTGCCGAACACGAAGCCCGCGTCGACTTCGCCGCGCGCGACGTAATCGAGGCTCTGGCGCACGTTGGCGGCCAGCACGCCCTTCGCGCTGACGGCGTCCCACACGCCTGCCGCGCGCAGCGCGCCTTCGGTGTAGCGGCCGACCGGCACCGACGCCGGGTCGCCGTACGCGATGCGCTTCACGCCGGGCGCCGTCAGGTCGTTCAGGGACGTCGGCGCGGCCGCGCGGCTGTCCGCCGGCACGATCAGCACGAGCGAGTTCGCCGCGAAATCGCGGCGCGTGCCCGGCACGATGACCTTTTCGCTGACTGCGCGATCCATCGCCTTCTGGTCGGCCGAGGCGAACACGTCGGCCGGTGCGCCCTTGGCGATCTGCTGCATCAGCACGTCCGACGCGCCGAAGTTGAACAGCACCTTGGTGTCCGGATGCTGCTTCTGGTACGCATCGCCGACGGCCTTGAACGCGTTCGTCAGGCTCGCGGCCGCCGACACGACCAGCTCGTCGGCAGCGGAAGCCGGCGCGCTGAACGCGATGCCCGCGGCAAGCGCGGCGAGCGGCAGCAGGCGGAGCAGGGTGCGGCGAAGCGGGCGGACGGTCGAGCGCATGATCGGGTCGTTTGAATGGTTGGAAACCGTAATCGTAATATAGGGCGGGTTATAACGCTCGACATACCGTTCATGCGACGGCGCGCATGACAATCTTCAGACTTGAAAGGCGACCGGATGACGTGCGTGCGGCCCGTCACGCGTGCAGCAACGGCTGCGACGAATCGGTGCGCTGCAGCGACGACGGCTGCGATGCCGGCCGGTAGTTCGGATTCGCTTTCCAGCGGGCGCGGACGAACGGCCGCTCGTGCCCCGACAGCTCCAGCGCGACCCGGGTGACCCAGCGGTGCGACGGCACCGTGATGCCGTGCAGTGCGATGGTGACGAGCACGAGGCTCGCGACGACCGCCGGCACCGACCAGCGGTGCGGCACCGCGTGCCACGAGCCGGCGATGAACGCCAGCGCGGCGATCGCGCCGACGATGCAGCCGGTGATCGATTCGGACGGCGAATGCGCGTCGAGCGCGACGCGCGACACGCCGACCGCGATGCCGGCCGCGAGCCCGAGCGCGATGCCGGCGATCCGCACCGGCGTGCGCGTGCGGATCAGCGCGAGGAAGATCGCGACGGGATAGACCGACGTCGACAGCATCGCGTGGCCGCTGAATCCCGTGAAGTCCCACGCGCGGATGCCGATGCCCCAGCCGAGGAAGGCGATCTTCGTGAGCGCGACGATCCCGATCGCGGCCGCGAGCACGCCGAGCCATGCGGTCGCGCGCTGCCACGAGTAGCCGAGCGCGAGCCACACGGCGATCGTGATCGCGAGCGGCAAGGTCAGGCCGGCGCCACCGAACGCGGTGATCGTGATCCACAGGTGAGAGGACAGGTCGAACATCGGGAGGGGAACGAGCAGGGGCGGGACGAATGCTTAAATCAACGCGCGAGCCGGGAAGAACGACTACAACGGATACAAGCGGCCAAACCCCAGTATAGCGCCGCGTGTGTTCGAGGCCCGTTTTTTGCGCCGCGGGGAACTATCCACGCGCAGGAAAAATCCCAGAAACAATGTTATGGTGCATTGCACAAAGTCGAATGATGCACCCCGTGTCGTATCCCTATTTTTCCTGACTGCGAGCCCGATTGATGACCAAAAGTCTGACGAAGGTATGGCTAGGCGGCATGAAACGAATGCTGTCTCCGGCCGCCAAACGCGCAGCGCGCGATGCCCAGCGGATCGCGCGCGATACGCTCGAGGCCGCCGCATCGCCCGCCGCAACTGATCTGTCGCCGCCGCGCGAGTCGCGCGTGCGGCCGCGCGCTGCCGCATGGGCGGCCGGCGAGTGGACGCGCGGCGAGCATCCGATGGCGCCCGCGCTCGGCCGCCTGGTCCAGCAGCTCGCGTACGGCCTGTACGTCCCGCCTGGCCGCCGGCGCGGCGCGCTGCCGCTCGTCGTGATGCTGCACGGCTGCCAGCAATCGGTCGACGAGTTCGCGCAGGGCACCCGGATGAACCTGCTGGCCGACCAGTACGGTTTCGCGGTGCTGTATCCGGAGCAGTCACTGCGTGCGCATGCGCACGGCTGCTGGCACTGGTATGAAGACACCGACCGCGCGGGCCGCGGCGAGGCGGATGCGGTCGCGTCGCTCGTCGATGCGCTCGTCGACGAGCACGGCTTCGATGCATCGCGCGTCTATGTCGCCGGACTGTCGGCCGGCGCGGGCCTGGCGGGGCTGCTCGCGCTGCATCATCCGGACCGCTTCGCGGCGGTGGCGCTGCATTCGGGCCCAGCGCTCGGCGAGGCGAATTCCGGAATCAGCGCGATGGACGTGATGCGGCGCGGCCTGCGGCAGAACCCGGCCGCGGTGGTCGACACGCTGGTCGACGCCGGGGCCTATCCGGGCATGCCGGTGCTGATCGTGCAGGGCGACGGCGACCATGTCGTCGCGCCGAAGAATGCGGACCAGCTGACGGTGCAGTTCATGCGCCTGAACGGGCTCGCGGACAGCCGCGGCGCACTGCGCGGCGGCGAGCGGGTGGAGACGCGCGAGGCCGGCGCGCAGATCACCGACGTGCGTCGCGACGGCGAGTCGATCGTGCGGCTCTGTCATGTGAAAGGGCTCGATCATGCATGGGCGGGCGGCGACGAAGCGGTGCCGTTCCACGCGGCGGTCGGCCCCGATGCGAGCGCGATGATCTGGGCCTTTTTCGAACAGAATCGCCGCACTGTGGCGACCGAACGACGCACTGTCTGATCGACGCTGGCCAATGGCTAGGGTTTTCCCTATAATTCGGGAAAACCCTAGTCAAAGAACCTTTGGATTGCGAGATCGACCATGTACCTGCTGAGCCACCTCTTCCTGATGCTGACCAAGAACGCTGAAAAGGCCGCGAAAGAGCGCGCCGACGCGTACCTGTCCGAAGCAACCGACATCTATGATCTCGAATTCCGCATGCGCAAGATCGATCGCGAAGCGGCGATGAACCGTCCGTTCTCGTTCGGCTCGCGTTAAGCAGCGCAGCGCGGGCCGGCGTGTCAGCCGGTCCGGCGAATCACGCAAAAGGGCGTGTGCGGCAAGCAGCCGCACACGCCCTTTTGCATTCGACGTCGTGCGTCGCGTCAGACGACCGTCAGGCGCACCGGCACGTTGTTGCGGGTCGCGTTCGAGTACGGGCACACGTGGTGCGCCTTGTCGACCAGCGCCTGTGCATCGGCCTTGTCGAGCCCCGGCAACGACACGCGCAGTTCGATGTCGAGCCCGAAGCCGCCTGCGTCGTTCGGGCCGATGCCCACTTCCGCGGTCACTTGCGTGTCGGCCGGCAGCGTCTGCTTGTTCTGGCCCGCGACGAATTTCATCGCGCTGAGGAAACAGGCCGAGTAACCTGCGGCAAACAGCTGTTCCGGGTTCGTGCCCTCCGCACCCGTGCCGCCGAGCTCGCGCGGCGCGGCCAGCTTCACTTCCAGCCTGTTGTCGGCGGATACCGCGCGGCCGTCGCGGCCGCCCGTGCTCGTGGCGCTGGTCTTGTACAGAATGTTCATGGTGCAGCTCCTGTCGGAAGAATGGGAGGAAGCGGTCCGGTCGGACGGGGTGTCGCCGGCCACGAGGAAAATATAGAACACAAATGATTTGTGTGCAAATGAAATTTTGAAGAAAAGGCCCGGCAGTGCCGGGCCGTTTGCGATCGCGGGTTCGTCAGCCTTCGTTGGCGGCCGACAGCGCGTGGCGCAACTGCTGGAGATCCGCGCGCAACCTGACCAGGAACTCGGGCGTTTGCTGCATTGCGCAAAAGAGATCGGCGGGTACCGAGCGGGCCTTGTTCTTCAGCGCGCGGCCTTCCGCCGTCAAGTGCACGTTGACGACGCGCTCGTCGGTCGCGCTGCGCACGCGTTCGACGTAGCCGAGCGCCTCGAGCCGCTTCAGCAGCGGCGTGACGGTGGCCGGATCGAGATCGAGGCGGGCGGCAATGTCCTTTACGGCGATGTCGTCGCGCTCCCACAGCACGAGCATCGCCAGATATTGGGGATAGGTCAGCGACAGCTTGTCGAGCAGCGGCTTGTACGCCTTCGTCATCGCGTGCGATGTCGAGTAGAGCGCGAAGCACAGTTGCTCGTCGAGCGTCTGGGGCAGCGGGGGCAGGCGGTCCATGATTCGGGCGGCGCGGCGGACGCGCTAACGATTTGTACGCAAATTATTTTGCGCGCAAAAGATTCGATTGAACAGGGGTGGGGCGTGGCGCGGAGGATCCGCGCCGGGGCTGGCCGGGAGGGGATGGACGGCCGGCGGCGTGCGCCGGCCGAGCGGCATCAGCGGCCGGTGGTGGGCGTCGCGGCGCCCGGTTCCTGCACGCCGAAGCAGCCGCGATAGGTCGCGTAGAACGAGCAGTACATCATCGTGACGATGAGGATCGTCACCGGCATCATGATCGTCAGCACATAGGCGCCAGCGCCGAGCGCCTGCAGCAGCAGCGACAGGCCGAACGACGTGCCGAGCGCGACGGCGAACCACAGCAGACCGTACACGACGAATGCGCCGCGATTGCGCCAGCAGCTGACGATGCTGAAGAACAGCGCCTTGGCGGGCGGAATGTCGTGCCACGCGGTGAGCACCGGCGCGAACCAGAACAGCATCGCGACCGGCGCGTAGAGCAGCGTCGCCAGCAGCAGCGCGCCGAGCGTGCCTTGCGCGGCGAGCGTTTCCGGCGTCGGACTCGCGTCGTTCGTGGCGCCGAGCATCATCTGGAGCAGCCCGCCGCCGTCCACGAGGGACGACGCGGCGAACACCAGCACCATCAGCGCGACATAGACCACGCCGAGCACGAGCAGCCGCTGCGTCGTCGCGGTGCCGTACGAGCGGAAGCCGTCGATGAGGATCGTCGGCATCACCGGCTTGCCGGCCACCGTGTCGCGGCACGCGGCCATGAAGCCGACGGCGATGCCGGGGATGAACAAAAGCGGCAGCGCCGCGCCGATCACCGGCACCATCGACACCAGCGTGATCGCCAGCAGGTACGTGAAAAACAGCGTGATGAACGCGAGCGGGTTCCGGCGGAACAGCCAGATGCCTTGACGGAACCAGACATAGCCCGCTTTCGCGGGCACTTCGATCAGTTGCATGCGGTATGGGTCTCGGGAAGCACGGGCGTGTGGGCGATACGCTCACGCAGGATGCGTTCGAAATGACCGGGATCGTGCGGTTTGAGCATTTCGGCCGCGCGCGGCAGGTAGAAATCGTACAGGCGCGACACCCAGAAGCGGTACGCGCCCGCGCGCAGCATGTCGCTCCAGTGGCGGCGCTCCTCGGCCGTGAACGGCCGGACCGTCTGGTAGGCGCGCACCAGCGCATCGGCGCGCGCGACGTCGAGCACGCCCGTCGCGAGGTCGACGCACCAGTCGTTGACGGTGACCGCGACGTCGAACAGCCATTTGTCGCAGCCCGCGAAATAGAAATCGAAGAAGCCGCCGAGCCGTACGTCATGACCGGTGCCGGGCGCCGCGTGCGCGAACAGCACGTTGTCGCGGAACAGGTCGCAGTGGCACGGGCCGCCCGGCAGCGCCGCGTAGTCGTCCGACGAGAAGAACGCGGCCTGGTGCGCGAGTTCGTCCTCGAGCAGCGTGCGCTGCGCGTCGGAAACGAACGGGACGATCGCCGGCACGTTCTCCTGCCACCACGGCAGGCTGCGCAGGTTCGGCTGGTGACGCGAATAGTCGCGCCCCGCGAGGTGCAGGCGCGCGAGCATCTGCCCGACCTCGATGCAGTGTTCGACCCCCGGCGCGAGTTCGGCGGCGCCGTCGAGCTTCGTGACGATCGCCGCCGGCTTGCCGTGCAGCTCGCCGAACAGTGCGCCGTCGTCGCGCGGGACCGGATCCGGCACCGGCACGCCGTGGCTCGCCAGATGGCGCATCAGGTCCAGGTAGAACGGCAGCTGTTCCGCCGTCAGCTTTTCGAAGATCGTCAGGACGTACTCGCCACGCGTCGTCGTCAGGAAGAAGTTGCTGTTTTCGATGCCGGACGGAATGCCGCGGAACGCCAGCACGTCGCCCAGTTCGTAGTGGCGCATCCATTGCGCGAGATCGGAGTCGGAAACAGCGGTGAAAACGGCCATGCGAGATGCGTCTGGTCAGTTGTCGGCACGCGCGCGGCGTGCGGCGCGACAGGAGGTGAAGGGAATACCGGCGCGCCGCGTCGGGACCGACGCGGCGCGGCAGGAAATCAGTAGCGCAGGTTGACCGACGGCAGGCGCGTGATCGGGACGCCCGCGTCGTGCGGCTTCGGCGACGTGTCGAGCGTCGAGCTCATCTGGTAGCGCGTGCCGAAGTTCGACTTCACGTCGATCTCGACCGGCTTGCCGCGATCGCGATACTCGGTGACCTCGGTGCCGTTCTTGCTCTTTGCATGGAAGCTCGGCGTGCGGCGGATGTCGGCGAAGTCGACTTTCGACGTGACTTCGGCGCCCGGCCGGTTGATCTTGCGGAGATCGGGCAGGCCGGCGGCTTCGTTGGCCTCGGCCCGGGCCTGCGCGTCGGCGTCGGGCGTGCCGCCGGCGGCGTAAGCGGCGCCGGCAGCGGCAAACGTGCCCGCAAACACGGCGGCAGCGGCGACGAGAATGAGCGGCTTCATGATGAGTCTCCAGTGAACCTTCCGATTTTAGCAAATACTGCGCGCGGCCCGGCCCTCGCGTGCAAGCGGCGTGCAAGCGGGCGGCCACGAGCGTGACCGGGTTCCGTGGTAATGTCGTCCGATCAGACGAGGTGATGAAAATGAAGAACGATTTGAGCCGCCGGCATCGGGTGCTGACGCCCGAGAGCCCGCCCGTCGAAGCATTCGACGATTCCGTCGCCGCCGTCGCGCGGCTGTCGGCCATCTACGACACCAACACGGGCTTCCTGCGCGATGCCTTCGCGCGTTATCGCCGCCACGAACCGATCACCGAGCACGTGCGTGCGTGCTATCCGTTCGTGCGGATTCGTACCGACGTCAACACGCACGTCGATTCGCGCCGTTCGTACGGTTTCGTCGCGGGCCCCGGCGTGTTCGAGACGACCGTCACGCGCCCCGACCTGTTCGCGAACTACTATCGCGAGCAACTGCGCCTGCTGTCGAAGAATCACCATGTGAAGATCGAGATCGGCGTGTCGTCGCAGCCGATTCCGGTTCACTTCGCGTTTCCCGAAGGCATCCACCTCGAAGGCGAGCTCGACCGCGACCGCCTGCTCGCGATGCGCGACATCTTCGACACGCCCGACCTGTCGTACCTCGACGACCGCATCGTCAACGGCACGTTCGAGCCGGCGCCCGGCGAGCCGCATCCGCTCGCGCTGTTCACCGCCGCGCGCGTCGACTTCTCGCTGCACCGGCTGCGTCACTACACGGCGACGTCGCCCACGCACTTCCAGAACTACGTGCTCTACACGAACTACCAGTTCTACATCGACGAATTCGTGAAGCTCGGCCGCACGATGATGACGGAAAGCGACGATCCCGAGGTGCGCGCGTACCGCAGCCAGTACAGCGCGTTCGTCGAGCCGGGCGACGTCGTCACGTACAACGCGAACCTCGGCAGCGAGCCGGCCGAGGGCGCCGCGCCGCCGCGGCTGCCGCAGATGCCCGCGTATCACCTGAAGCGCGCGGACGGCAGCGGGATCACGATGGTCAACATCGGTGTCGGCCCGTCGAACGCGAAGACGATCACCGATCACATCGCGGTGCTGCGTCCGCACGCGTGGGTGATGCTCGGCCACTGCGCGGGCCTGCGCAACACGCAGCGCCTCGGCGACTACGTGCTCGCGCATGGTTACGTGCGCGAGGATCACGTGCTGGATGCTGACCTGCCGCTGTGGGTGCCGATCCCGGCGCTCGCCGAAGTGCAGCTCGCGCTCGAGCGCGGCGTGGCCGAGGTCACCCGTCTCGAAGGCGCCGAACTGAAGCGCGTGATGCGCACGGGCACGGTCGCGAGCGTCGACAACCGCAACTGGGAGCTGCGCGATCACCGCGAGCCCGTGCAGCGGCTGTCGCAGAGCCGCGCGATCGCGCTCGACATGGAAAGCGCGACGATCGCCGCGAACGGGTTCCGGTTCCGCGTGCCGTACGGCACGCTGCTGTGCGTGTCGGACAAGCCGCTGCACGGCGAGCTGAAGCTGCCGGGCATGGCCGACACGTTCTATCGCGGGCAGGTCGACCAGCATCTGCAGATCGGCGTGAAGGCGATGGAGATCCTGCGCACGAACGGGCTCGACAAGCTGCATAGCCGCAAGCTGCGAAGCTTCGCGGAAGTGGCGTTCCAGTGACGTGAACGCCGGCCCCGGCCCCGGTGACGGCGCGTGTCGCGACGTGCGGCGTACCGTCGACCGGGGCAGGTCAGCCTTCCTCCCGTCGAGCCGCGCGTTCAGTCACGATCGCGCCGCGAACCTGCGTCAGCGCGACGCCTTTGCGGCCGCTTCGTGCGATTCGCCCAGGCCCGTTTCGCACATCGAATCACGCACCGCGTCGACGATCCTGATCGCATCCGCGCGCCGCTTGGTCGCCAGCCGCTGCTCCCCGAGCGCCCGCAGGGTCGCGCCGCCGAAATACTCCATGATGTCCGGCAGGCGGCGCACCGTGCCGCGGCTGCCCCAGCAGCCGTCGTCGATCTCCGTCGGAAACACCCACACGCGCGTCGCGACGGCGTCGACCGATACGCCTTCCGCGCGTGCGACGGCGGCGGTGACGTCGGCGATCAGCGCGGCGCGCGCGGCATCCGTGTACTGTCCTTCAGGCACGGTCGGCACGATCCGGTAGACCGGTGCAGGCGCGACGGCACCGGCGCGATACACGGCCGCCGGTCGATGGACGAAGATCCACGTCACGTCGCGCACGCGCGGATCGTCGGGATCGAGTCCCTCGTGACGGATCAGCGTTCCGGTCAGGTCGTTCATCAACTGCGCCTCGGCATGCGGCGCGAGCGCGCCTTCGGGAAGGGTGACGTCGATCATCGGCATGGCGGTGTCCTGGTTCGGTGGAGACGGCGTCGCCCCGGTTCCGGCGACTTGAATCCAGTGTATGAACCGCATGCCCGCACGCGAAGTGGCGAAACTGCCATTCGGCGATGCCATTCCCGACATCGCGCTCGACACATCTCGACCTTCACGGCTAGCGCGCGAAGCGACGGCGGTATTCGCCCGGGGAGATGCCGGTTTCGCGCTTGAACAGCTGCCGGAAACCGCTGATGTCCGCATAGCCGACGCGCTCGCAGACCGCGTCGATCGCGAGTCGCGTTTCCGCGAGCAGGCGCTTTGCGACTTCGATCCTGAGCGTTTGCAGATACCTGAGCGGCGGGGCGCCCACCGCGTCCCTGAAGCGGCGATGGAGCGTGCGTTCGCTCATCGCGACGTGGTCGCTCAGCCGGGCGAGGCTGAAGGGTTCGCGCAGATGCTTTTCCATCCAGCGTTGCGCGCGCGCGATGGCCGGGTCGTCGTGCCGGTCATGGCCCATCCGGTCGAGGTCGATGAACGAATCCTGCGACGCGCGGTTCATGTCGATCAGCATGAGTCTGGCGACGGACGCGGCAAGGCGCGCGTTCGCGAGCTTGTCGACGATCCGCAGCGCGAGATTCTGGTACGAGGTGACGGCGCCGCCGCACAGGATGCCGTCCTGCTCGGTCAGGATGTCCGATGCGCGCAGCGCCACGTCCGGATAGCGCGAGCGGAAGCGCGACGCTTTCGACCAGTGCGTCGTGGCGACGCGGCCGTCGAGCAACCCGGCTTCCGCGAGCAGGAACGCGCCCGTGCAGTACGTCGCGATCAGCGTGCCACGTGCATGTTGCCGGCGCAGCGCGTCGAGCAGCGGAGCGAGCGATGCGGGCCGGTCGAGCAGCCGGTCGAGATCCGCGACGAACGGGGCGGTCAGCCAGATCGCGTCGGCGTTGCTGCCGCCGTCGATCGCACCGTCGACCGGGATGAGCTGGCCGGAGGCTGTGCGCACGGGGCGTCCGCCGATCGATTCGACGCGCCAGCGGAACGGTGCGGCCGCGCGGCCTTGCGGTAGCGACGACGCGAGATGATTGGCCGCCGTGAGCATGTCGGTCGGCGCGGCGATGCCGGACGCCAGGGCGTGGTCGACGGCCCAGATTCGGATGAGCGGCATGAGTGGCGGGATTGGCCTCGGACAAGGGCGATGCTACCACCGGCGTCATGCGGTCTGTCTGGCAGACCGATCGCTCATTCGAGACGAGCGCGATGAACAGCAATGAACGGCAGCGCACCGGCAAGCCGTTTCCATGGGAATTCCTCGTCGACGGCAGGGTGCATACGCGGCAGGTGCATCCGTTCAAAGCGGCAAGGCCGCCTGGCGCCGTAGCGCGCAGGCGGCCTTGCCGTCGACGTTCGAGCCGTGATGCTCAGCATTCGCCCTTCTTCGCGTGTCCCGGCGGGCAATGGTAGCCGCCGTGACCGCGATGGCGCTGATGATCGTCCCACTCGCGGCGCTCCCAGTAGCGGCGGCCGTCCCAGTAACGATCGCCGTGCCAGCCGACGATGACCGCGGGCGCCGGTGCGACCACGACAGGCGCGGGCGCGACGACGACCGGCGCGGGCGTGCCGATGTTGACGTCGACGTTGACGGCGTGGGCGAGGCCGGACAGCGAAACACCGAGGCCGGCGAAGGCGAGGGCGATCAGCGAACGTTTCATGTTGTTTTCCGTGGTGTCGTTGTCAAAAGGCCGGCGCGACGCGATGGACGCGAGGGGGGATCGTTCCACCGGGGGGACGCCACGCCGACGAGAGGCAGTGTGCGGGCGCGGCACGGAAAAGGCGAGCGGCATTTGTTACGGAAGATTGACGTCAGGCCGGCCGGCTGGACCGATGGCACGCAGCGTGATTTGACAATGGTCGGCCCGGGCGTGGCGCGCGTCGACTGCGTTGTGCGGCACCGGCCGCCCGGATTTGACATTCGACGGCGCGCGGCCGCGTTGCGGGATTAATGCGGCGTTACAAAATGACGTGCGGCAGGCGGCGGAATCGCCATGCCTGCCGCGCGGGAAGCGGGATGCCGGCCGTGAGGCCGGCCATCGACACCGATCGAATCACAGATAGAACATGCGGTCTTCTTCGGGCCGCGGCGGATGATCGTCGCCGTCCGAGCCTTCTTCCTCGCCGCTGTCCTCGTAGAACGCGAGCACGGCGTCGAGCACCTGGTCGGGATCGTCGATCACCTGCATCAGGTCCATGTCTTCCGGATTGATGAGGCCGTTCGGGATCAACTGGTCGCGGAACCATTGCAGCAGCCCCTGCCAGAACGTGCTGCCGACGAGAATGATCGGCACGAGGCGCGACTTCTTCGTCTGGATCAGCGTGAGCACTTCGGACAGTTCGTCGAGCGTGCCGAAGCCGCCCGGCATCACGATCACCGCGTCGGAGTTCTTCACGAACGTGACCTTGCGCGTGAAGAAGTGGCGGAAGCGCAGCGAGATGTCCTGGTAGTGGTTGCCGGCCTGCTCGTGCGGCAGCTCGATGTTCAGGCCGACCGACGGCGCCTTGCCGGCGTGCGCGCCCTTGTTCGCGGCTTCCATGATGCCGGGGCCGCCGCCGGAGATCACCGCGAAGCCGGCGTCGGACAGCTTGCGCGCGATCTGCACGGCCAACTTGTAGTGCGGCGTATCGGGCTTCAGACGGGCAGAACCGTAGATGCTGACGGCCGGGCGGATCTCCGACAGGTACTCGGTCGCCTCGATAAACTCTGCCATAATCGTGAACATCTGCCACGATGCGCGCGCCTTCTTGGCCGTCGCGCGTTCTTGATCTGCGAGCGAACGCAGACTCGGAATCACTTTTCTCTTGTTCATAATGCCTGAAGAACGAAATCTGGAAGGTAAGACCCTGCTATTGGTTGACGGTTCGAGCTATCTGTATCGGGCTTACCATGCGATGCCTGATTTGCGTGGCCCTGGCGGGGAGCCGACCGGAGCGCTCTACGGAATCATCAACATGCTGCGTCGTATGCGCAAGGAAGTCAGTGCAGAGTATAGCGCTTGCGTGTTCGATGCAAAGGGCAAGACGTTCCGCGACGACCTTTATGCCGACTATAAGGCAAACCGTCCGTCCATGCCGCCTGATCTTGCATTGCAGGTCGAACCGATTCACGGTGCGGTGCGCGCGCTCGGCTGGCCGCTGCTGATGGTCGAGGGCGTCGAGGCCGACGACGTGATCGGCACGCTCGCGCGCGAAGCCGAACGGCACGGGATGAACGTGATCGTATCGACCGGCGACAAGGACCTCGCGCAACTCGTCACCGATCACGTCACGCTCGTCAACACGATGACCAACGAGACGCTCGATCGCGACGGCGTGGTCGCGAAGTTCGGCGTGCCGCCCGAGCGGATCATCGACTACCTCGCGCTGATCGGCGACACCGTCGACAACGTGCCCGGTGTCGAGAAGTGCGGGCCGAAGACGGCCGTGAAGTGGCTGTCGCAATACGACAGCCTCGACGGCGTGATCGAACACGCAGGCGAGATCAAGGGCGTGGTCGGCGACAACCTGCGCCGCGCGCTCGACTTCCTGCCGCTCGGCCGCAAGCTCGTGACCGTCGACACGGCCTGCGATCTCGCGCCGCATCTCGAATCGATCGAAGCGTCGCTGAAGAGCGACGGCGAAGCACGCGACCTGCTGCGCGACATCTTCGCGCGCTACGGCTTCAAGACGTGGCTGCGCGAAGTCGACAGCGCGCCCGCCGAAGGCGACGGCGCCGATGCGCCGGAAGGCGAGCCGGCGCAAGTGGTCGCGGCGGACATCGTCCGCGAATACGACACGATCCAGACCTGGGAGCAGTTCGACGCATGGTTCGCGAAGATCGATGCGGCCGCACTGACCGCGTTCGACACCGAAACCACGTCGCTCGATCCGATGATCGCGCGGCTCGTCGGCCTGTCGTTCTCGGTCGAGCCGGGCAAGGCCGCATATCTGCCGGTCGCGCATCGCGGTCCCGACCTGCCCGAACAGCTGCCGATCGACGACGTGCTCGCGCGCCTGAAGCCGTGGCTCGAATCGGCCGACCGCAAGAAGGTCGGCCAGCACCTGAAGTACGACGCGCAGGTGCTCGCGAACTACGACATCGCGCTGAACGGCATCGAGCACGACACGCTGCTCGAATCGTACGTGCTCGAATCGCACCGCACGCACGACATGGACAGCCTCGCGCTGCGTCATCTGGGTGTCAAGACGATCAAGTATGAAGACGTGGCCGGCAAGGGCGCGAAGCAGATCGGCTTCGACGAAGTGGCGCTCGAGCAGGCCGCGGCGTATGCGGCCGAGGATGCGGACATCACGCTGCAGCTGCATCAGGCGCTGTATCCGCAGGTCGCGCGCGAGGCGGGCCTCGAGCGCGTGTATCGCGAGATCGAGATGCCGGTGTCGCTCGTGCTGCGCAAGATGGAGCGCACCGGCGTGCTGATCGACGACGCACGCCTGCAGGCGCAAAGCAGCGAGATCGCGACGCGGCTCATCGAGCTCGAGGGCCAGGCGTACGAACTGGCGGGCGGCGAGTTCAATCTCGGCTCGCCGAAGCAGATCGGGCAGATCTTCTTCGAGAAGCTGCAGTTGCCGGTCGTGAAGAAGACGCCGAGCGGCGCACCGTCGACCGACGAGGAAGTGCTGCAGAAGCTGGCCGAGGATTACCCGCTGCCGAAGCTGCTGCTCGAGCATCGCGGGCTGTCGAAGCTGAAGTCGACCTACACCGACAAGCTGCCGCGCATGGTGAATCCCGCAACGGGCCGCGTGCACACGAACTATGCACAGGCGGTCGCGGTCACGGGCCGTCTCGCGTCGAACGATCCCAATCTTCAGAACATTCCGGTGCGCACGGCCGAAGGCCGGCGGATCCGCGAGGCGTTCATCGCATCGCCGGGGCACCGCATCGTGTCGGCCGACTATTCGCAGATCGAACTGCGGATCATGGCGCACATTTCCGGCGACGCGTCGCTGCTGCGCGCGTTCTCGCAGGGCGAGGACATCCACCGCGCAACCGCCGCCGAAGTGTTCGGCGTGACGCCGCTGGAGGTCAATTCCGACCAGCGCCGGATCGCGAAGGTGATCAACTTCGGACTCATCTACGGGATGAGCGCGTTCGGCCTCGCGTCGAACCTCGGCATCACGCGCGATGCGGCGAAGCTCTACATCGACCGCTATTTCGCGCGCTACCCGGGCGTCGCGCAGTACATGGAAAACACGCGTGCGGTGGCGAAGGAGAAGGGCTACGTCGAAACCGTTTTCGGCCGCCGCCTGTGGCTGCCGGAGATCAACGGCGGCAACGGCCCGCGCCGTCAGGCCGCCGAGCGCGCCGCCATCAATGCACCGATGCAGGGCACGGCGGCCGACCTGATCAAGCTGTCGATGATCGCGGTGGACGACTGGCTCACGCGCGACCGGCTCGCGTCGCGGATGATCATGCAGGTGCACGACGAACTGGTGCTCGAGGTGCCGGACGAAGAACTGTCGCTCGTGCGCGAGAAGCTGCCGGAAATGATGTGCGGCGTGGCGAAGCTGAAGGTGCCGCTGGTCGCTGAAGTGGGCGCCGGCGCGAACTGGGAAGAGGCACACTGACGCACCCCCGTGCGATTCCCGTTTCCCGCGGCATATTGTTGCAGGGATGCTGAATATCGAGATGGTTTGCTTGTGGTCAACGCGCAAGCTCCCGGACAATGCAAGTCAGTCAGGTCATTGTCGCGGGCGCAGCGCGCCCCGTGTTCCGGCATCGGACGCATCGAAGTGTTTCGAACTGCACATCGATGATGTCCGAACCGGTTAATCCAACGGGCGGCGCGAACGCATCGCGTCTGCCTCGTGCGGCGGCAGCAGTTTCGAATCGCAAAGGGGGAATCAGATGCATCGGATCATCATCGTAGGCGGCGGCGCGGGCGGCCTGGAACTGGCGACGCGGCTCGGCGACCGTTACGGCGCGCGCGGCAATCGTCCCGCACGTGCGCTCGTCACGCTCGTCGACCGCAATCCGACCCACATCTGGAAGCCGTTGCTGCACGAGGTCGCGGCCGGCAGCATGGACCCGTTCACGCAGGAGCTCGAATACGCGGCGCAGGCGCGCTGGCATGGCTTCGAGTTTCAGCAGGGCGAGCTGACCGCGCTCGACCGCGCGGCGAAGCGCATCACGCTGTCGCCCGTCAACGACAGCGACGGCGCGGAGCTGCTGCCGTCGCGCGACCTGGAATACGACACGCTCGTGATCGCGATCGGCAGCACGACGCACTTCTTCGGCGTGCAGGGCGCGGCCGAAAATGCGATCGCGCTCGATACGGTCGGCGAGGCCGAGCGCTTCCGCAAGCGCCTGATCGCCGCGTGCATGCGCGCCGAGCATCAGGCGCCGGCGCAGCCCGCGCCGGGGGCGCCGGCCGAGCCGCGCATCCAGGTCGTGATCGTCGGTGGCGGCGCGACGGGCGTCGAGTTGTCCGCCGAGCTGCGCAATACCGCGCAGGTGCTGTCCGTCTATGGGCTGCACAAGCTCGACCCGCAGCACGACGTCGGCATCGTGCTGATCGAATCGGGGCCGCGGATTCTGCCCGCGCTGCAGGAGCGCGTATCGACGGCAACGGCCGAGCTGCTCGAAAAGCTCGGCGTGCGCTTGATGCTCGCCGAGCGCGTGACCGAAGTCGCGCCGGGTGTCGTGCACACCGCGAGCGGCAAGACGGTGCGTGCGGATCTCACGGTCTGGGCGGCCGGCATCAAGGCGCCGTCCGTGCTGTCGAATCTCGACGGCCTGCAGGTCAACAAGCTCGGCCAGCTCGACGTGCGCCGCACGCTGCAGACCTTCACCGACGACAACGTATTCGCGCTCGGCGATTGCGCGGCCTGCGTATGGCCCGGCAACGAGCGCAACGTGCCGCCGCGGGCGCAGGCGGCGCACCAGCAGGCGAGCTTCCTGCTGAAGGCGATCGGCTGCCGGCTCGACGGGCGTTCGCTGCCGGAATTCACGTATCGCGATTTCGGATCGCTCGTGTCGCTCGGTCATTTCAGCGCGGTCGGCAACCTGATGGGCGGGCTGATCGGCGGCAACATGCTGATCGAAGGGCTGTTCGCGCGCTTCATGTACATGTCGCTGTACCGGCTGCACATCGCGGCGCTGCACGGCTATCCGCGCATGATGCTCGATACGGTCGCGCACTGGCTGCGCCGCACGACGCTGCCGCGCGTCAAGCTGCACTGACGCGGCCGCACGTTCGTGCGCCGGGCGGGCAGGGAATGCGCATCGCGCGCATTTCCTGCCCGTTGTCATTTCAAGTGCCGGGTGACCGCGGGTTCGCTCGCCGGGTCTGTTTATTGCGCGTCGTTTCGTGCCGATCCGCAAGCATTCGAGCGCGCGAAGGCGCTTGCCGCATGTGCGCCGCGGATGAACTCGCCGGGCCGGACCGCGGTTATCGATACCGTGACGGACGCCGCCGGATTACACCTTCGTAATCGAGTCTTACACATCTGACAGTTGACGCGACAACGGATTATTGGGCGTCTTGTCCGGGTTTCCGCTTGCGGCGGGGTGCCAACCGCCGCGACATCCGCGCCGTCCGCCGGCGCGATGCCCCGTCAGGTCGAAGCCATGGCCGTGACGGCGGCGCCCAATCGAGGAGTGCATTCATGTTGAAACCCGAAGTCGACAGCCTGGTTCCCCATGTTCCGTTCTCGCGCCGCAAGTTCATGCAGGCCGCGCTGGGCGGCACCTTCGCGGCGGCCGTGCTGCCCGTGTCGGCGCAGACGATCACGACCGACAGCGCGGGGCTGGACGTCGACACCATCGAGATCCGCTCGGGCGACGCGAGCATCCCCGCGTATCGCGCGCAGCCGGTCGGCAAGACGAACCTGCCGGTCGTCATCGTGATCCACGAGGCCTTCGGCGTGCATGCGCATATCGCCGACGTCTGCCGTCGCTTCGCGAAGCTCGGCTATCTCGCGATCGCGCCCGACCTGTTCGCGCGCCAGGGCGACGTGTCGAAGTATCCGACCATCCAGGCGCTCGTCGACAACATCGTCAACAAGGTGCCGGACCGTCAGGTCACCGAGGATCTCGATGCGACCGTCGCGTGGGCCGGCAAGAACGGCGGCGACCTGTCGCGTCTCGGCGTGACGGGGTTCTGCTGGGGCGGCCGCCAGGCGTGGCTCTATGCGGAGCACAATCCGCACGTGCTGGCGGCCGTCGCGTGGTACGGGTTCGTTGAAGGCAAGACCGACGAGATGACACCGTTCAATCCGGTCGATCATGCGTCGTTGCTGAAGGTGCCGGTGCTCGGGCTGTACGGCGAGAAGGATACGAACATCACGCAGGCAGCGCTCGCGAACATGCGCAAGGCGATCCAGGCGAGCGATTCGAAGCTCGCACGCCAATCGGAGATCGTCGTGTATCCGGATGCCGGTCATGCGTTCTTCGCCGATTACCGGCCGAGTTACGTGAAGGGCGATGCCGAGGACGGCTGGAAGCGCGCGATCGAGTGGTTCCACAAGTACGGCGTGATGTAAACGACAAGACGGCGGCAGATGCCGCCGCGTTGTCGGCGTGTCGCGCCGGTGCTTACGGGTTCGGGCCGGTCGCGATCGGCCGCGACGGATCGGCGCTCCATTCGCTCCACGAGCCCGGATACAGCGACGCACCGTGGAGCCCCGCGATCTCGAGCGCGAGTGCGTTGTGGCACGCGGTCACGCCGGATCCGCATTGCAGGATCGCGTTGTTCGGTTCGGTGCCGGCCAGCAGCGCGGTGAACGTCTCGCGCAGCTCGTGGCCGGTCTTGAAGCGGCCGTCGGCAGCCAGGTTGTCCTTGAAGAACCGGTTGCGTGCGCCCGGAATGTGGCCGCCGACACGATCGATCGTTTCGTTTTCGCCGCGATAGCGATCCGGCGCGCGCGCATCGATCACGACGCGCTGGGCCGACGTCACGTTCGCGAGCACGGCCGCCGCGTCGACCGTCGATTCGAGCGGGGCTGCCGCGCGGAAGTCGCCGGCGGCCGGGTGCGGCACGTCGGCGGTCAGCGGCTGGCCGGCTGCTTCCCATGCCTGCAGGCCGCCGTCGAGCACCGCGACGGAATCGTGCCCGAGCCAGCGCAGCAGCCACCACAGGCGCGCCGCATAGGCGCCGCCGTGTGCGTCATAGGCGACGACCTGCTGGCCCTGCTTGACGCCGCGGCTGGCGAGCAGCGTGGCGAGCGCGTCGCGGGTCGGCAGCGGATGGCGGCCGTTGGTGCCGGTCTTGCGGCCGGACAGGTCGCGGTCGAGATGGAGATACTGTGCGCCCGCGATATGGCCGGCTGCGTAGGCGGCTTCGCCTGCGCCCGGATCGGCGAGATCGAAGCGGCAGTCGAACACGGCGACGCTGCCCGGCGCCGCGGCCAGGCGCTCGGCGAGATTGGCTGCTGAGATGAGCGTGGTGTAGTGAGTATGTGGCATGACGGCTCCCTGGAGTGCAAACGACCTGATACTCCAAGTCTAAACAAAAAAAGACGGGCCGGAACCCGTCTTTTCATATGCCGAATGCCGTGCGGCGCGCCAGCGCCGCGCGCAGCTCAGAGATCGCCGAGGTGGCGGCGCAGGAACTCGTGGAAGTGCTGCATGCCGTCTTCCATCGGGCTCTGGTACGGGCCGACCTGCGATTCGCCGCGCGCCATCAGTGCACGGCGGCCTGCGTCCATCCGCATCGCGATTTCGTCGTCCTCGATGGCCGTCTCCATATAGGCGGCGCGCTCGGCCTCGACGAACTCGCGCTCGAACAGCGCGATTTCCTCGGGATAGTAGAACTCGACGATGTTGGTCGTCTTCTGCGGGCCGCGCGGAATCAGCCACGACACGACGAGCACGTGCGGATACCACTCGATCATCAGGCCCGGGTAGTAGACCATCCAGATCGCGCCGAACTCCGGCGGCACGCCGTTGCGGAACTTGAGCACCTGCTCGTGCCAAGTCTTGTAGGTCGCGCTGCCCGGTTTCGCGAGCGCGTTGTGCACGCCGACCGTCTGCACGCTGTACCAGTCGCCGAACTCCCATTTGAGATCGTCGCACGACACGAAGCTGCCGAGGCCCGGGTGGAACGGGACGACGTGGTAATCCTCGAGGTAGACCTCGATGAACGTCTTCCAGTTGTAATCGCACTCGTGCACTTCGACGTGATCGAAGTGATACTCGGAGAAGTCGAAGTGATGCTTCGTGCCGAGGTTCGCGAGATCGCGCGCGACGTTGCGGCCTTCGGCCTCGAACAGCAGCCCCTGCCAATTCTGCAGCGGGCTCTTGCCGAGGTTCAGGCACGGCTTGTCGGGAAAGTGCGGCGCGCCGAGCAACTGGCCTTCCAGATCGTACGTCCAGCGGTGCAGCGGACACACGATGTTCTGCGTGTGGCCGCGCCCGTTGAGCATGATCGCCTGCCGGTGGCGGCACACGTTCGACAGCAGTTCGATCTGGTTCGCCGGGTTGCGGACCAGCACGCGGCCTTCCTTCTCGGACGGCAGCGCAAAATAATCCCCCGCCTCGGGCACCATCAACTCGTGCCCGACGTAACGAGGTCCTTTCTTGAAGAGGGTTTCGATCTCGCGCTCGAGCAGCGCCTCATCGAAGTATGCAGTGACTGGAAGCTGGCTGTGAGCCGACTTCAACTGAAGCGCATCGCTCAGATTGGACATTCCCACTCCCGGTGTTAGCGTGAAAGCAGTGAACAACCCAACCATCGAAAAATCGATTTAGGGAAACGCGGAATTATACCCGGTTCGCCTCGCAAGGCTAGGATTAAGTGCCTGATTTGTGTCAATTTTTTGTCCGGCGACGATCGGGTGGCGCACAATGTGCGTCGAAGAAGGGGCCCGAATGCGTGCCCGGGTGCCCAAGTCGGCAGGTCGGAAAATTCTCTTTTGCCGTAGAATGTCCGACTTGTTTTGAAATTTGACACCCTCGTCCATGGCGAAAACCGCATCCCAAGGCGCCACCCCGCCCGGCAATGGCACCGAACCGTTGCCGGACAACTATGAAACGGCGCTCGCGGAACTCGAGACGCTGGTTGCCCGGATGGAAGGCGGCACGTTGAGCCTCGAGGATTCGCTCGCTGCGTATCGCCGCGGTGCGACTCTCGTTGCGTTTTGCCAACAGCAGCTCGAGAAAGTGGAGCAGCAGGTTCGCGTGCTCGACGGCGCGACGCTGAAGCCGCTTTCGTCCGGAACGGCCGCCACGGACGGCGAAGACGACGATCTATGACATTCGAACAATGGATGCGGTCCGTGCTCGACCGTGTCGAGGACGCACTCGGCCACTATTTGCCGGCTGACAACGTGGTGCCCACGCAACTCCACGAAGCGATGCGCTACGCGGTCCTCGGCGGCGGCAAACGCGTTCGCCCGCTGCTGTGCCATGCGGCAGGCGAACTGACCGGCGCGACCGAAGCGGCGCGCAACGCGGCAGCGGCGGCGCTGGAGATGATCCACGTCTACTCGCTCGTGCACGACGACATGCCGTGCATGGACGACGACGCGCTGCGACGCGGCAAGCCGACCGTGCACGTGCAGTACGACGAGCCGACGGCGCTGCTGGTCGGCGATGCGCTGCAGTCGCAGGCCTTCGTCGCGCTGACCGACGCCGCCGCGCTGTCGCCGGTGCAGCAGGCCGCGCTTGTGCGCGAGCTGGCGCTGGCGAGCGGCTCGATCGGCATGGCCGGCGGGCAGGCGATCGACCTGGCGAGCGTCGGCCTCAAGCTGACACGCGAGCAACTCGAGACGATGCACCGGATGAAGACGGGCGCGCTGTTGCGCGCAGCCGTGCGGATGGGCGCGCTGGCCGGCGAAACGCCGTCCGCGGAAACGATGGCCGCGCTCGACGTTTACGCGGGTGCCGTGGGTCTGGCCTTCCAGGTCGTCGACGACATTCTCGACGTCACGACCGATTCGGCGACGCTCGGCAAGACGGCTGGCAAGGATGCGGCGAACGACAAGCCGACCTACGTATCGATCCTCGGCCTCGACGCGTCGCGTGAGCTCGCAGCCCAGCTGCGCGCCGAAGCGCACGATGCGCTGAAACCGTTCGGCGCACGCGCACAGCGTCTCGCCGAACTTGCCGACCTGGTGGTGAACCGGGTCAGCTGACGCGAAGCCCGCCGCTGCGCACACGCTACGGTGCGTGCAATAGAATGCGGGCGCGTTTGATTTCCTACAATGGAACGACGATGTACGACTTGCTGAAAACCATCGACGACCCGGCGGATCTGCGCCGCCTCGATCGTCGCCAACTCCAACCGCTCGCGGATGAACTGCGCGCGTTCGTGCTCGACAGCGTGTCGAAGACGGGCGGCCATCTGTCGTCCAACCTCGGGACGGTCGAGCTGACGATCGCGTTGCACTACGTGTTCAACACGCCGAACGACCGGATCGTCTGGGACGTGGGTCACCAGACCTACCCGCACAAGATCCTGACGGGCCGCCGCGACCAGATGCATTCGCTGCGCCAGTACGACGGCATCTCGGGTTTTCCGCGCCGCAGCGAGTCCGAATACGACACGTTCGGCACCGCGCACTCGAGCACGTCGATCTCGGCGGCGCTCGGGATGGCGATCGGCAGCCAACTGAACGGCGACGACCGCTTCTCGATCGCGGTGATCGGCGACGGCGCAATGACGGCCGGCATGGCGTTCGAGGCGATGAACAACGCGGGCGTGTCGGAGGATGCGAAGCTGCTCGTGATCCTCAACGACAACGACATGTCGATTTCGCCGCCGGTCGGCGCGCTGAACCGCCATCTCGCGCGCCTGATGTCGGGCCGCTTCTACGCGGCCGCGCGTGCGGGCGTCGAGCGCGTGCTGAGCGTGGCGCCGCCGGTGCTCGAACTCGCGCGCAAGCTCGAGGAGCACGCGAAGGGCATGGTCGTGCCGGCCACGCTGTTCGAGGAGTTCGGCTTTAACTACATCGGCCCGATCGACGGTCACGATCTCGATTCGCTGATCCCGACGCTGCAGAACATCCGCGAACTGCGCGGCCCGCAATTCCTGCACGTGGTGACGAAGAAAGGCCAGGGCTACAAGCTCGCCGAAGCGGATCCCGTCCTCTATCACGGCCCCGGCAAGTTCAACCCGGCAGAAGGCATCAAGCCGTCGGCCACGCCCGCGAAAAAGACTTATACGCAAGTATTCGGCGAATGGCTGTGCGATGAAGCCGAGCGCGATACGCGCGTCGTCGGCATCACGCCCGCGATGCGCGAAGGCTCGGGCATGGTCGAGTTCGAGAAGCGTTTCAAGGATCGCTACTACGACGTCGGCATCGCCGAGCAGCACGCGGTGACGTTCGCCGGCGGCATGGCAACCGAAGGCCTTAAGCCGGTCGTCGCGATCTACTCGACGTTCCTGCAACGTGCGTACGACCAGCTGATCCACGACGTCGCGCTGCAGAACCTGCCGGTCGTGTTCGCGATCGACCGAGCGGGCCTCGTCGGCGCCGACGGCGCGACGCACGCGGGCGCATACGATCTCGCGTTCATGCGCTGTATCCCGAACATGACGATCATGGCCGCGTCCGACGAGGACGAGTGCCGCCAGATGCTGCACACGGCGCTGCAGCAGCCGAACCCGACCGCGGTGCGCTATCCGCGCGGCGCGGGCACCGGCGTGCCGACGGTGAAGGAATTCACCGAGATCCCGCTCGGCAAGGGTGAAGTGCGTCGCCGTACGTCGCAGCCGGAAGGCAAGCGCGTCGCGATTCTCGCGTTCGGCACGATGGTCGCGCCGTCGCTCGCGGCGGGCGAGGAACTCGACGCCACGGTCGCGAACATGCGTTTCGTAAAGCCGGTCGATGCGGCGCTCGTGCGTGAACTCGCCGAGACGCACGACTACCTCGTCACGGTCGAGGAAGGCTGCGTGATGGGCGGTGCGGGCTCGGCCTGCGTCGAAGCCCTGATGGAGAGTGGGGTTATCCGACCCGTAATACAATTGGGCCTCCCTGACCAGTTCATCGATCATGGCGATCCCGCGAAGCTGCTGTCGCAATGCGGCCTCGACGGCGCGGGCATCGCGAAATCGATTCGCGAACGCTTCCTGAGCCCGGCGGCCGATGTCGCCGATCAGGCGAAGCGCGTCGCATAAGCTGGCGCCGCCTGCGGGCGGCGTCGGTGCGACTGGCGCAACCGGTCTACATTGATGCGGAAAACATGGGCCTGCGGGCCCATGTTGCTTTTCCGGCTGCCGCGTGACGCGGCGTGCGCGTCGTCGAACGCGCGGCTTACAAGGATTGAACAAGATGAACCAGATGAATCCCGCCTTCGTGATGCCCGACGTGCAGAGCACGGTGGATACCCGCCAGATTCCGATTCAGCGCGTGGGCGTGAAGGCGGTCCGGCATCCGTTGACGGTGTGCACCGAGAGCGGCGACGTGCAGCCGAGCGTCGGCGTCTGGAATCTCGACGTGCGCCTGCCTGCCGATCAGAAGGGCACGCACATGTCGCGCTTCGTCGCGTTGCTCGAAGAGAACCGTGCGCCGCTGACGGTCGAGCGCTTCCGCGCGATGCTCGCGTCGATGCTCGAGAAGCTGGAAGCCGAGGCCGGCCGCATCGAGGTCACGTTCCCGTACTTCGTGAACAAGACGGCGCCGGTGTCGGGCGTGCAGAGCCTGCTCGACTACGAAGTGACGCTCGCGGGCGAAAGCCGCAACGGCGAAGCGCGCCTGTTCCTGAAGGTGCTCGTGCCGGTGACGAGCCTGTGCCCGTGTTCGAAGAAGATTTCGCAGTACGGCGCGCACAACCAGCGCTCGCACGTGACGATCGATGCCGAACTCGCGGCCGACCTGCCGGTCGAGGCGCTGATCCGCATCGCGGAAGAAGAGGCGTCGTGCGAGCTGTGGGGCTTGCTGAAGCGTCCGGACGAGAAGTTCGTGACGGAGCGCGCGTACGAAAACCCGAAGTTCGTCGAGGATCTGGTGCGCGACGTCGCGCAGCGTCTCGACGCGGACGAGCGCGTGATCGCCTACGTGCTCGAAGCCGAGAACTTCGAATCGATCCACAATCACAGCGCGTATGCGCTGATCGAGCGCGACAAGCGACACGCGGCGTAACGTCGCGTCGCTGCGGCACTGCGTCGTATTGCCGCTGCAATGAAGAAGGCCGCTCGAATCGAGCGGCCTTCTTGTTTTCCGTCCGGCGCGTGCAGGTGCGAGCGACGTTGTGCAGCGCCGTGCCGCGCGACTCAGCGTGCGAGCGACGCGAGATCCCAGCGCGGCTTCACCGTGAACGCGTAGTCCGCATTCGCCTGCTCGGGCCAGCGGCCGAGCCGCAGTGCGCCGGCGAGCGCGATCATTGCGCCGTTGTCGGTGCAGAGCGCGAGATCGGGGTAGTGCACGTCGAAGCCGCGCTTGACCGCGGCGGCCGACAGCGCCGCGCGCAACTGGCGGTTTGCACCGACGCCGCCCGCGACCACGAGGCGCTTGAGCTTCGTCTTCTTGAGCGCGGCGAGCGATTTCGCGACGAGCACGTCGACGGCTGCGTCGACGAAGCCGCGCGCGAGATCGGCCTTCGCGCGCTCGAGCGCAACGCCTTCCAGCTTCGCCGCTTCGAACTTCTTCATCTGCGTGAGCACGGCCGTCTTCAGGCCGCTGAAGCTGAAGTCGAGATCGCCCGAATGTAGCATCGGGCGCGGCAGCATGACCGCGCCGGGCGTGCCCGTTTCCGCGAGCTTCGACACTTCCGGGCCGCCCGGGTAGCCGAGGCCGATCAGCTTCGCCGTCTTGTCGAACGCTTCGCCGGCCGCGTCGTCGAGCGTCTCGCCGAGCGTCTCGTACACGCCGACGTCGGTCACGCGCATCAGTTGCGTGTGGCCGCCCGACACCAGCAGCGCGATGAACGGGAACGGCGGCGGCTCGTCGACGAGCAGCGGCGACAGCAGGTGGCCTTCGAGGTGATGGATGCCGACGGTCGGCTTGTTCCATGCGAGCGCGAGTGCATTCGCGATGCTCGCGCCGACCAGCAGCGCGCCGGCGAGGCCGGGGCCTTGCGTGAATGCGATCGCGTCGATGTCGTCGCGGCGCGTGCCGCTTTGCGCCATGACTTCCTCGAGCAGCGGCAGCGCGCGGCGGATGTGGTCGCGCGACGCGAGCTCGGGCACGACGCCGCCGTATTCGCGGTGCATCGCGATCTGCGAATGGAGCGCGTGCGCGAGCAGGCCGCGCTGCGTGTCGTAGAGCGCGAGGCCGGTTTCGTCGCAGGAGCTTTCGATGCCGAGAACGAGCATGGGTCAGGGCGGGGCACGCTGCATCGAGCGCGCCGCAAGAAGGTAAACGTAACCGTAAATTATAGCAGGCGACGGCCAGCCGCCGCCGGGGTGCGGCCCGGGCGCGCGGCCGGACAGGTACAATCCGCGCCATGGAAACTTACGACATCGCCGTGATCGGCGCGGGCGCCGCCGGGATGATGAGCGCCGCGGTCGCCGGGCAACTCGGCCGCCGCGTGGTGCTGATCGACCACGCGCCGCGGCTCGCCGAGAAAATCCGCATCTCGGGCGGCGGCCGCTGCAACTTCACGAACCTCCATGCGGGCCCCGACAACTACCTGTCGTCGAACCCGCATTTCGCTCGCTCGGCGCTTGCGCGCTACACGCCGCGCGACTTCCTCGGGCTGCTCAAGCGCCATCACGTGACCTGGCACGAAAAGCACAAGGGGCAGCTCTTTTGCGATCACGGCAGCGACGCGGTCATCGACGTGCTGAAGCATGAATGCGACGCGGGCGGCATCGCCTGGCGCCGGCCGGTGGTCGTCGACGCGGTGCGCCACGCGCCGGCCGACGGCTTCACGCTCGACACGCAGCAGGCGGGGCCGATCCGCGCACGCGCGCTGATCGTCGCCACCGGCGGCCTGTCGATCCCGAAGATCGGTGCCACCGACTTCGGCTACCGGCTCGCGAAGCAGTTCGGCCACAAGCTCGTCGATACGCGGCCCGCGCTCGTGCCGCTCACCTTTGCGTCGCAGGACTGGGAGCCGTTCGCGGCGCTGTCCGGCGTGTCGCTCGAAGTGCGCGTGTCGACCGGCGACAAGAAGCGCGGCGGCGAATTCGTCGAGGACCTGCTGCTGACCCATCGCGGCCTGTCGGGCCCGGGCATCCTGCAGATCTCCAGCTACTGGCACTCCGGCGACCCGATCCGTATCGACCTGCTGCCGCAGCGCGACGCGGTGGCCGACCTGCTCGACGCGAAGCGCACGTCGAAGCGCCAGATCGGCTCGCTGCTCGCGGACTGGGTGCCGTCGCGCCTCGCCCACGTCTGGCTCGACACGCACCGCGTCGCGGCCGACGCGCGGCTCGCGGACCTGCCCGACAAGACGCTGCGCCAGATCGGCGACGCGCTGTCCGGCTGGACGCTGACGCCGAACGGCACCGAGGGCTACAAGAAGGCCGAGGTGACGAAGGGGGGCGTCGATACGCGCGAACTGTCGTCGGCGACGATGATGAGCGCGCGGGTGCCGGGGCTGTTCTTCATCGGCGAGGCAGTGGACGTGACGGGCTGGCTCGGCGGCTACAACTTCCAGTGGGCATGGGCGTCCGGCACGGCGGCCGGGCAGGCGGCGGCGGAGTTCTCGCGCGGCGCCTGATACGGCTGCGTGGCCTGCCGTTGACGGGACCCGGCCCTTATGTCTTCGCACGACGCTCTGCTATACTCGTAAATCTTCCCTGCAAACCTTTATTCGTGTCGGATCATGACGATCATTCGCGTTAAAGAAAACGAGCCGTTCGAAGTCGCCATGCGTCGCTTCAAGCGCACGATCGAGAAGAACGGTCTGCTGACCGAGCTTCGTGCGCGGGAGTTCTACGAGAAACCGACCGCCGAGCGCAAGCGGAAGAAGGCTGCTGCGGTGAAGCGTCATTACAAGCGGATCCGCAGCCAGACGCTGCCGAAGAAGCTGTACTGAACGATTGAGCGCCGCGCGGTTCGCTGAGCGGCGCACCGGCGACCTCCGCACGATCGGCCTCGTTCCGGGGCCGCGAGTCGCCGATGCCGGATTCGAGCAACCCGCTTGAGACTTAGTCCCAAGCGGGTTTTTGTGTTGACGCCCGTTCGCGGGCGTCGAAGTCACGTTTCCATCCCGGGTGCAAGATGAGTTTGAAAGAGCAGATCAGCGAAGACATGAAGGCCGCGATGCGCGCGAAGGAAAGCGAGCGTCTGGCGACGATTCGCCTGCTGATGGCCGCGATCAAGCAGCGCGAGGTCGATGATCGGGTGACCCTCGACGACGCGGGCATCACCGCGGTGATCGACAAGATGATCAAGCAGCGCAAGGACTCGATCAGCCAGTTCCAGGCCGCCGGCCGCGACGATCTCGTCGCGAAGGAGCAGGCCGAGCTGACGGTGCTGGGCGCCTACATGCCCACGCAACTGTCGGACGCCGAAGTGGCCGCCGAAGTCCAGGCCGCGGTCGCGGCAACCGGCGCAGCCGGCCCGCAGGACATGGGCAAGGTGATGGGCGTGCTGAAGGGCAAGCTCGCAGGCCGCGCCGACATGACGGCCGTTTCCGCGCAGGTCAAGGCCGCGCTGTCGAAGTAAAACCCGCTTCCCGGCGCGTCGCATGCGCGTGCGCCGGGGCGTCGTATTGTCTTTTTTTCGCTCGATCCCACGGTGATTCCGCATTCGTTCCTGCAGGACTTGCTGAACCGCGTCGATATCGTCGACGTGGTGGGCCGGTACGTGCAGCTCAAGAAGGGCGGCGCCAACTTCATGGGGTTGTGCCCGTTCCATAACGAGAAGAGCCCGTCGTTTACCGTCAGCCCGACCAAGCAGTTCTATCACTGCTTCGGCTGCGGCGCGCACGGCACGGCGATCGGCTTCCTGATGGAGCATGCGGGGCTCACGTTCCCGGAAGCCGTGCAGGAGCTCGCGCAGTCGGTCGGGCTGACCGTGCCGCACGAGCCGTCGATGCGCGGCGGAGGTGGGGGAGGTGGCGGCGACTATCCGGCGCCCGTGTCGAAATCGGTCGCGACCGCGCTGTCCGACGTGATGTCCGCCGCGTGCGACTACTACCGCAAGCAACTGCGTGGCGCGACCGTCGCGATCCAGTACCTGAAGAACCGGGGCCTGACCGGCGAGATCGCCGCGCGCTTCGGGCTCGGCTATGCGCCGGACGGCTGGCAGAACCTCGAAACGGCGTTCCCGGACTACCGCGACGACTCGCTCGTCGAATCGGGGCTCGTGATCGTCAGCGAGAAAACCGACGCGCAGGGCGTGGCGCGACGCTACGACCGGTTCCGCGAGCGGATCATGTTCCCGATCCGCAACGTGAAGGGGCAGGTGATCGGGTTCGGCGGACGCGTGCTCGGCAGCGGCGAGCCGAAGTACCTGAATTCGCCTGAAACGCCGCTGTTCAACAAGGGCAGCGAACTGTACGGGCTGTTCGAGGCGCGCCTCGCGATCCGCGAGCGCAAGTACGTGCTGGTCGTCGAAGGCTACATGGACGTCGTCGCGCTCGCCCAGCTCGGCTTCCCGAACGCGGTCGCGACGCTCGGCACGGCATGCACGCCGATCCACGTACAGAAGTTGCTGCGCCAGACCGACACGGTCATTTTCAGCTTCGACGGCGACTCGGCCGGCCGGCGCGCGGCGCGCCGTGCGCTCGAAGCGTGCCTGCCGCATGCGGCCGACAACCGGACGATCCGATTCCTTTTCCTGCCGGCCGAGCACGATCCGGACAGCTATGTACGCGAATTCGGTGCGGACGCATTCTCCGAGCAGGTCGAGCGTGCGATGCCGCTGTCGCAATTTCTGTTGAACGAAGCAATTGCGGGCAAGGCGCTCGATCAGCCGGAAGGTCGCGCGAAGGCGCTGTTCGACGCGAAGCCGCTGTTGCAGGCGCTGCCGGCGAACGCGTTGCGCGCGCAGATCATGCACATGTTCGCCGACCGTCTCGATATCCCGTTCGAGGAAGTCGCGGGGTTGTCGGACGTCGATGCGCGCATCGCGGCGCCGCCGCGCCAGGCGCCCGCGCGCAGCGAGCGGCGGCGCGTGACGGACAGCGAAAAGCGCGCGTTGCGTACGCTCGTGATGCATCCGCGGATCGCGTCGCAGCTCGACGACGAACAGCTTGCGACCCTGCGCGCGCTGCCGCGGATCGGCGAGCTGTTCGCCGAAGTCGTCGAGCATGCGCGTGCGCTGGGCGACGGCGCGGAGTTCCGGCTGCTGACGGATGTCCTGCGGACCTCCTCGAACGGCGCGACTTACGAGGAAATCTTCCGCGAAATTCTGGACTATGATGAAAACGTCCGCGATTTGCTGTTACAGAATCCGGAAGACGAGACGGTGCCCGAGCGGCAGCGTGAACAGGAACGGATCGCGGGGGAGGAACTGCAGGCCGCGGTGCTCAAGATGCGCTATGACGCCTGCTGCGACCGGCTCGATCGGCTGGCGCGGCAATCGACCTTCACACCCGAGGAACTGGCCGAATTGACGGAATTGAACCAGCAGCGAACCGACATGAAACGTCGGCTCGGGCTGTAGGCGGCCGGGGCGCTGAGAGAGGGCGCCCCAGCGTGCTATAATATAAGGTTTCCAGCGGTTTGTTTTCTAAGCAGAGGCGAGATTCGCGATGGCAAAGACGACAGGCGGAAAGAAAGCAGCAGGCAAGGGCTCGACGGAGCCGACCACCAAGGTCACAGCGGCCAAGTCTGCTTCTTCCACCAGGACAACGTCTTCAGCCACGTCAACCCCTGCAGGAAAGAAAACCGCGGCCGGCACTGCTCAGGCTGCGCCGGCGCCGGCAGCCAGAACACGGGCTGCCGCCAGACCCGACTCCGGGCCGGCCCAGCCGGCGGCGAAGCGGGCAAGTGCGAAAAGCGCAAGGGACACGACTGCCGCCGCGGACGAAACGGCAGTACGTACTACTCATGCACCCACGGTTCAACCGGCTGTCGTCCAGCAGCCGCGAGTCGATATAGCCGGTACGGCGAACTCCATGACCAAAAAGCTGAACGAAGTATCCGTCGATGACGACGCAAATCAGAGCGACGAGCAGCCCGTAGCCGCGGCTGCCCCGGGCAAATCCAAGGTGCGCGATCGTCGCGCCAAGGAAAAGGCGCTGCTGAAGGAAGCGTTCGCGACGAGCACGCCCGGCACGGCCGAGGAGCTCGAAGAGCGCCGCGTGAAGCTGCGCGCGCTGATCAAGCTCGGCAAGGAGCGCGGCTTCCTCACGTATGCCGAAATCAACGACCACCTGCCGGACAACTTCACCGAGACCGAAGCCCTCGAAGGCATCATCGGCACGTTCAACGACATGGGCGTGGCGGTTTACGAGCAGGCTCCGGACGCGGAAACGCTGCTTCTGAACGACAACGCGCCGGCCGCGTCGTCGGACGATGAAGTCGAAGAAGAAGCGGAAGTTGCGCTGTCGACCGTCGATTCGGAATTCGGTCGCACGACCGATCCGGTCCGGATGTACATGCGCGAGATGGGCACGGTCGAGCTGCTCACGCGCGAAGGCGAAATCGAGATCGCGAAGCGGATCGAGGACGGCCTGCGCCACATGGTGATGGCGATTTCCGCGTGCCCGACGACGATCGCCGACATCCTCGCGATGGCCGAGCGCGTCGCGAACGAAGAGAGCCGCGTCGACGAGCTCGTCGACGGCCTGCTCGATCCGAACGCTTCGGACTCCGCCGATACGGACGGTTTCTCCGCGAAGGAAGCGGAAGCGATCGAGAACGAGGACGAGGAAGCCGAAGAGGAAGAGGAAGAAGAGGAAGAGGAGGAGGACGACGGTGCCGCGCAGGCGTCGGCCAATGCCGCCCAGCTCGAAGCCCTCAAGCGCGCATCGCTCGACAAGTTCTCGCAGATCAGCGAGTGGTTCGACAAGATGCGCCGCGCGTTCGAGAAGGAAGGCTACAAGTCGAAGTCCTACCTGAAGGCGCAGGAAACGATCCAGACCGAACTGATGACGATCCGCTTCACCGCGCGTACCGTCGAGCGTCTGTGCGACACGCTGCGTGCGCAAGTGGACGAAGTGCGTCAGGTCGAGCGTCAGATCCTGCACATCGTCGTCGACAAGTGCGGCATGCCGCGTTCGGAATTCATCGCGCGCTTCCCCGGCAGCGAGACGGATCTCGACTGGGCCGAGAAGATCACGGCCGAAGGCCATCCGTACAGCGCGGTCCTGTCGCGTAACGTTCCGGCGATCCGCGAACAGCAGCAGCGTCTGATCGACCTGCAGGCGCGCGTCGTGCTGCCGCTGAAGGACCTGAAGGAAACCAACCGCCAGATGGCGGCCGGCGAACTGAAGGCGCGTCAGGCGAAGCGTGAAATGACCGAGGCGAACCTGCGTCTCGTGATCTCGATCGCGAAGAAGTACACGAACCGCGGCCTGCAGTTCCTCGACCTGATCCAGGAAGGCAACATCGGCCTGATGAAGGCGGTGGACAAGTTCGAATACCGTCGCGGCTACAAGTTCTCGACCTATGCGACGTGGTGGATCCGCCAGGCCATCACGCGTTCGATCGCGGACCAGGCGCGCACGATCCGTATTCCGGTTCACATGATCGAAACGATCAACAAGATGAACCGCATCTCGCGGCAGATCCTGCAGGAAACCGGTCTCGAGCCGGATCCGGCAACGCTCGCCGAGAAGATGGAGATGCCGGAAGACAAGATCCGCAAGATCATGAAGATCGCGAAGGAGCCGATCTCGATGGAAACGCCGATCGGCGACGACGACGACTCCCATCTCGGCGACTTCATCGAGGACAACAACACGGTCGCGCCGGCGGATGCCGCGCTGCATGCCAGCATGCGCGACGTCGTGAAGGACGTGCTCGATTCGCTGACGCCGCGTGAGGCGAAGGTGCTGCGGATGCGCTTCGGTATCGAGATGAGCACCGATCACACGCTCGAAGAAGTCGGCAAGCAGTTCGACGTGACCCGCGAGCGGATCCGTCAGATCGAGGCCAAGGCGCTGCGCAAGCTGCGTCACCCGAGCCGTTCCGACAAGCTGAAGTCGTTCCTCGAAGGGAACTGATTTCCAGCGTCTCACTTGCGAACGCCGCCGGTATCCGCGTGATGCCGGTGGCGTTTGTCCTCTTTAGCGGCTTTATTGTTACAATGCCGGCCCGGCTTCGTTGCCGGGGTGGCGTGTAGCACAGGTTGCTTCCCGTCTGGGCCCCTAGCTCATGCTTGGTTAGAGCAGCGAACTCATAATTCGTTGGTGCCGGGTTCGACTCCCGGGGGGCCCACCAGATTCGCTTTCTTCGAAAGTTTCTACGCGGTGCAACCGACCGCGATTGGACGCGACAAGCCGGCCCAGTGGGCCGGCTTTTTCGTTTCTGGAGAATCGGGCGCCCAGCTCGGTCCGGGCGCCTTCTGCGGCGCCTGATGCACGTATGGCACCGTGGATGCCGGCCGTGACCTCGGACATCGTCGACGCCGGCATTCTCTATACGAGCAAGAGCGTGAATCCCGCGACCGGGCAGAACGCTGGCCATCAGTTTTCGATGGTGACGGGCGGCATGACACCGTCGCTGTTCGGCCTGAAAGGCTCCGAGGATCTCGGCGGCGGGGTGAAGGCGGGCAAGCGCCGGGCCTGGGCGGCATCGCCTGATCAACATCGACAACGGCGGCACACTGACCGATATTTGCGTGATGGACAGCGACAAGGTGGTGCGCACGAAGACGCTGACGACGCCGCACGATCTGTCGCAATGTCTGTTCGACGGATTGCGTAAGGCATCCGAAGCAATCTACGGACGCGAGGATCTCGAGGCGCTGCTGCTGTCAACGGCGGCGATCCGCTATTCGACGACGCAAGCATCGCGCACGATGTTTGGCGAGGGTGCCGCGATCGAGGACTGCCGGCTGGTCTACACGCTCGAGGCCACCGGCGCCGACGGCAAGACGGTCGAACCTGCGTTGCAGGGTCGGGCGTTGCCGCCGGGCATTGAGCCGGGCACCACGCTGTCGGTGACGCCTGCTTTGCTTACGTGACTAGGCCCCTGTTTGTTCAGAGTTCTTCTCATTTTGCGGTCGGGTGACGCCGCGCTGGGCCGTGACGTCCGCGGGCTTCCATATCCACGTCGACGAAGGCAGCGGCGACGCTTCGCCCGATCCGGGTAGCCACGCAATGCTCTACGCACTCGCTACCACCTATAATCCGAGCAAGCGCACCTTCTTGTACGGCACGATCGCTCACGTGGACAACAGCAAGAACGGCAACTCCTCGGTGTTTGCGACGGCTCGCGATTCCAGCTTCCAGCTCACCGACCCGTCCGAACATGGGCGAAGGGCAAACCGGCGCGTACGTCGGGATGATGCACGTCTTCTAAAGCAACAGGCCTTTTCGCGGAGCGTTTTCCGCACAGCCGGCCACTGCGGGCATAGCGCAATGGCTGGACGACTCGCCGGTGTTCGCGCGGGCGAGCCTCGCCACAGGCATCGAGTGACAAGCGATGCTGGCGCCGTCCTCAAAAGAAGGTTGAGATCATCATGACCAGATCAAGCGAATCATCATCGCCGGGGTTCATCGGCGTCGTAACGCTACTATTTATCGCGCTTACATCGCTCTTTCTGCTGATAGGCGGCACGTACCTGCTCTCGCTCGGCGGTTCGGCGTATTACGTCGTGACCGGCATCGTGCTGCTGGCAGTCACGTGGCTGCTGTATCGCCGCAGTCCCACTGCGCTCGTGCTCTACGCGCTCGTGCTCGTGGGCACTGCCATCTGGTCGCTGTGGGAGTCGGGTCCCGACTTCTGGGCGCTCGCGCCGCGCTCGGGCGTGCTCGTCGTGTTCGGCGTGTGGTTGCTGCTGCTCGTGAGCTGGCGTCTCGACGCGCCGCGCAAGCTCGGCGTTCAGTCGCTCGTCGGCGCGCTCGTGATCTGGGCGGGCGTGCTCGTGTACGCCTGCTTCAACGATCCGCAGACGGTCAATGGCACGATGGCTTCGTCTGTCGGTTCGCCCGCCGCGAACGCCAACGGCATTGACGCCTCGGACTGGCCCGCGTACGGCCGCACTCAGGAAGGCACGCGCTACGCGCCGCTGCAGCAGATCACGCGGGATAACGTGAAGAACCTGCAGGTGGCCTGGACGTTCCGCACGAACGACATGAAAGGCCCGAACGATCCGGGTGAAATCACCGACGAAGTCACGCCTATCAAGATCGGCAATCTGCTCTACCTGTGCTCGCCGCACCAGAAGCTCTTCGCGCTCGACGCGCAGAGCGGCGCGCTCAAGTGGACCTTCGATCCGAAGCTCAAGACCGATCCGTCGTTCCAGCACGTGACTTGCCGCGGCGTGTCGTATGTCGATCTGACGGCGAGCGCCGATGTATCGGCAACGGCTGCTCCGGCTAGTGACGCTGCTGCTTCGGCGCCGCAGGCCGCCGCACCGGCAAGCGACGCTGCCGTATCGGCTACGGGGGCGTGCTCGCGCCGTATCTACCTGCCGGTCAACGACGGCCACCTGTACGCGGTCGACGCACTGACAGGCGAGCGCTGCGCGGGCTTCGGCAGCAATGGCGACCTCGATCTCCAGCACGCCATGCCGGTCACCACGCCGGGTATGTACGAGCCAACTTCGCCGCCGGTTGTCACCAGCAAGGTGATCGTCGTAGCGGGCGCGGTGGAAGACAACTTCTCGAACCGTGAACCGTCGGGCGTGATCCGTGGTTACGACGTGCGCACGGGCCAGCTCCTGTGGGCGTTCGATCCGGGCGCGAGTGACCCGAACCATATCCCGGGCCCGGGCGAGCACTACACCTGGAACTCGCCGAACTCATGGGCGCCCGCCGCCTACGACGCGAAGCTCGATATCGTCTATCTGCCGATGGGCGTGCGCACGCCGGACATTTGGGGCGGCGACCGTACGCCGGAAATGGAGCGATATGCAAGCGGCCTGCTCGCGCTGCACGCCTCGACGGGCAAGCTGGCCTGGTTCTACCAGACCGCTCACCATGATCTGTGGGACATGGACATGCCGTCGCAGCCGACGCTCGCCGACATCACGACCAAGGACGGCAAGACCGTGCCGGTCGTGTACGGGCCGGCCAAGACCGGCAACCTGTTCGTGCTCGATCGCCGCACCGGCGAAACCGTCGTGCCGGCTCCGGAACTGCCGGTGCCGCAAGGCGCCGCGCCTGGCGACCGTACCTCGCCGACGCAGCCGTTTTCCGAACTCACGTTCCGTCCGAAGAACCTGCTCACGGACAAGGACATGTGGGGCGCGACGATGTACGACCAGTTGGTCTGCCGCGTGATGTTCCACAAGCTGCGGTATGAAGGCACCTTCACGCCGCCGTCGCTGCAAGGCACGCTGGTGTTCCCGGGCAACCTGGGCATGTTCGAGTGGGGCGGCATTGCGCTCGACACCGATCGTCAGATCGCCATCGCCAACCCGATTGCGCTGCCGTTCGTGTCGCGTCTGATCCCACGCGGTCCGGGCAACCCGATCGAACCGGCATCGGGTGCCAAGGGGAGCGGTACGGAATCGGGTATCCAGCCGCAGTACGGCGTGCCGTTTGGCGTGACGCTGAACCCGTTCCTCTCGCCGCTTGGCCTGCCCTGCAAGCAACCGGCATGGGGCTACATCGCCGGTATCGATCTGAAGACCAACGAGATCGTCTGGAAGAAGCGTATCGGCACGGTGCGTGACAGCTCGCCGATCCCGCTGCCGTTCAAGATGGGGATGCCGATGCTGGGCGGCCCGATGATCACGGCCGGTGGTGTGGCATTCATCGGCGCAACGGCGGACAACTACATCCGCGCGTTCGACGTGAACAACGGCAAGCAACTCTGGGAAGCCCGTCTGCCGGCAGGCGGCCAGGCCACGCCGATGAGCTACTCGATCAACGGCAAGCAGTACGTCGTGATCGCCGCAGGCGGCCACGGCTCCTTCGGCACGAAGCTCGGCGATTACGTGATCGCTTACGCGCTGCCGAACTAACACGCGTTGCTGTTCGCACCGAGCGCCGGACAGAGGTATCGAGCCTCGCGGCGCACGGTCCGATCCCCGAAACGGCATGCCTGGCATGCCGTTTTTTTGCCTGCTTTCTGGCGACTCTTTTGCCAACCTGATCTTTTTCGACATGAGCCAGCTCTGCCAGATGAACACGGGATTGTCGATCAATGGCGCTTTGCACGAGGTGCCCGGAACTTCGGTGGGTACCACGGTGGGCCTTCGCCATACGTTCTAGGTAAAGGTGCAGGGCCACGACGCTGCACAAGTGTCGAAGCGCGCTGCGTCCATCGAGTGTGTGGTCTCGATCGTTCACATCGGCGTCGCATGTCGTATCGCCGCCACCGGGGAAACACGGAGAGCGTGCCGTCCCGATATCAATCGAAGTATGCTGTGGCGCGACCGGCGCGCACGCTCGGGATTCGTCGAACGCGCACGCCGGAGACCAGCGCCGCGCCCCGTCCGGCAGCCAGAACAAACACAAACAGACTTCGCCCGACAGTGGGGTGGCCATCATGATCATGTTGCGTTCGTGGAGTGCGATTCTCTCGTTGCTGATGCTTGCCGCGTGCGCCAGCCTGCCGCCGCAGGCTGATCGCGCGCCGACGCATGCGTTCTCCGATACCGAAAACACGCGCCTCGGCGCGGCGTTCCGCCAGCAGGCCGCCACCCATCCTGGGCAGGATGCGTTTCATCTGCTGCGCGACCCGGTCGATGCACTCGATGCGCGCGTGCTGCTCGCCGATCGCGCGGACCGCTCGCTGGACCTTCAGTACTACATCTGGCACGACGACCTGACCGGGCACGAGCTCGCGGATGCGATCATCCGCGCGGCCGATCGCGGGGTCCGCGTGCGCGCGCTGCTCGACGATCTCGGGACGAACGCGGACGACCGCAAGCTGCTCGAGATCAGCTCGCATCCGAACATCGAGATCAGGCTCTTCAATCCGGTCGCCACACGCCACTTCAAGAAGATCGGCACGGTGCTCGAGTTCTCGCGGGTCAACCGGCGCATGCACAACAAGGCGATGATCGCGGACAACCAGGCGGCGATCGTCGGCGGCCGCAATATCGGCGACGAGTACTTCGGCGCGTCGTCGATGCTGGAGTTCGGCGATCTCGACGTGGTCGTGCACGGCCCGGTCGTGAAGGACATCTCGACCGAATTCGATACGTTCTGGAATTCGCCGTATGCATATCCGGTCGATGCGCTGGTCGGGCACGACGCGGCGCCCGGCGGCCTCGACCGCGAGCGCGAACGGCTGCGCGATTACCTGCGCGCGATGGAGGACAATCCGTACGTGCTCGAGGCCCGGCAAAGGCTCGACCAGATTGTGCATGGCCAGGGCACGGATCTGTCGTGGGGGCGCGCGACGGTCCTGTACGACGATCCGGCGAAGATCGCACGGGCCCCGAAGGACAGCGAAGGGCACCTGATGCCGCAACTGCGCGCGCTCGCGTTGCGGCCCGAGCACGAACTGCTGATCGTGTCGCCGTATTTCGTGCCGGGCAAGGAGATGGTCGAACGGCTGCGCACGCTCACGGCGCGCGGCGTGAGCGTGACGATCCTGACCAACTCGCTCGCATCGACCGACGTCGCGGCCGTGCACGCGGGTTACCGGCGCTACAGGCGCGATCTCGTCGAAGCCGGCGTGCGGCTTTACGAGCGGCGCCCCTCCGGCGACAAGAGCATCTCGAAGCGGGTCATCATCGGCTCGTCGCGTGCGTCGCTGCATGCAAAGACGTATGTGTTCGATCGCAAGAGCATCTTCATCGGATCGATGAATCTCGACCCGCGCTCGCTGAACCTCAATACCGAGATCGGCGTTTACTGCGAGAGCCCGGCGATTGCATCCGAAGTCGCGACGGACCTGGTGCCGCGGCTCGATCGAATCGCGTGGCGCGTCGAAGCGAGGACCGACCCGGCCGGGAAGGGGCGGCTCAAGTGGATTCAGACCGACGCGGACGGGAAGGTGACCGAGCTCGATCACGAGCCGGAGGTGTCGGCGGCGCGGCGCATGGAAGTGTGGTTTCTCGGCTTGTTTCCGATCGAATCGCAGCTTTGATTTCGCTTGCCCGCGACAGACGCGGGCGGCGTGTGCCGATGGTCGTCGTCGATCGGGACGCGTTGCGCTCATTGCCGCGAACACGGTTCCGGGCGCGCAAAACGACCCGCACCCGGAACCGCACGGCTCATCGCACGATCAGCGCGCGAAATCCGACGTGCCCTGGATGAACGCGTTCAGCTTCGAGATGTTCACGCTGCCGAAGCCCGTCGTCGCGTCCCAGCCGGCCTTCGCCTTGTAGCCGTATGTACCGCTGCCGTTGTTGCCGGACGTCACGTCGTGCAGCAGCGCCGCATTGCTCGGGAAGTACTTGTAGATGCTCGACGCCGGGAAGCCGAGCGCGTTGTTGTTCGCCGATTGCAGCCGCGCCCAGATGCCGGTGAAGATCGGCGCGGCGAGGCTCGTGCCGCCTTCGTTGTTCAGGTAGCCCGAACCCCACAGCGTGTCGGACGTCTGGCCGTTCACCACGAGGATCGCACCGGTGCGCAGGTCAGCGTCGAAGCCGACGTCCGGCAGCGCGCGCTTGGTCGACCCGGTGAGGCTCGACGATTGCCACGCCGGCGCGGCTTCGTACTTGCTGTAGCCGCCGCCCGTCGACCACACGGTGCCCGGTTGCCAGCCCGGATCGTTCCATACGATTTCGCTGTTGTACGCATTGGTCGACGTGTTGGTGAACAGCGTTGTGCCGCCCACCGCGATCACGTACGGCGACGTCGCGGGCTCGCTCACGGTGTAGGTCGAGCGCGACGGCGTGCCGCTCGCGCATTCGTACGCGCCGTGGTCGCCGGCCGATACGGAGAAGGTCTGCCCCTGCGCGACGGCCTGCTTGAAGATCGTGTCGTCGGTCGCTTGCGAGCCGGTGCTGTACGAGGACGATTCGCATACGCCGAGCGACACGTTGATGACTTTCGCGACGTTGTCGCTTACCGCCTTGTTGTACGCGGCGGTGATCGCCGTGAGCGTCATCGACGGCGCCACGTAGAACACGACCTGCTTCACGCTGCCGCCGGCGGCGCCGACGATCGACTGGCTGTCGAGGTTCCATTCGACGGTGCCGGATGTATCGGTGTACGAACTGCCTGACGGACCCGTCTGCACGACGCTGCTGCTGATCGTGCCGAGACCGTTGTTCGCGGCGAACGTGTTGAGGTCGCTGACGGTCTGCGACAGATCGCCTTCGGCGATGATGCCGACCGTGGTCTGCGAGGCCGTCGGCGTGCCGTCGCCGCCGTAGAGCGGCGAGAATTCCGTCGGGTTGTGCGGTACCGCGGACGCGCCCGCGGGGATCGTCAGGTTGCTGGTGTTGCCTTGCGGCTTGCTGCCCGCGCCGGTGTGCATGAGCTCGACGTTCTGCAGGCCCAGCACCGCGCCGACGATGCCGCCGATCGCGTTCGGCACCTGCGCGGCATCGGTGTTCGCGTAGACGCTGCGGCCGTTGCGCGTGAAGCGCTTGAGCGTCGTGCGGAACGCCGACTTGACCGTTGCCGCGGAGCCGGAGGCGGACACGAGCAGGCGGTTCGGCGCGACCATGATGTTGACGAAGCCGGCCTGGCGCAGGTGCGCGACGACGGAGGCGACCTGCCGGTCGGTCGGCGCGTACTGCGCGGCGAACTGCGCCGGCGTGAGGAACTGCTTGTAGTGCGGCGAGCCGGGCGTATGCAGGTCGTGCAGGTACTGGTCGAGTTGCGCTTCGTTGCGCAGGTTCAGCCCGAGCACGATGTCGACCGATTCGCCGGGCGCCATCTCGGTGGCAGCCGCGGCAGCGGCGGCGGTGCTGGCCGCCGGCGCGCCGGCGGTACTGCTGCTTTCACCTTGCTGGACGAGCGGCAGGAAGCCCTTGGTGCGCGTTTCCGTCCAGCCGGCGGCGGGTGCGGCATGGACGGTCGCCATGCCGAACGAAGCGGCTGCCGCGGCGGCGAAGGCGAGCTTGACGATGCGGATGTGCTTTTGTTTCTTGTCTGCAACCTGATTCATGTTGAATTACCCCTCCGGTTGAACCTCGAACGGCACGAACAACAACGGTCGACAGCGGCGCGGATCGTGCGCCGCCGATATCCGCCGCGCTCGCGTGGATGGCGCGGACGCGACGGGGCCTTTCGCCCGATCCGCAAGGGTGGTGATCCTCCGGGGGCGAAATGCTGGAATGCTCGGCAATGGAGGCGCTGCGCCGCGATGCAGGGCGGCCGCGCCAGCGGGCTTGATGCAGGCGGGATGACTAGAGCAACAGTTTTGGTGTCCTGCTCATTCGGTTCGATCCTTCGGCCTGCTGCCGGACGGCAGCTGCCCAATGAAATGCATCGGGATGTTGCATGCGCCAACGGAAGAAGAGGCGGTCGGCGGCGAGAACTTCGGTGCGGCGCAAGCGCAATGCGTCGAGCGGAATCGATTGCGTGGTGGGCAATTCGTCAGATTGCTTGAATCGGACGGTATCAAGAACGAAAGTTCGGTGTCAAACTTTTTCTGATTATATGAAACAAAATTAAATTGAATAAGCTGAAATGATTTTGAAAAGTTGCGGGGTATTTTGTAATTTTCAAAGACGCTATCGGATGTAATGGCGGATCGGCGCGCCGGATAATTGACGATTCCATTCGTAATGAGCGAATGGTTGTGGAGGAAACATTCGAGCCGCAGACGCCGGCTGCTCCGGTCACGCGTCGCGCAGGGCGCTCGCCGGCGAATGCGTAACGCAATCCGGTCTGCCATTCGCACGGAAACTTCAACGGCGCTCCCGTCGCCGAAGCTCGAGCTTCGGCGTGTCGTGCCGCTCGACGGCCTGCAGGTCGTCGACGAGCCGGAACAGGCCGTCGACACAGTGCAGCAGGCGTTCGTCCGGCGCGTCGCCGCTTGCCGACGCAAGTGTCTTGATCTCGTCGAGCCGCGCTTCGAGTTCCGCAAGCGGGGCGCGCACGATGCGGTCCGCATCGGCGGGCGAGGTCGTTTCGTAGGCAGTTGCGTGCTTGAGACGAACGGTCATGGCATTGAAGTCCTCGATGAATTGCGACATGGCGCTCGGGCAACCGTCGCGGTAAACCGCGCGCACCGAAAGATCGTCGGCGACGATCCGGCCGGCAGCGTGCGCGGCCGAGTCGAGCGCTTCGAGCGCTTGGCGAATCAGCCGGCACAGGTCGGCGGCCGCCGCCAGCAGCCCGGCCAGCAGCAGCGCCGCGAGCACCGGGTACGTGAATGCGTCGTGGTGCATCGCGTCGCGTGATGGTCCGGCCGGATGGCGCAACGCGTCGCTGATCGACACGGCGGCGCCGGCCGCCAGCACGGCGACGATCGCGAGCAGCACGATCGCCCGCCCGATTTGCCGGCTCGGCGTCGCCGGCCGGTTCACGGCATGCCCCGCAACCGGTAACCGACCCCGCGCATCACGTCGGGCATGCCGCGCGCGCCGGCCTGTTCGAGCTTCCTGCGCAGCCGGCTGAGGTGGCTGTCGATCGTGCGTTCCATCGCGCTCTCGTCGGCCATGCAGGCATCGAGCAGTTCGCCGCGCGTGAACACGCGGCTCGGCGCACGTGCCATGTGCGCAAGCAGCCGGAATTCGGTGAGCGTGAGCGACACCGGCACCTCGACGGATTCCGTGCGCACGCGGACGAGATAGCTGTCGGTGTCGATCTCCAGGTCGCCGACCCGCAGCACGTGCACGGCCGACGGCGTGCGCGCGCGACGCAGGATCGCGCGCAGGCGTGCGACCACCTCGGCCGGGTCGAACGGCTTCACGATGTAGTCGTTAGCGCCGGCGTCCAGCGCCTGCCGCCTGTCGATGTCCCGGTCGAACGCGGTGACGACGACGACCGGTGTCGTACAGCGCCGTCGCAGTTCGGTCAGCACGTCCCAGCCGTTGCGGCCCGGCAGCTTGACGTCGAGCAGGATCAGGTCGGGTACCAGGTGCGGCTGCACGTCGAGCACGGCCTGCCCGTTGCCGACGCGGTAGGTGCGATAGCCGTCGTGCGTCAGGTAGGCGTCGAGGATGTCCGAGATGTCGGGTTCGTCCTCCGCAATCAGGATCAGCGCGCTCATCGTTGCTGCGCCACGTTGGTCGACGGCGCGACGTCGGTATCCGTCAGCCCGCCGCCGAGCGCCTTGTAGAGCGCGACGGCATTGGACAGTTCGCTGCGGCGCAGGTCGAGCAAGGCCTGCCGCGCCGCGTACAGCTGGCGCTGCGAATCGAGCAGCTCCAGCCGCCCCTCGACGCCCGCGCGGTAGCGCAGGTTCGACAGGTCGGTGCGGCGCTCGGCCGATGCGACCACGCGCGTCTGCGCTTCGATCTGCCGGCCGAAGGTCTCGCGTCCGGCGATGCCGTCGGCGACTTCGCGGAACGCGGTCTGGATCGAGCGCTCGTATTCGGCGACGGCGCTGGACTTGCGCACTTCCGCGAGACGCAGTTCCGAGCGCAGCCGGCCGCCCTGAAAAATCGGGACGGTGACCTGCGGCGCAAAGCTCCACACGTTCTGGCCGCCGGCGAACAGGCTGCCCATCGCGGGGCTCAGGAAGCCGATCGACGACGTGAGCGACAGCCGCGGAAAGAACGCGGCGCGCGCCGCGCCGATGTCGGCATTGGCCGCGACGAGGTTCTGCTCGGCCTGCTGGATGTCCGGCCGGCGGAACAGCAACGCCGACGGCAGGCCGGCCGGCAGTTGCGTCATGACCGGCTGCTGTTCGAGCGGCAGCGGGTCCGGCAGGTCCTTCGGCGGCTCGCTGCCGAGCAGCAGGCGCAGCGCGTTGCGCGCCTGCTCGACGGCACGCGTGCGCGCTTCGAGGTCGGCGGTCGCGTTCGCGACCTGGCCTTCGGCCTGCGCGATGTCGACGCCGCTCGCCTGGTGCGCTTCCTTCAGGCGGCGCGCGAGATCGAGCGACTGCTGCCAGTCGCCGAGGGTGCGCTCGGCGAGTGTGCGCTGCTCCTGCGCGAGGCGCTCCGCGAAGTACGCGTCCGCCACGGCGCCGACGAGCGCGATCTGCACCGCGCGGCGGCCGTGATCGGTCGCGAGGTAGCGCGCGAACGCCGCGTCTGACAGCGACTTGACGCGGCCGAACAGGTCGATCTCGAACGCGCTGATGCCGAGGTCGACGCCGTACCGGTTCTGCGTCGATTCGAGCAGCGGCGGATTCGACTGCGGGTCGGCCGCGGTGCGCTGGCGCGTGAAGCTGGCGCCGGCGTCGATCGACGGCAGGCGCGCCGAGCGCTGGATGCCGTACTGCGCTTCGGCGGCCTCGACGTTCAGCGCGGCCAGCCGCAGGTCGCGGTTGTTGCGCAGCGCAACCTCGATCAGGCGCTGCAGGCGCCGATCGCCGAACATCGTGCGCCAGCCGAGATCGGCCACGTTCGCGTGCAGGTCGGCGGCAGCGGCGGCCGTATAGGCGGTCGGCACCGGCAGCGCGGGTTTCACCAGCGCCGGCGTCAGCGAGCAGGCGGACAGCGCGAGGGCGGCGCACACCGCAGCGGAAAGAATAAGCAATCGCATGGCATCAACCTTGTTGTTCGATATGCAGCGCGTCGGGCTTGCGGCGCGCGGCGCGCCATGCTCCGATGCGTTCCTGGATGCTCATCACGAACACGAAGAACACCGGGACGAAGAAAATCGCCAGCACCGTGGCGGTCACCATGCCGCCGAATACGCCGGTGCCGATCGCGTGCTGCGTTTCGGCGCTCGCGCCGGTCGCGATCATCAGCGGCACCACGCCGAGGCCGAACGCGAGCGACGTCATCAGGATCGGGCGCAGGCGCAGCTTCGACGCTTCGACGGCCGCCTCGATCAATCCCTTGCCTTCCTCGCGCAGCTGCTTCGCGAATTCGACGATCAGGATCGCGTTCTTCGCGGACAGGCCGATCACCGTGATCATCCCGACCTTGAAGAACACGTCGTTCGGCAAGCCGCGCAGCAGCACCGCGCCGATCGCGCCGAGCAGGCCGAGCGGCACCACCAGCATCACCGACAGCGGGATCGACCAGCTTTCGTACAGCGCGGCGAGCACCAGGAACACGACGATCATCGACAGCACCATCAGCATCGGCGCCTGCGACGCCGACTGGCGTTCCTGCAGCGACTGGCCGGTCCACTCGACCGCGAAGCCCGGTGGCAGTTGCGCCGCGAGACGTTCCATCTCGGCCATGGCTGCGCCGCTCGACTGGCCCGGGGCGGCAGCGCCCGAGATCCGCGCGGACGGGTAGCCCTTGAAGCGCACCATCTGCAGCGGCGTCTCGGTCCACACGGGGCGAACCACTTCGGACAGCGGCACCATGCCGCCGGCCGCGTTGCGCACGTACAGCTTCATCACGTTGTCGAGCTGCATGCGCGCCGACGCGTCGGCCTGGATGATCACCTGCTGCATGCGTCCCGCGTTCGGGAAGTCGTTCACGTAGGTCGAGCCCATCGCGGTCGACAGCGTGTCGCTGAGCGTCGTGAACGACACGCCGAGCGCCTCCGCTTTCGCGCGGTCGATCTCGAGCCGGACACTCGTGCCGGCCGGCAGACTGTCCGGGTACACGCCGGTCACGATCTTGCTTTGCGCGGCAAGTTCGAGCAGCTTGACTTCAGCCGCCTTGAGCGCCGCGGCGCCCTGATTGGCGCGGTCTTCCAGGCGCATCGAGAAGCCCGAGCTGTTGCCGAGTTCGTCGATCGCCGGCGGCAGCAGGCTCATCACCGTGCCTTCGGTCACACCGGCCATCGCTTGCTGCGCGAGCATGCCTTCCTCCACGGTCGACGAGCCGCCGCCGTACTTCCAGTCCTTCATCACGGACCAGTTGATCGCCGCGTTCGGACCTTGCCCCGAGAAGCCGTAGCCGATCACGGAAATGCTCGACTGGATTGCCGGACGCGCAGCAAGATGCTTCTCCAGCGTCTTGACCACGTCATGCGTACGCTCGGCGGTAGCGTCTGCGGGCAGCAGAAAGCTGGTGATGAAGTAGCCCTGGTCCTCGTCCGGCAGGAACGACGACGGCAGGCTGCGGAAGCCGAGCACCAGTGCGCCCGAGATCGCGATGAACACCAGCATCACGCGGCCCGTGCGGCCGACCAGGCGGCCGACGCGCGTCTCGTACCAGTTCGTCAGGTGTTCGAAGCGGCGGTTGAACCAGCCGAAGAAGCCGCGCTTCTCGTGGTGACCCGGTTCGAGCGGCTTGAGCATGGTCGCGCACAGGGCTGGCGTGAGCGTCAGCGCGAGCAGCGCGGAGAACAGGATCGACACGGCCATCGACAGCGTGAACTGCTGGTAGATCACGCCGACCGAACCGCTCGCCATCGCCATTGGCAGGAACACGGCGGTCAGCACCAGCGTGATGCCGATGATCGCGCCGGTGATTTCCTTCATGGCCTTCGACGTCGCGTCCTTCGGCGACAGCCCTTCTTCGGCCATCAGGCGCTCGACGTTCTCGACGACGACGATCGCATCGTCGACGATGATGCCGATCGCGAGCACCATGCCGAACATCGTCAGCACGTTGATCGAGAAGCCCGTCAGCAGCATGACCGCGAACGTGCCGAGCATCGCGACCGGCGCGACGATGGCCGGGATCAGCGTATAGCGCACGTTCTGCAGGAACAGGTACATCACGAGGAACACGAGCACCATCGCCTCGAGCAGCGTCGCCAGCACCTTCTCGATCGAGATCTTCACGAACGGCGACGTGTCGAGCGGGATCGAGTAGGACATGCCGGACGGCATCGACTTGCTCAGTTCGGCCATGCGCGCACGGATCGCCTCGGCGGTCTTCACGGCATTGGCGCCCGGTGCGAGCTGTATGCCGGCGAGGGTGGCCGGCTGGTTGTTCTCGCGGCTCACGAACAGGTAGTTCTGCGAGCCGAGCTCGACGCGCGCGACGTCGCCGAGCACGACCTTCGAGCCGTCCGCGTTCGCGCGCAGTACGACCTTCGCGAACGCTTCCGGCGTCGTGAGCTGGCCTTGCGCGGTGAGCGGCACGGTCACGCGCTGGCCCGGCAGCGCGGGCAGCGCGCCGAGGCTGCCCGGCGCGATCTGCACGTTCTGCTGGCCGATCGCGCTCGTCAGGTCGCTCATCGACAGGCCGAAGTTGATCAGCTTCTGCGGATCGACCCAGACGCGCATCGCGCGTTCGGAGCCGAACTGCAGGACGCGCCCGACGCCGTCGACTCGCCGCAGCTCCTCGGAAACGCTGCGCGTCATGTAGTCGGCGAGCGCACCTTCGTCGACGCGGCCGTTGTCGGAGCGCAGGCCGATCAGCATCAGGAAGCCGGACGACGCGGATTCGACGATCAGCCCGTTCTGGCGCACGGCCGCGGGCAGGCGCGGTTCGATCGACTTGATCTTGTTCTGCACGTCGACCTGCGCCAGTTCCGGATCGGTGCCGGGCTTGAACGTCACGGTGATCTGCGCGGCGCCGGACGTATCGGCCGACGATTCGAAGTACAGCAGGTTCTTGACGCCGGACAGCTCGCGCTCGATGAGGCTCAGCACGCCGTCGTTCATCGTCTGCGGCGTGGCGCCCGGGTAGTTCGCGGTGATCGTGACGGACGGCGGCGCGACCGACGGGTAGCGCGCGACCGGCAGCTGGGGGATCGCGATCAGCCCCATCAGGATGATGAAGAGGGCGATCACCCACGCAAAGACCGGGCGGCGGATAAAGAATTCAGCCATGACTCGTGACTCCTCCCGACTCAGCGCGCGGACGCGGTGACGGCCGCGTCAGGCGACTTCCAGTCGGCCGCGGCGACAGGCGCGCCGTCGACCAGGCGCTCCATCCCTTCGACGACGATCTTCTGGCCGGCCTGCAGGCCCGACTTGATGCGATAGCTGCGGTTCGTCAGCTCGCCGACTTCGACGGCCTTCAGATGCGCGGCGCCCTTCGCGTCGAGCACCCACACCTGCGGCTTGCCGCCGGCGCGCACGACGGCCTGCTGCGGCACCGTCACCGCGTCCGCGTAGTGCGCGCGCGGAATGCGGGCGCGCACGTACATGCCCGGCAGCAACTGGCGCTTCGGGTTGTCGACCAGCACGCGCAGCAGCACGTCACCGGTGCCGGGGTCGACGTTGACGCCGGAGAACAGCATGCGGCCCCGCGCGTCGTAGCGCGTGTCGTCGTCGCGCAGCACGTCGACCGGCAGGCCGTTGCTGTCCGCCGCCCGCGGCTGTGCCGCGAGCGCGCCGCGTAGCGCGTCGAGCGACGCGGCCGGCTGGCGCACGTCCACGTAGACCTGGTCGATCTGCTGGATGAGCGCCATCGGCTGGCTATCGCCGCTCGACACCAGCGCGCCTTCGGTCACGAGCGCCTGGTCGATGCGGCCGGCGATCGGCGCTTCCACGGTCGCGAATTTCAGGTCGAGCTGGCGGCGCGCAAGCGTCGCGCGGGCCTGCGCGACGTCGGCGGCGGCCTGGTCGCGTTGCGACACGGCGTCGTCGTACACCTGGCGGCTGATCGCGTCGCCCTCGACGAGCGGCTTGAAGCGCGCCGTCTGCACCTTCGCGCGTTCCAGCGCGGCCTGCGCGCGTTGCAGCGACGCGGCGGCCGTGTCCATGTCGGCCTTGAACGGCGCGGGATTGATCTGGAACAGCGACTGGCCGGCGCGCACTTCGGTGCCTTGCTCGAACAGCCGGCGTTGCACGATGCCGCTGACCTGCGGCCGGATTTCGGCGACCCGCACGGCCGCGACGCGGCCCGGCAGATCCTCGGTCACGTCGAGGCGTGCGGCGGCCAGCGTCATCGCCGCGACCGGCGTGGCCGGCGCGGCTGCCTGCTGCTCTGCGGGTCCGCAACCCGCCAGCAGGGCCACCGTCAGCGCACTGGCGGCGCCGTAGCGGCATCGTTGTTGATTCTTCATAGCGACTCCAGGAAGCGCAGGCAGCCCACTGCCTGCTTTGACGGGCTGGAGTGTGCGGCGCTTGGTTGGCGTCTTTTATGCGGGAAGATGGAGATTCGATGGAGACGGCGAAAGAACCGGCAAGGCGGGGGAATGGGGCAGGGCGGCGCGAGGTGACTTCGTCGGACGAATCGATGCGGCTGCACGCGCTGTCGCGTCCGGTTCGTCGTTCGACACCTTGCGAGGCGGCCCGTCCACGCGATATCGGAGCGGGTTGTCAGCCCGTTATGCGCAGGGCGGTGCAGCGGGCGGCGAGCGGGATGCCGGCGCGAAGCCGGCCACGCCGGCGAACGCAGCGAAGCGCGTTCGGCGCGCGAAGAAAACCGCCGCACGTTGAGCGCGGCTATCCGTCGTTCGATGGCGCCCGCACGGCGCGACCCGCGGTGGTCGCGCCAGCGGCATCCGTACGATCAGTCCGGCTTGCGCTCCGGCGCAACGGGCGGCGGCGGTTCGGCGGCCGGCGTGCCTGCGGCGTGGTCGCTGTTCTCATCGTTCTCGGGCGCGACGGGCCGTGAGCCTTCGTCATACGCGACGAGGCTGCGCTGCGGATTCGCGATCCGGATTCCGCGTTCGCGGAACAGCACCGCGATCCGCCGATTGAATTCGCGCTGCACGCCCCAGCGTGACGAGTCCTTGCACTGGATCTGTCCTGTCAGCGCGATCGTCGCGCCGTCGACCTGGTCGATGCCCCAGTAGCTGAAGTCCGACAGGATGCCGTCCTTGTAATCCGGATCGTCGCGCAACGCGGCGCCGATCTCCTTCAGCGTCGCGATCGCGCGATCGATGTCCTGGCCATAGGCGATGCTGACCTTGACGGCCGCATTGCCGAGCCCGCGATTCGTATTGTTGACGGTCGTCACCGAGCTGAACGGGATCGTGTACAGCGATCCGTCGCCCGCGCGCAGCCGCACGGTGCGGATCGACAGATATTCGACCGTGCCCGATACGCCGGCGAGCGTGACCCAGTCGCCCACCTGCATCGCGTTCTCCATCAGCAGGAAGATCCCGGTGATGAAGTCCTGCACGAGCTTCTGCGAGCCGAAGCCGAGCGCGACGCCGAAGATGCTGGCGCCGGCGAGCAGCGGACCGATGTTCACGCCGATTTCGCTGAGGCCGGTCAGCACGACGACGAGCGCGATCATGATGAACAGCAGCGAACGCAGCATCGGCAGCAGCGTGCGCAACCGCGCCGCGCGCACGAGGTTGCCTTCGCGTGTCCATTGCTGCAGGCGGCGCTCGATCGCGATGTTCGCGGCTTCCCAGACGATCAGCGCGACGACGGCTGCAATCGCGATCGTGATCAGCGCCGACGCGAGCCGATGGCCGATCGTGCCGGTCGCGAACGCGTGGAAGATCGGCACGCCCCAGGTCTGCAGCAGCAGCACGACGGTCACGACGGCGATCGCCGCCGACACGACCTGGCGCACCAGCGGGTAGTAGCGGTACGCGTGCAGGTGGACGAGCGTGCGGTCGTCGTCGCGGCGCTGGAACACCCGCGCGAGCGCGCCGAACACGACGATCGATACGATCCGCATGCCGATCATCACGGCGATCGAGCGGCCGCCGAGCGTGATCAGCACGCGGTAGCCGTTGTGGACGTCGAGCGCCCACACGAACCACAACGCCATCACGACGAACACGGACACGGGCGCCCACGCGTCGGCGAGCGCGTTGCCGACCATCGCGAAGGCCGGCCGGTCTTCGCCGGCCGCGCGGATACGCGCGGCGACCGGCTGGCGGCACCGGAGGATCAGCGCCGAGATCATCAAGTGGCCGACGAGCGCGACCGCCTTCAGCAGCGCGACGTGACCGGCGTCGCTGAGGCCGAAGCTCGCGGCGATCTCGACCGCGGCCGTGCTGGCGCCGACGACCATCACGATCCGCGCGATCGAGCGCTGCGCGAACGCGGCCCATGCGTCGCTGATGTGCAGCAGCCGCAGCTGCCGCGCGTCGGGCTGGAAGAACAGCCGGCTGACGATCGTCACGAGGCGGCAGATCACGTAGATGTCGATCAGCGATTCGAGCGCTGTTTGGGTCGGCGTGCCGGCGCCGTCGAGGACCGACATCGTCAGGCTCGCGATGCCGACGAATACCAGCAGCGGTACCACCCGCAGTGCGAGGCTGACCAGCGCGCGCGGCATCCGGCGCAGCAGCGTGGTGTGGCGCCGCGCGTGGCCGCGGCCTTGCGACGACGTATCGGGCGTGTCGGTGCCGTCGACGCGGGCAGCGGAGGCGGCCGGTTCCGGCGTCGAAGCGGGATCGCCGGGACCGGGCGGTTCGGGTTCAGGTGCATCGGTATCGGCATCGGCATCGGCATCGGTGTCGGCCCGGCCCGCCGATTCGGTGCGGCGCGCGCTCAGCGCGGCCAGCGCGCGCCGCAGCAGCCGCTTCGCGAACCATTCGACGGCGAGCGCGGGCACGAGCACGGCGAGGATGATCAAGATCGCGCGCGTGAGATCGGTACGTTGGTCGGCGCGTACGAGCCGCTCGTGCCACCAGTTGCCGACCGAGCCGACGTCGAGCAGCGAGCGCAGCGATTCGTTCAGCGCGCCGCCGATTTCACCGGCCCAGCGCGATCCCTGCCGGACGAGCATCGACGCGAGCCCGTTCGTCGTGAGTGCGGCCGCAGCGGCGCCAGCCGATGCCGCGCTGGCCGGCGCCGCGGCGCTCGCCGCAAGCGCGGGCGTGCTCAGCACGCCGACGGCCGCGATCGCGCGCAACGTCGTTTCGACCTGCTCGCGCTCGCGCGGGTTTTGCAGGACGGAGAGGGCCTGCTGCGCCTGCTGCGGCGTCAGCGTGGGCACGGCGCCGGAGGCGGCCGATGCGGCGGCCGGGGCAGGGGCGGCCGCGTGGGCGGTCGATACGATGGCGGCGAGCAGCCAGCCGAGCAGGAAATATCGCATGGGTAGGCGTGCGGGCGCGCATCGGAACGTGGCCCGCCGGTCTGGACGATGGACGGAAGTTAACATGATTGCCATCGGAACCGGATAGTTCCATCGACGAATATTCGAATCGGGCATGCGGCAAGCGGTGCGGGCGTTTGCGCGCTGCCGTGCGGTTCCTTCCGCGTGGCGGTGTCTCGGGCCGGCCGTTCACGATCCGTCATGCGGGCAGGTCGTCGGGGTGTTGGCATGCGGTCCCGGCGCAAGCGCAAGATCGGGAACGAAACGTGCTCGCCGGTGAATCGATCCGTTGCCAACCACGGCTTCGGCTATGGGGCCATGGACAAGGAATTCTGGATTCCTTATGAATCAACCCTGATGGTCGTGGAAGACCGGCAATACATGCTCGGCGATTTCCTCGATGACCTCGCGCACGGACCGGTCGGAACCGGGATTCAGCGTGACGTGGTGCGTCCCGGCTGCCCGCATGTCGCGCAGGATGTCGATGAGCGCATTCCGACCGGTCGCGTAGCCGAGCGGCAGCGCGGTGGGCGGAGCATCGCGATTCGCATCGAGATCGAGCCGCATCGATACGCCGAACGCGCGAAAGCCCGGCGGTGCGAGCCGGTCGACGGCCGCGCGCCACATCGAATAACGAGCGCGCTGCGTGTCCGGGTCGCGATGATAGGTCATCCAGCCGATCGCGTTCCGTGCGATCCAGTCGACGCTCTGTCCGCCGGAGCCGACGGCAAGCATCGGCACCGCGTCGTCGCCGTGCGGCAGCAGCGTGAAGTCGGGCGCGTCGGGCGGCGTCTCGTCGGGCAGCACGCGGGACGGCACGCCGAGCGCGGCCGCGACGATGTCCCAATGCCGGCGATACCGGTTGCGCCGCGTTTGCGCGTCGACGCCGAACGCCGCATATTCGGGCGGCCGGTCGCCGGAGCCGAGGCCGAGGATGAAGCGCCCGCCGGACAGCGTCGCGACCGACAGCGCGCCTTTCGCGATGTGCAGCGGATGACGCAGCGGCAGCACGATCGCGCCACTGGCAAGCACGATCCGGCGCGTGCGCGACGCGAGCGCGCCGAGCAGCACCCACGGATCGAGATGTCCGACCGGGTCGGGATAATCGGCGCTGTTCAGCGGCACGTCGCGAACCCACAGTGCGCGAAAGCCGAGCGAATCGGCCAGCGCCGCGAGGTCGAGCTGCTCGTTGAAATCTGCGACGGTATGGCCGCTGCGCAGCAGCGGCAGCGTCAGGCCGATCGACAGCCGCTCGGCCGAGAAGACGCGCCGTGCGACGTCGGCGCGGCCGGAGGCGGGCAGGGTCATGTCCATTCCTTGGAGACGGGGCGAAGCCGGTGCGCGCGCCGCACCGTGTCCGAATGCTAACGTGTTTGCGCGCCGCCTGCGACGCGCGGCGGCATCGGCGGTATCGGCGGTTCCGGCATGATCGGCGCCTTCGGTCATCGGGCAATCAATCGGCATAGACGTACTTCAGCGCGTGGTGGTCGGTCTTGCGGCGAGCAGGGTGCTGTCCGTGGTTGCAGGCCGCGCTCGCAGGTTCGACGAGCGCGTTCGACCATGCGTGCGCGGCCAGGGTCGGGCGACTGTAAGCGGATCGTCGGCATCGAACAGGCGCAAACGCCCCGCCGGCGCACGCGTCACATGCGTGCAACACCGGCGTCGTGTCCGGCGCGATCGATCGCGCGGGCCGTTTCCCATCGTTTCACTTTCGAAACGTTCGCGCCTGTCTGTCGCCGTGCGATTTGCATCGGGGTCATTTCAAGGCCCGCGCGGCCTTGCACAGCGAAGCATGGTGCGCTCCTTGCATGTCTGTATGCGCCGTGAGCGCGATCGCCGGCGCAGTAGGGGCACGGCCATCGCTTCAGTAGGTCGGACACATCGAAGACGGGGACAAGAGAATGAGAACAGACCGAATCGCAACGTGCCATGTTGCAAACATGAATCGCCGACCTGCCCGTGACTTCGCATCGCCGTTGATTACGGCGACATGAGCGCGCGGCTTTTCGTTTCATCCGGACCCATCCGGTTCGTTCCGAACGACGACGTGCAGGCGTGACGCACGAGGCCGACCCGTGCCGGTCGGCCGTCGGGGATGAACCGCCGGTGCGCGCGGATGGGCGACCATGACTTCCGGATCGTCATGCCGACGCGCGAAACGCAGGCGCGCCGCACGCGATGCATGCGTGCGTGTGCCGTGCGCCGTGCCGCGCGGCGATCCTCGCAAACATCAGGGCAATATCAGGAATTCGAAGGTGTAGTCCCGGGGAAGGTCTGCCGGCGGCGCGGCGGCGGATCCGACGACATTGTGCTGTCAGTTGATCCACTACCCCGATGGATCAATTGTTGATGCGCCCATCGCCATGTGGCCGATGGGCGTCTTTTTTTGCGGCGCCGGTGTCGCGCGCGGACCGCCGGCCGGATCGCGCGGCGTTCTGTATCATGTGCTGGCGCGCCGGCCGCACGGCGGCCACCGCGCCCGATCACGCGCCGCCGACATGAACGACATCACCTTGCCCGACCCCTCATCCGCCGCCATCGAACCGGCCGCGCTCGATGCGCTGCACGCGTTCGTCGAGCGCCATCCGCGGCTGCTCGTGCTGACCGGTGCCGGCATCAGCACGGATTCCGGCATTCCCGGCTATCGCGACCGCAATGGTCAATGGATGCGCTCGCCGCCGATCCAGCTCCACGAATTCCTCGGTTCCGACGCTGCGCGCCGGCGCTACTGGGCGCGCAGCATGATCGGCTGGCCCGTGGTGGGCCGTGCGCAGCCGAACCGCTCGCATGTCGCGCTCGCGCGGCTCGGCGGCACCGGCCGGATCGAGCGCCTCGTCACGCAGAACGTCGACGGGCTGCACCAGCGTGCGGGAAGCGGCGATGTGATCGAACTGCATGGCGGCATCAACGGCGTCACGTGCCTCGACTGCGGCGCCCATCACGCGCGCGCGACGATCCAGGCCGTGCTCGAAACGGACAACCCCGAGCTGCTCGGCGCGCAGGCGGAGCCTGCCGCCGACGGCGACGCGCATCTCGAATGGGCCGCGCTCGACACGTTCCGCATTCCGGCCTGCCCGGCCTGTGGCGGGCTGCTGAAGCCGGCGGTGGTGTTCTTCGGCGAGAACGTGCCGCGCGAGCGCGTCGCGCTGGCGTCGCAGGCGCTCGATGCGGCCGATGCGCTGCTCGTCGTCGGCTCGTCGCTGATGGTGTATTCCGGCTACCGGTTCTGCGTGTGGGCCCAGGCGCAGGACAAGCCCGTCGCCGCGCTGAACCTCGGCCATACGCGCGCCGATCCGATGCTGACGCTGAAGGTCGAGGCGCGTTGCGCGCCCGTGCTCGACGCGCTGAACGTGCGGCTGGGCGTCGCCTGCAGCGCGCCGGAGCATGCATCGTGACCGGGCCGACGTCTTCGTCCGATCCGTCCGCGCGGCTGTCGGCACCGGCGGCCGAGCGCAATCGCGGGCCGATCCTCGACGTATTGCGCCGCGTGCTGCCGGCTAGTGGCAACGTGCTCGAGATCGCGAGCGGCACCGGGCAGCATGCGGTCCATTTCGCGCAGGCCTTGCCGGGGCTGCGCTGGCAGCCGAGCGATCCCGACGCGCACGCGCGCCGCTCGATCGCAGCGTGGGTCGCGCATGCCGGCCTCGCGAACCTGGCCGAGCCGCTGGCATTCGACGTGCGCGACGCGTCGTGGCCGGCCGCGGCACTCGACGCGATCGTCTGCATCAACATGATCCACATCTCGCCGTGGGCCTGCACCGACGCGCTGTTCGCCGGCGCGTCGCGCGTGCTGCGTCCGGGCGGCGTGCTGTTCCTGTACGGCCCGTATCGCCGCGAAGGCCGCCACACGGCGCCGTCCAACGAGGCATTCGACCAGCAGTTGCGCAGCCGCGATCCGTCGTGGGGCGTGCGCGATCTCGAGGCGGTCGTCGCGCTCGGCCTCGACCGCGGGCTCGACTGCATCGAGGTCGTCGACATGCCGGCGAACAACCTGAGCGTCGTGTTCCGCCGCCTGCCGCACGCGGAGCAATGACACGCAAGCGCGCATCGCGGCCGGGTTTCCACTATCCTTTCGCCTGTGCGCGCGGCCCGGCTCGGGTCGCGCCCCGTTTTTTCCGGAGAATTGACTAATGGGCAAACAAGCAATCGGTGTGATCGGGCTGGCGGTGATGGGCCGCAATCTCGCACTCAATATCGAGAGCCGCGGTTACGCGGTGTCGGTGTACAACCGCAGCCGCGAGAAAACCGACGAACTGATCGCCGAATTCCCCGGCCGCAATCTGGTGCCGACCTACACGCTCGAGGCGTTCGTCGCGTCGCTCGAGACCCCGCGCCGGATCCTGATGATGGTGAAGGCCGGCGAAGCGACCGATGCGACGATCGCATCGCTCAAGCCGCTGCTCGAGAAGGGCGACGTGCTGATCGATGGCGGCAATACGCACTTCACGGACACGATCCGCCGCAACCAGGAGCTCGCGCAATCTGGCCTGCACTTCATCGGCACCGGCGTGTCGGGCGGCGAAGAGGGCGCGCTGCGCGGCCCGTCGATCATGCCCGGCGGCCAGCGCGACGCGTACGACCTGGTCGAGCCGATCCTGAAGCAGATCGCCGCGAAGGCGCCGTCGGACGGCGAGCCGTGCGTCGCGTACATGGGGCCGGACGGCGCGGGCCACTACGTGAAGATGGTCCACAATGGGATCGAATACGGCGACATGCAGCTGATCGCCGAGAGCTACTCGGTGCTGAAGGACGTCGCGGGCCTGACCAATGACGAACTCGGCGCGGTGTACACCGAGTGGAACCAGGGCGAACTCGACAGCTACCTGATGGAGATCACGTCGAAGATCTTCGGCAAGAAGGACGACGACACCGGCAAGCACCTCGTCGACGTGATCCTCGATCGCGCCGCGCAGAAGGGCACCGGCAAGTGGACGAGCCAGAACGCGCTGGATCTCGGCGTGCCGCTGCCGCTCATCACCGAGTCGGTGTTCGCGCGCGTGCTGTCGTCGCTGAAGACCGAGCGCGTCGCGGCCAGCAAGATCCTGTCGGGCCCGGCCGCCGCGCCGTTCGACGGCGATCGTGCCGCGTTCGTCGAAGCGGTGCGTCGCGCGCTGTACCTGAGCAAGGTGATCTCGTACGCGCAGGGCTTCGCGCAGTTGCGCACGGCGTCCGAAGAGTACGGCTGGAACCTCGATCTCGGGACGATCGCGAAGATCTTCCGCGCGGGCTGCATCATCCGTGCGCGCTTCCTGCAGAAGATCACGGACGCGTACGCGAAGGATCCGGCGCTCGCGAACCTGCTGCTCGACCCGTACTTCAAGGACATCGCCGCGAATTACCAGGCGTCGCTGCGCGACGTGGTTGTGGCCGCGGTGAAGGCAGGCGTGCCGGTGCCGGCGTTCGCGTCGGCGGTCGCGTACTTCGACAGCTACCGTTCCGAGCGGCTGCCGGCGAACCTTGTGCAGGCGCAGCGCGACTTCTTCGGCGCGCACACGTTCGAGCGTACCGACAAGCCGGGCAGCTTCCACGCGAACTGGTCGTAACCGGCAGGCGAGGACGGTATTGTTGCGAAATTCTATTCTTTGAGTAGGGTTTTTCGTTCCCGGATCCCGCAATTGTTGGTTCCGAGGAAACAGTGTTTTCGCTCTTTCATGGTTTTCCCTAGGTGATCTCGGGACTAAACTTTGTTCCATCGCTGCAGACATGGTGTGTGCGGCGGAGCAAAAAAATCCCGGAGGTAATCATGAAATCGCTGATCGCAACGTTCGCTGCAGCTGCCGTCCTCGCCGTTCCCGCCGTCTCGTTCGCCCAACAGAACGCCCCCGTCACCCGTGCGCAGGTGAAGGCCGAACTGGCCCAGCTGCAACAGGCCGGCTACAAGCTGGGCAGCGACCGTACCGACTACCCGGCAAGCATCCAGGCAGCTGAAGCCCGCGTGAACCCGCAACAGAACGTCGCCGCTGCCGATACGAGCGGCTACGGTGCGCAACCGGCCGCCCAGCAAGAATCGGGCGCTCCGGGCGCTGCCAAGACCGGCTGGCAGGTCAAGCGCGTGTCGGACGGTGCACCGGTCTACAAGGGTCGTTGATCGTCATCGATCGCCGGCCGCATGGGCGGCCTGATCTGACCCCCACGCAGTACATGCAGCCCGTCGTTCCGAATCACGGAACGACGGGCTGCTTTCATTGGCGGCGCCCGCCGCGTCAGTGCAGCGGCCGCGGGCCGCGGCCGATGTCCCGGAACAGCGCGTCGGCCGGCTCGAGCGCCTGCAGCCACGCTTCGTCGTAGCCGCTCAGCGTGTCGAGCGCGTCGCGCAGCCGCTCGATCGCGAGTACCGGCAGCTCGACGCTGTGCCGCGTGGCGCCGCTCAGGTGCGCGACGCTCGCCAGCTGGACGAGGGCGTCCGCGGCTTCGGCGACGTCCGTCGCGAACAGCAGGTGCCGGTTGAGCAGTTCGACGAGGCCGCTGGAACCGGCGAAATCCTCGGCGTTGAGCTGCACGGACAGAAACGTCGCATTGTTCATGGTTTTCTCCTCGTTATCGCTGGAACGTGTGGTGCACCTCCGAGTATAGGAGGCGGCCGGCAGCGGGGCGGTCATGGGCGCGATACGGCTGCCCGCCGCGGGACGGCCACCCCGAAGCCCGCGGGACGCCCCGCGCGGCGCGGCCTGCAGCCCGCCGGCACCCGGTCGTGACGCCGCAAGAATGTTGCGGGCTTGGGCGCCTGCCGCGGTCCTGACCGCGACAAATGGTATCTTTGCCGATCGGGACGATGTAAAAAAGACGCGAAAAAGGGGCCGGTGAGCCTGTTCGCGTCGACGTCCCGCTGTGGAAACTGACGGCCGCGAGAGCGGTCGGATACTGGTTGATCCGGCCGTCCGGCCGGACATCGTGCGTCGCACGCCGGAGGGCGGTGGGCGGCGCAACGACGCAAATCCGGGAGGACCCTTGAGAAAAACGATTCCGATCAACGATGCGCTGGCGCGCTGGTTGCCGCAGGCGGCGTTCGTCGCCGCGGCCGCCGCGCTGACGGGCTGTACGATGACGCCGTGGACCGACAGCTGGCAGCCGGTGCGGCCGTCGACGCCGGCGTCGGTCGCCACGCCGGGCGTGATCGCCGGCTATTACCGCGTGAATCCGGGCGACACGCTCGCCGGCATCGCCGCCGCCTATGGGCAGCGCGTGCAGGACCTGGCCGGCTGGAACCGCATGTCGCCGAATGATGCCGTGTATCCCGGCCAGGTGCTGCGCGTCGCGCCGCCGCCTGCCGCGACGTCGCTCGGGCAGCCGTCCGCGGCGGCCGCGCAACCCGGCTCGCTGGCATGGCCGGCCACGGGCATCGTCGCTGCGCCGTTCTCGGCCGGCAAGACGCGCGGCATCGTGATCGCTGCGTCGGGGCCCGACCGTTCGGTGCGGGCCGCGGCCAACGGGCGGGTGGTGTACGCCGGATCCGGCGTCAAGGCGTATGGCCCGCTCGTGATCCTGAAGCACGACAACGGGCTCATCACGGCCTACGGGCACAACGGCAGGCTGCTCGTCAACGAAGGCGACGCGGTGCGCGCGGGCCAGCCGGTCGCCGAGATGGGCACCGACGCGAGCGGCCGCGCGACGTTCGAGTTCGAAGTCCGGCAGAACGGCAAGGTCGTCGACCCGATGAACTTCCTGCCGCGCAACGGCGGCTGACGCGCCGCTTCACGACGTGTGCGCCGTGCGGCGCACACGCTCCCGCCTTCACCCTTCCTCGAGCGCCGCGGCGCCGGACTGCCTCGCATGATTGCCGAGCCAGCGGATGCCCAGCGCGAGCCCTGCCGCGCCGAGCGCGATCAGCGAGCACTGGATCGCGACCGGCAGGTAGCCGTGCGGCCGCGGATCGACGAACGGATAGGGATACCAGTTCTCCAGCGCGCCGCGCACGAGCGTATAGCCGAGATAGATGACCGGAAAGCCGAGCCACGCGACCGCGCTGCGCCACGGGATCGGCGAGCGCGGCTCCATGTACAGCCAGTCGCACAGCACCACGAGCGGCACGATCCGGTGCAGGACCCAGTTGTTGAGGGCCGGCGTGACGTGGCGCAGCGCATCGAGCCGTGCGAGCAGCAGTTCGTAGACGATCGCGGTGATCAGCACGTAGAGCACGGCGGCGCCGCGCATCGATTCGTAGCGGGCCGAGCCGCGGCGCGTGATGCGCGACAGCCCCGCGACCAGCATGGCCGCTGCATACAGGCTGCTCAGTTGAGTGAAGTAGCTGAGGTAATTGCCGAGATGGAAGGCCGGCATGCCCCAGTTGCCGGCGACGCTGTGCAGCGTGGTGGACACCGCGAGCAACGCGGCGATCAGCCGGTAGGCCGCAACGAAGATCGCTTTGCTCATGATGCCCGCGCAACGTCGCACCAAAGCTTCATCGTGCCACAGCCGCGCACGCGCGCGATGCGGATTTTCCATATGGCGGCACCGTGGAACGGGGCCGCGCGGATTCGTCGGATATTTGATCCGGTCGCACAACGCCGGCCACGCGCGAGGCTACAATCGGGGCAGCCGCCGGGCACCGGCCAGCCCGGCACGGGCCTCCCCGCATACCACACGAGAAACACGAGACAACGCATGAAAAACATCCTCGCGAAACAGACGCGCTACAGCTCGCCCGCGATTTTCTTCCACTGGGTCATCTTCCTGCTGGTGGCACTGGCCTACCTGGCCATCGAGATTCGCGGACCGAAAGGCAGCGACAGCCGCGTGTTCTGGATGAACGTGCACCTGCTGGCAGGCACGTTCGTGCTCGTGCTGTCGGTGCTGCGCGTGCTGTGGCGGATGATCAGCCGCGTGCCGGACCCGATTCCGCAGGCGACGCTGCTCAAGTGGCTGTCGATGCTCGCCCATGTCGCGCTGTATGTCTTCATCATCGCGCAGCCGCTGCTCGGCATCATGATGGTCAACATGGGCGGCAAGCCTGTGTCGCTCGACTGGATCGGCGTGTCGTTCACGCTGTTCGGCCCCGACAAGGCGCTGCGGCCGACGATCAAGGAAGCGCACGAACTGATCGGCAATGCGTTCTACTTCGTGATCGGCCTGCATGCGCTGGCCGCGCTTTACCACCACTTCATCCGGCGCGACGACGTGCTGCGACGCATGGCGCCGTGATCGCCGCGCGCTGAAGCCGCGCAGCATCCGGGGGCGCATGGTTGTTGACGCAACCATGCGCCCCCGATCCGTTTACCCCGATGCGCGACTGGCCATCGCGGCGAACATTCTGTAACATCTCGGCTGCTTTTACATTCCGCTTACGCATCGTCGCGCATGCTGCACCGACATCGTCACCTGACCGCCTGGCTCGGCGTGTTCGCGATCTGGCTCGCGATCGCGGCGCCGCTGGTGTCGCAGTGGCGCATCGCGCAGGCAGCCACCCCCGACGCGATCGTCTGTAGTGCAGAGCATGGTGCGCACCGCGCGCCCGATGCGGGCCGCGCACACGATCACATGCTGCATCTCGATGCGTGCGGCTATTGCGGCTTCTTCGCGCACAGTCCCGCGATCGGCGGCGCGGCCGCGTCGTTCGCCTTCGTCCCCGCTCATGCCGTTTCCGCCGCCGCGCCGCATGCCGTCGCGGCGCGCGCCGACCGCTATCCGCGCGCGTATCCACGCGCACCGCCCGAGCGCGCCTGACGCGCTGTCTTCCGTTTCTTTCATCGCCGATATCCGTGCGGTCCGTCGAGGCCGCGTGGAGGGCGTCACTCGGGCTTTCGATCATGACCATTCTTTCCTTGCGCGCGCCGAGGGCGTCGCGCCATTCCCGTGTGCGGCGCGTGCCGCGCATGCTGAAACTCACCGTTCCCGCGCTCGCCGTCGGCGCGATGACCGCGGCGGCGGCCGCGACCGAATCCGCACGTGCGGCCGGTGCGCCGACGGACGACGCGGCCACGCTGCTGCCGCCCGTCGAAGTCGTTGCGTCGCCGCTGACGACGCCGCTCGTCGTCGTCACGGATCCGAAGACGCCGCGCCAGCCGCTGCCGGCGAGCGACGGCGCGGACTACCTGAAGACGATTCCCGGCTTCACGTCGATCCGCAGCGGCGGGACGAACGGCGACCCCGTGCTGCGCGGGATGTTCGGTTCGCGGCTGAACATGCTCGCGAACGGCATGCCGACGCTCGGCGCCTGCCCGAACCGGATGGACGCGCCGACCTCGTATATCGCGCCGGAAAGCTATGACAAAGTCACGGTCGTGAAGGGCCCGCAGACCGTGCTGTACGGCCCCGGCGCCTCGGCCGGCACCGTGCTGTTCGAACGCGTGACGCCGCGTTTCGAGCGTCCCGGCATGTGGTTCGACGGCAGCGTGGTCGGCGGATCCTTCGGCCGCAACGACCAGAACGTCGACGTGACGGCCGGCACGCCGGACGTCTACGGCCGCGTGACCGCGAACCACGCGCATGCGCAGGACTACGAGGACGGCAACGGCAATACCGTTCCGTCGCAATGGGACAAGTGGAACGCCGACGCGGCGCTCGGCTGGACACCCGACGATCACACGCGCGTCGAACTGACGGCGGGCACCGGCGACGGCTATGCGCGCTACGCCGGGCGCGGGATGGACGGCGCGCATTTCCGCCGCGAGACGTTCGGCCTGTCGTTCGACAAGCGGCATCTCGGCGACGTGCTCGACCGGATCGAGGCGCGTGTGTATTACAACGAAGCCGACCACGTGATGGACAACTATACGTTGCGGCAGCCCGACCCGACCAGCAGCATGCCGATGCGGATGGCGTCCGAGGTGCGGCGCCGCACGCTCGGCGCGCGGGCGGCGGCGACCTTCCGTTTCGGTGACGACTTCAAGCTCGTGACCGGCATCGACGCGCAGTCGAACCGGCTCGACGCGCGCTCGGCGATGGGGCGGCAGAACTACGGCGACCAGCCGTGGGATGCGCAGGCGACGATGTGGAACGCCGGTGCGTTCGGCGAGCTGACGTGGTATGCGAGCGATGCGTCGCGCGTGATCGGCGGCGCGCGGGTCGACTACGCGAGCGCGCGCGACAAGCGTGCGACGACGAGCGGGATGATGGCGAGCAAGCCGAATCCGACTTTCGACGACGATCGCGCGCGCGTGCTGCCGAGCGGATTCGTGCGCTACGAGCGCGATCTCGCGTCGCTGCCGGTCACATGGTATGCGGGGATCGGCCATGCGGAACGCTATCCCGACTACTGGGAGCTGTTCTCCGCGAAGCGCGGGCCCGCCGGCTCGATCAACGCGTTCTCGGCGGTGCAGCCGGAGAAGACCACGCAGCTCGACATCGGCGCGCAGTACAAGAGCGACCGGTTCGATGCGTGGGTGTCGGCCTACGCGGGATATGTACAGGACTACATCCTGTTCGACTACGCGGCCGGGATGATGGGCCCGACCACGCAGGCAACCAACGTCAACGCGCAGATCATGGGCGGCGAAGCCGGCGTGTCGTGGCGGCCGGTTGCGCCGCTGCGCGTCGAGACGTCGCTCGCGTATGCGTGGGGGCGCAACGCGACGAGCGGCGATCCGCTGCCGCAGATGCCGCCGCTCGAGGCGCGCTTCGGGCTCGAGTACACGCGCGGCGCATGGTCGGCCGGCGGGCTGTGGCGGGTCGTTGCGCCGCAGCATCGCTATGCGATGAACGAAGGCAACGTGGTCGGCAAGGACTTCGGTCCGAGCGCCGGCTTCGGCGTGCTGTCGCTGCATGCGCAGTACAACGTCAGCAAGAAGGTGCAGATCTCGATCGGCGTCGACAACGTGCTGGACAAGGCCTACACCGAACACCTCAACCTCGCCGGCAACGCGGGCTTCGGCTATCCGGCGAACGCGCCGGTAATGGAGCCGGGGCGCACGGCATGGGTGCGCGTGAGTGCGAAGCTGTGACGGGCGGCGCGCGTGTGCGATGCAGCATGCGCGCGCGTGAATGCAGCCCCCGCCCGAACGGGCGGGGCACGTCAACCGATTAGAGAACCGTGTCTAGTCAGGGCGCAAACGTTCGCGACGTGTGATTCACTCCCGCATTCGATGCACACGGTACCCGCGACCGTTCGCGACTTGCCGTGCGCGTCGATCCGATCTCATTCGCACCGGCAGCACAATAATCAGGAGAACATGCATGGCCAGATCGATGCGTTCCAGGATGGTGGCAGGGGCAGTGGCATGCGCGATGAGCGTCGCGCCGTTCGCGGGGACGACCGCGGTGATGACGCTCGCGACGACGCACACGGCGATGGCGGCAACCGCGCCGGCGGACAACTACGCGGCGACGCGTTACCCGATCATCCTCGTGCACGGGCTCACCGGCACCGACAAGTACGCGGGCGTGCTCGAGTACTGGTACGGCATCCAGGAGGACCTGCAGCAGCACGGCGCGACCGTCTACGTCGCGAACCTGTCGGGGTTCCAGAGCGACGACGGGCCGAACGGGCGCGGCGAACAGCTGCTCGCTTACGTGAAGACGGTGCTTGCTGCGACCGGCGCGACCAAGGTGAACCTGGTCGGTCACAGCCAGGGCGGCCTCACGTCGCGCTATGTCGCGGCCGTCGCGCCCGATCTCGTCGCGTCGGTCACGACGATCGGCACGCCGCATCGCGGCTCGGAGTTCGCCGATTTCGTGCAGGGCGTGCTCGCCTACGATCCGACCGGGTTGTCGTCGTCCGTGATCGCCGCGTTCGTCAATGTGTTCGGCGTCCTGACGAGCAGCAGCAACAACACGAACCAGGACGCGCTCGCCGCACTGAAGACGCTGACGACCGCCCAGGCCGCAACGTACAACCAGAATTACCCGAGTGCCGGCCTCGGCGCGCCGGGCAGTTGCCAGACGGGCGCGCCGACGGAAACCGTCGGCGGCAATACGCACCTGCTGTATTCGTGGGCCGGCACGGCGATCCAGCCGACCGTTTCCGCATTCGGCGTCACCGGCGCGACGGATACCAGCACGATCCCGGTGATCGATCCGGCGAATGCGCTCGACCTGTCGACACTCGCATTGTTCGGCACGGGCACGGTAATGATCAATCGCGGCTCAGGCCAGAACGACGGACTCGTGTCGAAGTGCAGCGCGCTGTACGGGAAGGTGCTGGGCACGAGCTACAAGTGGAACCATCTCGACGAGATCAACCAGTTGCTCGGCGTGCGCGGCGCGTATGCGGAAGATCCGGTCGCGGTGATCCGCACGCACGCGAACCGGCTGCAGCTCGCGGGCGTGTGATCGATGACGACACGTGAAGGACGCGCGCCGCTCGCGCGGCGCGTTGTGGTCTACGGCGCGGTGGGGCTGGCGGCGATCGCCGGCGTCGCGATCCGGGGCGGTACGGCATCGCATCGCGGTGCCGACGCGACGCATGCGTCGGCGGATGCCGCAGCCGTCGGCGGCGCGAACGCCGCGCCGTCGCAGCCCGCATTGCCGGCGAGTGCGGGCCTGCCGCCGCCGCTCGCCGGTTCCAGTGCGCCGCGGCTGCCGCTCGACACCGGCGGCCACCTCGCGAAGTCGCGCGCGGTGCGCGATTTCTTCGACTACTGCCTGACCGCGCGGAGCGACTTGAGCGCGTCCGCGCTCGATGCGCTCGTCGTGCGCGAGATCGCCGCCCAGCTCGACGGCACGGTCGCGCAACCCGAGGCGCTCGACGTCTGGCATCGATACCGCGCGTATCTCGACGCGCTCGCGAAGCTGCCGGAGGCAGGTGCGGTCGACAAGTCCGATCTTGGCGCTCTCCAGCTCGCGCTCGACCAGCGCGCGTCGATCGCGTATCGGACTCTCGGCGACTGGAGCCAGCCGTTCTTCGGCACCGAGCAGTGGCGGCAGCGCTACGATCTCGCGCGGCTGATGATTACGCAGGACCCTGCGTTGACGGAGGCGCAAAAGGCGGAGCGGCTCGCGGCGCTCGCGCAGCAGATGCCGGCCGACGAACGCGCGGCACGGCAGAAGGCCGACCGGCAGCAGGCCGCGATCGACCAGATCGCGCAGTTACGGAGGAGCGCGGCGACGCCCGATGCGATGCGCGCGCAACTGACGCAGACACTCGGCCCCGAAGCCGCCGCGCGCGTCGCGCAGATGCAGCAGGAGGACGCGTCGTGGCAGAGCCGCTACGCCGACTATGCGGCGCAGCGTGCGCAGATCGGCGCGGCCGGATTGTCGCCGCAGGATCGCGACGCGCAGATCGCCGCGCTGCGGCAGCGCGTGTTCACGAAGCCCGGCGAAGCGCTGCGCGCGGCGTCGCTCGACCGCGGCGCGGCTGCCGCGCAGTAATGCGCGCAATCATGCACGCGCTCATGCCGCGCGCGTGAAGCGCCGCGGCAGATGCTGTTCGATGGTGGCCGCGAGCGTGTCGAACGCGGGGCCGATGCCTTCGTGCGCGACGCACGCGTAGCCGAGCAGCAGCCCGCGCCGCGCGGTGTCCAGGCTGCTGTAATAGCTGGTCAGCGGACGCACGATCACGCCCGCGTCGAATGCGCTTTGCGTGACCGCGCGATCGTCGCACGTGTCGGGCAGGCCGAGCACCAGATGGAGTCCCGCCTCGTCGCCCATCACGGGCAACGCGTCGCCGAAGCGCGCATGGATCGCATCGATCAGCAACTGCCGGCGCTCGCCGTACAGCGTGCGCATCCGCCTGACGTGCGAAGTCAGGTGCCCGTCCATGATGAATTCCGCGAGCACGGCCTGCTGCATCAGCTGGCCCTCGCGATACAGCTCCGACAGCCCGGTGCGGAACGTGTCGACCAGATGCTCCGGCACGACCATGTAGCCCATCCGCAGGCCCGGGAACAGCATCTTGCCGAGGCTGCCGACGTAAATCACGCGGCCGCCGTCGTCGAGCCCCTGCAGCGACGCGAGCGGGCGGCTGCCGTAGCGGAATTCGCTGTCGTAGTCGTCCTCGATGATCCAGCAGCGGTGCTGGCGTGCGTACTCGAGCAGCATCCGGCGGCGCGCGAGGCTCATCACCATCCCGAGCGGATACTGATGCGACGGCGTGACGAGCACGAGCCGCGGCGGATGCTGCATGTCGCCCGCGCTCGGATCGAGGCCTTCCTGGTCGACCGGCACCGGCGTGAGCGCGAGACCGGTCGCCTGCAGCACGCTGCGCACGCCCCAATAGCACGGCTCCTCGACCCACGCGCGATCGCCGATGTCGGACAGCAGCCGCACCGCGAGGTCGATCGACTGGTGGATGCCGGTCGTGATGATCACCTGGTCCGGCGTGCATTTGACCGAGCGCGCGACGCGCAGGTAGTCGGCGAGCGCGCGGCGCAGCGGCCGGTAGCCGCCGCCCGGCGCATAGGTCAGCAACTCGGGATTCGCTTCCTTCCACAGGCGCGCCTGCAGGCGGCTCCAGGTGCGGCTCGGGAATTCCGACACGTCCGGCACGCCCGGCATGAACGCACCCCACTGGCGTCGCGACACGCCCGCGTGCTCGATCAACTGCCGGCCGCGCATCGACAGGCCGCCTTGTGCGTCCTGCTGCAGCGCCGCATTGGCATCGGACGGCGGCGGCGCGGCGCCCGGCACGCGGATCGCGGCCGCGTCCGGCCGTGTGTCGGCCACGTAGGTGCCGCTGCCGGTCGTCGTCAGCACGTAGCCTTCGGCCGTCAGCTGGTCGTACACGTGCAGCACGGTATTGCGCGCGATCGACAGGTCTGCCGCGAGCGTGCGCGAACTCGGCAGCTTTGTGCCTGGCCCTAATTCCCCGCTGAGAATGGCCTGCTGCATCCACTGCAGCAGTTGCCGGTACATCGGCTCGGACGAGCCGCGGTCGAGACGGGCGGAGAGCCAGTCGGCCAGGATCACGGTATCCAAAGTGGTCCTACTAGGAATATTGAAATGGTTCCCTAGTATAGAACCGTGGGCGCCGTATAGTAGGTCCATCTCAAAAACGTTTGTCGCGCAGCAAGGGGACAGCCACGATGAAGTCCGATGATGTGATCGTCAGCTTTCGCGGCGTGCGGAAGACCTACGACGGCGAGACGCTGGTCGTCAAATCGCTCGACCTCGATATCCACCGAGGGGAATTCCTGACGCTGCTCGGGCCGTCCGGCTCGGGCAAGACCACCTGCCTGATGATGCTGGCGGGCTTCGAGTTCCCGACGGGCGGCGAGATCCGTCTCGACGGGGAACTGCTGAACTCCGTGCCGCCGCACAAGCGCAATATCGGCATGGTGTTCCAGAACTACGCGCTGTTTCCGCACCTGACGGTCGAGCAGAACGTCGCGTATCCGCTGACGGTGCGCAAGCTCGCGGCCGCCGAGCGCGCGGAGCGCGTCGCGCATGCGCTGAAGATGGTGCAGATGGAGCGTTTCGCGAAGCGCTATCCGGCGCAGTTGTCGGGCGGCCAGCAGCAGCGCATCGCGCTCGCGCGTGCCCTCGTGTTCGAGCCGAAGCTCGTGCTGATGGACGAGCCGCTCGGCGCGCTCGACAAGCAGTTGCGCGAACACATGCAGTACGAACTGAAGGCGCTGCACGAGAAGCTCGGCGTGACCTTCGTGTACGTGACGCACGACCAGGGCGAGGCGCTGACGATGTCCGATCGCGTCGCCGTGTTCGACAAGGGCATCGTGCAGCAGCTCGACACCGTCGACCGCCTGTACGAATCGCCGTGCAACGAATTCGTCGCGAACTTCATCGGCGACAGCAACCGACTGCGCGGCACCATCGCGCGCGTCGACGGCGAATTCTGCGAATTCCGGCTGGACGACGGCACGCAGCTCGTCGGGCGCCGCATCGGCGACGCGGCCGAAGGCGCGCCGGCCGTCGCGTGCATCCGCCCCGAACGCATGAGCCTCGCGAACGGGCACATGAACGGCAGCACCGCCAACCGCGTGACCGGCGAGGCGCGCAGCCTCATCTATTTCGGCGATCACGTGCGCATGCGCTGCGCGCTGCCGGGCCAGGACGAATGCTTCGTGAAGGTGCCGCTCGGCACGGGCGCGCTCGACGCGTTCTCGCCCGGCGCGCCGGTATCGCTCGCATTCGCGCCCGAGCACCTGCGCGTGTTCGCCTGACACAGGGTTTTCCCGCTTTATCGCAGCACGTCGTCAACAACAACTGCCCACTTCCACCACGAGAGGAGAGGAACCATCATGAACGGAGCAAGCACTACCGCGCGTCGCACCGCGCTCGCACTGGCGCTCGCCGTCGTCGGCGCATCGGCCACGGCGGCCGAACTCACGGTCGTCAACTTCGGCGGCGCGAACGGCGACGCACAGAAGGCCGCATTCAACCAGCCGTTCGAGAAGGCGACCGGCAACAAGGTCACGGCCGTCGAGTACAACGGCGAGCAGGCGAAAGTGAAGGCGATGGTCGAGGCGAAGCACGTCAACTGGGACGTGGTCGAAGTCGAATCGGGCGACCTGAACCGCGGCTGCGACGAAGGGCTGTACGAGAAGCTCGACTGGTCGAAGATCGCGAAGAAGTCCGACCTGATTCCGGAATCGCCGCAGGTGTGCGGCGTCGGTTTCTTCGTGTGGTCGACCGCGCTGTCGTACAACGCCGACAAGGTGAAGACCGCGCCGACCGGCTGGGCCGATTTCTGGAACGTGAAGAAATTCCCCGGCAAGCGCGGGATGCGCAAGGGTGCGCGCTACAACCTCGAGTTCGCGCTGATGGCCGACGGCGTCCCGACGAAGGACGTGTACAAGGTGCTCGGCACGAAGGCCGGCCAGGACCGCGCGTTCAAGAAGCTCGACGAACTGAAGCCGTACATCCAGTGGTGGGAAGCGGGCGCGCAGCCGCCGCAGTTCCTCGTGGCCGGCGACGTCGTGATGTCGACCGCGTACAACGGCCGCATCGACGCCGCGCAGAAGGAAGGCAAGAACCTGAAGGTCGTGTGGAACGGCAGCATCTACGACCTCGACTACTGGGCGATTCCGAAGGGCTCCCCGAACAAGGCGCTGGCCGAACAGTACATCGCGTACACGCTGACGCCGAAGCCGCAGCAAGGGTATGCGCAGCACATCGCGTACGGCCCCGCGAACATCGCGGCGATCAAGTCGCTCGACGCGAAGACGCTCGCGAACCTGCCGAACTCGCCGGCCAACGGCAAGAACGCGGTGCTGGAGGACATCGGCTTCTGGACCGACCACAGCGACGAGCTCGAGCAGCGCTTCGCCGCGTGGGCGACGAAGTAACCGCTACTCAGGTGTCCTGATGCAACCTGCCGCGCGGCGCGCCGAACGCGTCGCGCGGCATTCCGCCGGATCGAGCCCGGCTGGAGAGAACCGTTGAACACGATGACGATCGCTCCTTCCTCGCCGTCGACAGCCGCGCTCAAGCGCGAACTGAAGGCCGCCGAGGCCCGCAAGCGCACGATGGCGTTGCTGCTGATCGCGCCGCTCGCGATCTTCCTGCTGCTCATCTTCGTCGTGCCGATCGGCACGCTGCTCACGCGCGCGGTGCAGAACCCGGAGATCGCGACCGCGCTGCCGAACACGGTGGCCGCGCTGTCGGGCTGGGACCGCAAGACACCGCCGGCCGATACCGCGTATGCCGCACTCGCGGCCGACATGACGAAGGTCGCCGACAGCGAGGCGATGGGTGCGCTCGCGCGGCGCCTGAACACCGAAATTCCCGGCTATCGCTCGCTCGTCGCGAAGACGGCGCGCGCGATGCCGCTGAAGGGTGACAACGACGCGGTGCTGACTCCCGCGCAGACCCGCGCGAAGTTCATCGACCTCGATTCGCGCTGGGGCGAGCCCGCGTACTGGCAGGCGATCGCGAAGAACGGCAGCCAGCTGTCGCCGTTCTACCTGCTCGCCGCGCTTGACCACAAGCAGGACGGCTTCGGCCAGATCGTGCAGGCCGATCCCGACCAGTCGATCTACGTGGCGATCTTCGGCCGCACGTTCGTGATCGGCGTCGCGGTCACGCTGTTCGCGCTGCTGCTCGGCTATCCGCTCGCGTACTGGATCTCGACGCTGTCGGAGCGCCGCGCGAACCTCGTGATGATCCTCGTGCTGATTCCGTTCTGGACCTCGGTGCTGGTGCGCGTCGCCGCGTGGATCGTGCTGCTGCAGAGCGAAGGGCTCATCAATACGGCGCTGATCGGCAGCGGGCTGATCTCGCACCCGCTGACGCTGCTGTTCAATCGCATCGGCGTGTACATCTCGATGACGCACATCCTGCTGCCGTTCATGATCCTGCCGCTGTACAGCGTGATGAAGTCGATCCCGCCGACCTACCAGCGGGCGGCCGTGTCGCTCGGCAGCCATCCGTTCGCCGCGTTCTGGCGCGTGTACGTGCCGCAGACCTATCCGGGCGTCGGCGCGGGCGCGCTGCTCGTGTTCATCCTCGCGATCGGCTACTACATCACGCCCGCGCTGCTCGGCGGGCCGAACGACCAGATGGTCAGCTACTACGTCGCGTACTTCACGAACGTGACGATCAACTGGGGCATGGCGTGTGCGCTCGGCGGGCTGCTGCTCGCGGCGACGCTGGTGCTGTATGCGGTGTACGGGCGCTTCACGCGCACCAACGTGAGCCTCGGCTGAGCGCCGGGGACAGGAAAACGGGAAGGGGAAGCCGACCATGAAACTCGCCAGGCCGCTGTTCGCGCCGCACATGTCGTTCGTCGAGCGCGCGTGGTACGTCGCGTTGCGCGTGCTCGTCGTGCTGACGCTGCTGTACCTGATCCTGCCGGTGCTCGCGATCGTGCCGCTGTCGTTTTCGTCGAGCACGTTCCTCGTCTATCCGATTCCGGGCTTCTCGACGCGCTGGTACGAGAACCTGATCGCGTCGGACGAGTGGCGGATGGCCGCGAAGAACAGCTTCATCGTCGCGCCGTCGGCGACCGTCGTCGCGACCGTGCTCGGCACGCTCGCCGCGATCGGCCTCACGAAGGCGGACTTCCGCGGCAAGGGGCTGCTGATGGCCGTGCTGCTGTCGCCGATGATCGTGCCGGTCGTCGTGGTCGGCGTCGGCATGTACCTGTTCTTCGCGCCGCTCGGTCTCGCGAACACCTACACGGGCCTGATCGCCGCGCATGCGGCGCTCGGCGTGCCGTTCGTCGTGACGACCGTGGCCGCGACGCTGCAGGGCTTCAACCAGAACCTGGTGCGCGCGAGCCTGTCGCTCGGCGCGAACCCCGTCACGACGTTCTTCCGCGTGACGCTGCCGGTGATCGCGCCGGGCGTGATGTCGGGCGCGCTGTTCGCGTTCGCGACGTCGTTCGACGAAGTCGTCGTCACGCTGTTCCTCGCGGGCGCCGATCAGACGACGCTGCCGCGCCAGATGTTCACCGGCATTCGCGAAAACATCAGCCCGACGATCGCCGCGCTCGCGACGATCCTGATCATCTTCTCGACGAGCCTGCTGCTGGCGCTCGAATGGCTGCGCGGCCGCAACGCGCGGCGCGCGGTGTCGTAACGGCGGGTGGATGCGTGACGTTGCGCCGGCTGCCGGGCCGGCAATCGTTGCGCACTCAACGAAGCCGCGCGCCTGACCCGGCGCGCCGAAGCTTTCGTTTCGCTGACTGACGAAGCAGCTGCCTGCACGTTCGATGCGGCTCTGCAACAATACGGCTCGTGGTGCCGCGCGTTCCGTTGCCGTCGCACGCTCGGAGCGCCCGTTGCCGCGCCGCTCAATCCGCGACGCCGCGCGTCGCTCGTCAGTCAGCCGAGCCTCATCTTGTCCGAATTCGCATCCCCCGCCGGCGCCCGGGAGCCGGCCGTCAACTGGCGCGCGATGTCCGCCGTGCTGCTGGCCGTCGCGCTCGCGACGCTCGACACCGCGATCGCGAACACCGCGCTGCCCGCGATCGCCGCCGACCTGCACGCGTCGCCGGCCGCGTCGGTGTGGATCATCAACGCGTACCAGCTCGCGATGGTCGCGACGCTGCTGCCGTTCGCGTCACTCGGCGACATCGTCGGCCACAAGCGCGTGTATGTCGGGGGCCTCGCGGTGTTCACGTTCGCGTCGCTCGGCTGCTCGCTCGCGGCGACGCTGCCGCAGTTGACGGCGGCGCGGATCGTGCAGGGCTTCGGCGCGAGCGCGATCATGAGCGTGAACGTCGCGCTGATCCGCAACCTGTTTCCCGCGCACCGGCTCGGGCGCGGCGTCGGCTTCAACGCGCTCGTCGTCGGCGTGTCGTTCGCGGTCGGACCGACGATCGCGTCGCTGATCCTGTCGGTGGCCGCGTGGCCGTGGCTGTTCGCGGTGAACGTGCCGCTCGGCGTGCTCGCGCTTGCCGTGGCGATTCCGTCGCTGCCGCAGACGGCGCGCGGCAAGCACGCGTTCGATCCGCTCGCCGCGCTGTTCAACGTGATCACGTTCGCGTCGCTGATCTTCGCGCTCGGTGAATTCGCGCAGCGCGGGCCGCTGTCCGTCGTGTTCGCGGCCGCCGCGGTCGCGCTCGCGTTCGGCTGGCTGTTGATCCGCCGCCAGGCCGGGCATCCGGCGCCGATGCTGCCGGTCGACCTGTTCCGTCGGCCCGTATTCACGCTGTCCGCGCTGACGGCCGTGTGCGCGTTTGCCGCGCAGGGGCTCGCGTTCGTGTCGCTGCCGTTCTACTTCGAAACCGTCCTGCATCGCGACGCGGTCGAGACCGGTTTCCTGATGACGCCGTGGTCGGCGATCGTCGCGCTCGCCGCGCCGATCGCGGGCCGCTTGTCCGATCGTTACCCGCCCGGATTGCTCGGTGCGATCGGGCTCGCGTTGCTGAGCGCGGGGATGGTGTCGCTCGCGGCATTGCCGGCGGCGCCGAGCGTCGTCGACATCGGCTGGCGGATGATGCTGTGCGGCGCGGGCTTCGGCTTCTTCCAGTCGCCGAACCTGAAGGCGCTGATGTCGAGCGCGCCGCCCGAGCGCAGCGGCGGCGCGAGCGGGATCATCGCGACCGCGCGGCTGATCGGGCAGGCGACCGGCGCGGCGCTCGTCGCGCTGTCGTTCGGGATCGCGGGGCGTCACGGGCCGACGCTCGCGCTGATGCTCGGGGCGGGTTTTGCCGGGGCGGCGAGCGTGGCGAGCGGGCTGCGGCTCTTCGCGCCGTCGCATCGGGCCGGCGCGCCGGTTGCATCGGTCGCGTCGGTCGCGACGACAGCGACGACAGCGACGACAGCGACGAACGAGCGTGCGACGGAGTAGGGCTCCGCGCCCGCCCGCTGTCCGAGTCTTTCCCGGCCGGTGCGCAGCGAACGACCGCCGCGCGCCGGCCTTCGCGTCAGGCTCAGAAGCCGCCCGTCTGGATCAGCTTGTTGAGGTTCGCGATGTTCAGGCTGCCGAAGCCGGTCGTCAGATCCCAGCCGGTGCCTGCTCTGTAGCCATACCCCTGATAGCCGTTGTTCCCTGACACGACGTCATAGCGCACGAGCGACGGGTTCGACGGAATGTCCGCATAGAACTTGCCGGCCGGGAAACCGAGGCCCGTGCCGTTCGCCGCGAGCAGACGCGCCCAGAAGCCGGTGAAGATCGGCGCGGCGAGGCTCGTGCCGCCGATCTGCTGCAACTGGCCGTAGTTGTAGATGTACGCGCCCGTGCTTTGCGCGGCATCGAACGATACGTCGGGCAACTGACGATTGCTGCCCGACTGCCACGCCGGTGCCGGCAGCACCGTGCTGACGCCGCCGCCCGTCGCCCACAGCTTGCCGTTGCCGTCGAGGCCTTCGTTCCACACCGTTTCGTTCGAAAACGCACCCGCCGACGTGGTGTACAGCGTCGTGCCGCCGATCGCGAGCACGTGCGGCGACGCGGCCGGCCACGACACCGTGTAGTTCGCGCCGTCCGGATAGCCGCGGTTGTTGCACTCGTACACGCCTTCGTCGCCCGACGACACCGAGAACGTCTGACCCTGCGCGGCAGCCGTCGTGAAGATCTGCTCTTCGGCGTCGATCGTTCCGTCCGCGTTCGCGTCGGTCTCGCACCAGCCGAGCGACACGTTGATCACCTTCGCGGTGTTGTCCGACACCGCGCGGTTGAACGCCTGCGTGAGCCCCGTGTTGCCGGCGGCGTTCAGGTCCGCCATGTAGAACACGAGCTTGCCGACCTGGCCGCCGGCCGAGCCGACGATCGACTGGCTGTCGAGATCCCATTCGCCCTGGCCGTCCTGGTCGTCGCTGTAGCTGCCGGTCGTGCCGGTGCCGTTGGTCTTCACGGTCTGGGTCGTGACCGTGCCGTAGCCGTTGCTCGACGTGAACTGCTTCAGGTCCTGCAGCGTCTGCGATATGCCGCCGATCGTGACGATGCCTACGCTCACGCCGGCCGCGGTCGGCACGCCGGTCGCGTTGTAGAGGCCCGGGAATTCCTTCGGATAGTGGCCGGTGGCCGTCCCGGTCGCGAGCGCCTGAGGCTTCGCGACGTTGCCGATACGCAGCATCGGCCGTGCGCGCGCGACGTTCTGCAGCCCGAGCACCGAGCCGACGACGTCGCCGAGCGCGCGCGGCACCTGTGCGGTCGACGCGTTCGCGAAGCCCGAGCGGCCCGCGTACTGGAAGTGCACGAGCGACGTGTTGAACGCGGTCTTCACCGTGCCGGCCGTGCCGCGCGCGGACACCAGCAGCCGGTTCGGCGCGACCTCGATGTTCACGAAGCCGCTCTTGCGCAGATAGTCGACGACCGATTTCACTTGCGCGTCGGTCGGCGCGTAGCCGGCGAGGAACTGTTCGTGCGTCAGGTACTGGCGGTAATGCGCGTTGCCGGGCCGGTTCACGTCGTGCGCGAGCTGCTTGAGCTGCGCCGCGTTGCGCAGCTTCAGGCTGACGACGACGTCGGTCGTTTCGCCGGCCGCGAGTTCGAGCGACGGTGCGGCGCTGCGCGCCATCAATTGCGGGCCGGTCAGAAAGGCCTTCGTGTGAGTGTCGACCCAGTCCGTCGTCGCATGTGCCGCGCCGGCGGCGAGCACGAGCGGCCACGCGCACGCGAGGCGGCGGGGCGACGGAAGGGGAAGGGCAAACCAGGCGTTCCTTTTCATCGGGAGTCCTTTTTAGGAGAGACGACGTTGCTGGAAGCCCCGGCCCTTGTGGGGCCGCGAGCGGTGACGAGCGTAGGGCGTCGGTGCCGTTCAGGTAGCTGCCAGTTTCCATAGCTGTCAGTTCTGACATCGGCGTGCTCGCGCGCATGCACCGCGGCGTTGGTACATGCGGCTTCGGCTTCGGCAAAGGGAACCGGTTCGCAGCGCGATCGCGCGGCGGTCCACGACGTTTGCACGCACGACGTGTTCGTTGCGGTATCGGAATGCGCGCGATGGCGGAGCGAGTCACCGCGTGAGCGCGTCGCGGGCAATCGGGCGTGGACGCGTCGCGCGTCGCACTATGTGGTCAGGCGCTGTCGCGGCGCCGGTGCGACGGCGTCCGGATGCGCGGATTGACAAAAACGGGGCCAGTCGATCGCGCGCGTTTCCCGAACTGTGGAACGACGTATTGGCGAGTCTTGCAGCGTGCTTTCGGTTGGAGCGTCCGGTGAGCAGATTAGAGGAAATGCTCGAATCGGACGGTGACGCTGCCTCGACGCGCGCGTGATGTTCTTCGCAAGTCGATTCGCCGCCATTCCGTCCGTTCCGGCGAACGCCCCCGCTGCAGGATCGCCTGATGCTTCCTGCGAAATTGCTCCTTGACGTGCGTCGATCCCGCGATATTCTTGAATTCATAACTATCGGGTTATGGATTAAGCCATGCAAGACGTTCCCGACATGCTGTTCAGGACGCTCGCCGATCCGACACGCCGCGCGCTCTTCGAGCGGCTGTGCGAGGAGGGCGAGTTGACGGTTGCGGCGCTGACGGCGCACGCAGGCGTGTCGCAGCCGGCGGTATCGAAACATCTGGGAGTACTGAAGCAGGCCGGGCTCGTGAGCGACCGTCACGAAGGCCGGCAGACGCACTACAGCGCGCAGCCGCAAGCGCTGACTCCGTTGATCGACTGGACCAGCCAGATGGCAGGCTTCTGGCAGAACCGGTTCGACGCGCTCGAAGATCTGCTCAAGAGGATGGATCAGTCATGAACCAAGCCACCACTGAAACACGCACCGTCGTCGTCGAACGGGAACTGTCGCATCCGCCGGAGAAGGTCTGGCGTGCGCTCACGCAACCGCATCTGATCGAGGCATGGCTGATGCAGAGCGATTTCGAGCCCGTCGCGGGCCGCGCGTTCAGCTTCCGCGCGGACTGGGGTTCCGTCGACTGCACGTTGCTGACGATCGAGCCGCAGCGCGTGCTGTCCTATACGTGGGCCGCGTACGGCCTGGAAAGCGTCGTCACCTGGACGCTCACGCCGACGCCGGTCGGCACGCTGTTGCGGATGGAGCAGGCCGGTTTCCGCGCGGATCAGGAGCAGGCGTACCGCGGTGCGCAGCACGGCTGGACGCAGTTCTTCGCGTCGCTCGAGCAGGTGCTCGCGCGCCCCGATGACGACGAGGAGGGCCGTGCATGAGCGCCTCCGACCTGGAACCGTCGGCCCGCATCGACGCGCTGATCGCAGGCATCGCCGACTGGCGCGGCAAGACGTTCGCGGAGCTGCGCGAGACGATCCTTGCCGTCGACGACGACATCGTCGAGGAGTGGAAATGGATGGGCAGCCCGGTGTGGTCGTGCGACGGGATGATCGCGGTCGCGAACGCGCACAAGGGCAAGGTGAAGCTCACGTTCATGCACGGTGCGCACCTGCCCGATCCCGACGGGCTGTTCAACGCGGGCCTTGAAGGCAACGCGCGCCGCGCGATCGATTTCCTCGAAGGCGACAAGCTCGACAAGCGGGCGCTGAAGCGTCTCGTTCGCGCGGCGATCGACTACAACCGCGCGCATCTGAAGAAGAACGCGCGGCCGGCCGCAGGCGGCAGGACGCGCGCCGACAAGGCCGCATGACGTACCGGCGCGCCGGCACACCGCCCCGCAGGCAAAAAAAAGCCCGACACGAGGTCGGGCATCCAAATCGGCCGCAACCGCCGCGAGGCGGCTGCGGCACCTGCAAAAGCCGCGCGCTTACGCTGCGAGCAGCGAGCGCAGCACGAACGGCAGGATACCGCCGTGCTTGTAGTAGTCGACTTCGATCGGCGTATCGATACGCAGCAGCACCGGCACGCGTTGCGTTTCGCCGTTCTTGCGGTGGATCACGAGCGTGACGTCCTGCTGCGGCCTGAAGTCGTCGCCGAGGCCTTCGATGTCGTAGGTTTCTTCGCCGGTGATGCCGAGCGACTGGATGCTGTCCGCGCCCTTGAACTGCAGCGGCAGCACGCCCATGCCGACCAGGTTCGAGCGGTGGATCCGCTCGAAGCTGCGTGCGATCACGGCCTTCACGCCGAGCAGCTGCGTGCCCTTCGCGGCCCAGTCGCGCGACGAGCCCGTGCCGTACTCTTCGCCCGCGAACACGACGGTCGGCGTATCGGCGCCGACGTACTGCATCGCCGCGTCGTAGATCGACTGCTGTTCGCCGCTCGGCTGGTGGATCGTCAGGCCGCCTTCGACACGCGTGCCGTCTGCCTTCGCCGGGATCATCAGGTTCTTGATCCGGACGTTCGCGAACGTGCCGCGCATCATCACGTCGTGGTTGCCGCGGCGCGAGCCGTAGCTGTTGAAGTCGGCCTTCTGCACGCCGTTCTCCTTCAGCCACTTGCCTGCCGGCGAGTCTTCCTTGATCGAGCCTGCCGGGCTGATGTGGTCGGTCGTGACCGAGTCACCGAAGATGCCCAGTGCGCGCGCGCCCTTGACCGTCGGGATCGATGCAGCCGGTTCCATCGAGAAGTCGTTGCCGAAGAACGGCGGCTCGGCGATGTAGGTCGACTTCGGCCAGTCGTAGACCTGGCCCGATTCGCCCTCGATCTTGCTCCAGAGGTCGCCCTTCTTGGTCAGCTTCGAGTAGTTGTCCTCGAACTTCTTCGGATCGAGCGCGAACTTGAGCAGCGCGTGGATTTCGTCGCTCGTCGGCCAGATGTCGCCGAGGTAGATGTCGCGGCCGCCCTTGCCCTTGCCGACCGGTTCCGTCATCAGGTCGCGCGTGATGTTGCCGGCGATCGCGTACGCGACGACCAGCGGCGGCGACGCGAGGAAGTTCGCGCGGATGTTCGGGTGGATACGCGCTTCGAAGTTGCGGTTGCCCGACAGCACGGCTGCCGCGACGATGTCGTTCTTCGTGATTGCTTCGTTCAGTTCCGGCGTGAGGTCGCCCGCGTTGCCGATACAGGTCGTGCAGCCGTACGCCGCGACTTCGAAGCCGAGCTTCGACAGGTAGGGCAGCAGGCCCGTCTTCGTCAGGTACTCGGTGACGATGCGCGATCCCGGCGCGAGCGAGGTCTTGATCTTCGGATCGACCGTGAGGCCGGCTTCGACGGCCTTCTTCGCGAGCAGGCCGGCGGCCAGCAGCACGCTCGGGTTCGACGTGTTCGTGCACGACGTGATCGCGGCGATCAGGATGTCGCCGTTCTTCACGTCGACGCCGTTGGACGTCGTGTACTGCGCGCCCAGGTCATCCGCCTTCTTCGCGAAGCCGTTTTCCGCGACCGGCTTCGAGAACAGCTCGGTGAACGTCGACTTGACGTGGCCGATCTCGATGCGGTCCTGCGGGCGCTTCGGGCCGGCCAGCGACGGGGCGACCGTTGCAAGATCCAGCGTGACCGTCTTCGTGTAGTCGATGTCGCCGGCCTTCGGAATGCCGAACAGCTTCTGCGCCTTGAAGTAGTTCTCGAACGCGGCGATTTCCGCCTTCGTGCGGCCCGTGCCTTCGAAGTATTCGATGGTCTTTTCGTCGACCGGGAAGAAGCCCATCGTCGCGCCGTATTCCGGCGCCATGTTGCCGATCGTCGCGCGGTCCGGCAGCGACAGCGACTTCGTGCCTGCGCCGAAGAACTCGACGAACTTGCCGACGACCTTCTCCTTGCGCAGCATTTCGGTGATCGTCAGCACCAGGTCGGTGGCCGTCACGCCTTCGCGCAGCTTGCCCTTCAGCTCGACGCCGACGACGTCCGGCGTCAGGAAGTACACCGGCTGGCCGAGCATGCCGGCTTCAGCCTCGATGCCGCCCACGCCCCAGCCGACCACGCCGATGCCGTTGATCATCGTCGTGTGGCTGTCCGTGCCGACGAGGGTATCCGGGTAGTACACGGTGTCGCCGCCGTCCGTCTTCTTGTGGACGCCGCGCGCGAGATATTCGAGGTTCACCTGGTGGACGATGCCGACGCCCGGCGGCACGACCTTGAACGTGTCGAACGCCTGCATGCCCCACTTCATGAACTGGTAGCGCTCGTTGTTGCGCTGGAATTCCAGCTTCATGTTCAGGTCGAGCGCGTCCTTCTGGCGGAAGTAGTCGATCTGCACCGAGTGGTCGACGACGAGATCGACCGGGACCAGCGGCTCGATCTTCTTCGGGTTCTTGCCCGAACGCTCCGCGACGCCGCGCATGGCCGCGATGTCGGCGAGCAGCGGCACGCCCGTGAAGTCCTGCAGCACGACGCGCGACACCACGAACGGAATCTCGTCGACGCGCTTCGCGGTCGGCTGCCAGTTCGCGAGCTGCTCGATGTGTTCTTCGGTGATCTTCTTGCCGTCGTAGTTGCGCAGCACGGACTCGAGCACGATACGGATCGACACCGGGAGGCGCTCGATCTTCGTCTTCAGTTCCTTGCCGAGCTGCGGCAGCGAGTAGAACTTGCCTTTGCCGGAACCGCTGTCGAATTCCTTGAGGGTCTTGTGGAGATTGTGGGCCATGGTGATTTTCCTGGGTTTAAGGCTAGGAAACAAAGAGTCCTGTAGATGACGGCTATATCACATACAAGTCGACGTACTCATCGACCGGCATCGCTTCGAGCTTTGCCTGGTCCAGCGACACGTCGAGAATCGCTTGTTGCTGCTTTGCCGGGAAACGGCGGGCGAGGTTGGTCCTGAACTTCTCGACCAGGAGCGGGATGCCGTCCGCACGGCGTCGCTGATGGCCGATCGGGTATTCGACCGCTACTTCGGCAAGCGTCGACCCGTCCGCGAATTCGATCGTCAGCGCGTTCGCGATCGACCGCTTGGCCGGGTCATGGTAATCCTTCGTGAACTGCGGATCCTCGACGCACACGGTTTTCGCGCGCAGCGCGTCGATGCGCGGATCGGCGGCGACCGCGTCTTCGTAATCGGCCGCGGTCAGCCGGCCGAACAGCAGCGGCACGGCGACCATGTACTGGATGCAGTGGTCGCGGTCGGCCGGATTGGCGAGCGGGCCCTGCTTGTCGATGATGCGGATCGCGGCCGCGTGCGTGCGGATCGTGATCCGGCTGATCTCGTCGGTCGTGCGGCCCGCCGCGGCGAGCTGCGCGTGCAGCTGCAGCGCGGCCTCGGCGGCCGTCTGCGCATGGAATTCGGCGGGGAACGCGATCTTGAACAGCACGTTCTCCATCACGTACGTGCCGTACGGGCGCTGGAAGCGGAACGGCTGCCCGCCGAACAGCACGTCGTAGAAGCCCCAGGTTTTCGCGGTGAGCGCCGACGGGTAGCCCATTTCACCCGTTTTCGCGATCAGCGCGAGGCGCACCGCGCGGGACGTCGCGTCGCCGGCCGCCCACGACTTGCGCGAACCGGTGTTCGGCGCGTGGCGGTAGGTGCGCAGCGCGTGGCCGTCGACGAATGCGTTCGACACCGCGTTGATCAGCTCGTCGCGCGTGAGCCCGAGCAGGCGGCCGACGACGGCCGTCGACGCCACTTTCACGAGCAGCACGTGGTCGAGCCCGACCGCGTTGAATGAATTCTCGAGTGCGAGGCAGCCCTGGATCTCGTGGGCCTGGATCATCGCGACGAGCACGTCGCGCATGGCAAGCGGCTTCCTGCCGGCCGCGACGGCCGTGCGGGACAGCCAGTCGGCCGTCGCCAGGATTCCGCCGAGGTTGTCGGACGGATGACCCCATTCGGCGGCGAGCCAGGTGTCGTTGAAGTCCAGCCAGCGGATCATCGCGCCGAGGTCGAAAGCGGCCTGGACGGGATCGAGCTGGAAGGACGTGCCGGGCACCTTCGCGCCGTTCGGCACGATCGTGCCGGGCACGACGGGGCCGAGCAGCTTGGTGCAGGCCGGGTAGGACAGCGCCTCGAGTCCGCATCCGAGCGTGTCGATCAGGCAATGACGCGCCGTCTCCAGCGCGAGCGCGCTGTCGATGCCGGTGTTCAGCACGTAGTCGACGATATCGACGAGTACCGTATCCGGAGCGGGGCGGACGTTGGAGACCGAGGCGGACATCGAGGAGCTCGGGAGAACGCGCTTAGTTCGTTGCCGGCTTCAGCTCGTTCGATTGCGTCGGAGCCGGCGTGCCTTGCGCCATTTCCGGCGTCATGCATTCGTCGGCGAGACGCTCGCCGCCGTTCGCGTCGCTGAACAGCATCGCCTTGCTCGGGATCACGACCAGCTTGAAGCCCGCGGCCGGATCGTAGAACGTGTCGGCGCCCGTCGTCGTGGCCTGACGCGGCAGCTTGTAGTTCTTCTTTGCCCAGTGAACCGTGACGACCTGGTCACGCTTCATGTCGCCGGCGAGGTCGAACGACAGGCCGTCCTTGCACGACCACTTGGCCGCGCCGTCCGGTACCGGATCGACCTTGGCTGCGGCACGCGCCTGCGCCTTCTTGCTGCGCGGAACGATGCGCTTGGCCGGCGCCGGGCGCTTGGCCGTCTTCTTCGCAGTCGTCGCCGTATCCTGGGCGAACGCGCTCGGAGCCGACACCAGCATCGTGGCGGACAACGCGCCGATGGCGGTAGCGATCAGGAGTTTCTTCATGGAGTCAGAACCTTTCGATAATCAGTTGACAAGGGCCGGCAGCTGACACTGCCGGCCGGTTTGAAACTGCACGCGCCCCGGAAGCGCGCAGCGGCCGCTATTTTCACCTATTTGGCCGCGCTCATATCAGGTTTTCGGGCTCCGTTACGTTTTTTGTCGTTTCGCAAAACCCGTCTCGGGTTCGCGCCCCGGTGATTCGATGAAATCCGTGTGTCGGCGCGCGCTCACCGCGCGTCTCCGGCGGCCGGGCCGAACAGCGGCGCGGCCTCGGCCGGCACCGGCTGGCCGGTCGCACGCGCGCGGCGCAGCACCGACCAGTAATAGCGGTAGCTCGCGCGATCGTGCAGTGTATCGCCGTGGCGCGTCGGGCCCCAGTCGGCGGCCTGCGCCGCCAGCAGGATCTCGGCGGCCAGTGCGACTTCATCGGTGCGCGGCGCGAACGCGTCGACGATCGGGCGGATCTGCGCGGGATGGATGCTCCACATCCGCGTGAACGCGAACTCGTCGCGCGCGCGGCGCGCGTCGCCGGCGACGACGGCCATGTCGCGCACTTCCGTCGTCACGTTGTGCGACGGCGTCTTGCCGTGCGCATGGCAGGCGGCGGCGATTTCCAGCTTCGCGCGGCGCACGAGCGGGTGGTCGAACTGGCCAGGCGAGCGCATCGCCGCATCGGGAATCGCGCCGTGATGCGCGGACACGAAGTCCATCAGCCCGAAGCTCAGCGTGCCGACCAGCGGCAGTGCGGCGAGGGCGGCCGCCTGTGCGAGCGCGCCGTGCGTCTCGATCAGCACGTCCACCGGAATCGGCTGCGCGAGGCCGAGCTCGCGGCGCGTGCCTTCGATGAACGCGACCATCTCGGCCGCGTCGGCGGCGCTCGCGATCTTCGGCAGCGTGACGTAGGCCGGCGCGCGCGCGGCGCGCAGCACGATGCGCACGTCGTCGCGCCAGTGGGGATGGGAAAAGTCGTGGATGCGGACGCCGACCCGCCCGAAGCGGTTCTCGGCGCCGCCGAGGAATTCGGCGACGAGCTGCGCGTGCGCGGCTTCCTGGCCGACGGCCGCGCCGTCCTCGCAGTCGAGCGTGATGTCGAACACGGGGCCGAGTTCGGCCTGGAGCGCGAGCGACTTGCGCATCAGCTTCTCGCTGCCCGCGTAGTGATCGCAGCAGGGCAGGATCGCGGGCGGGGACGCCCCGTCGTACAGCACTTGTGCAGGAGTGAGCGCGGACATCTCTTCTACGTCAAGGAAGCGGGCAACGTGGAGAAAATCGGATTCGGGCACGTTCTGGGCCGGCGCGCGGGGCGCCTGGAGCGGCAAAACGTGCCCGGATCGGATCGGGCGGCGGGGCCGGCTGCAGCGCCGCCGCCCGTGCCGTGGCCGGGCCGCCCGGAGGCGGCCCGGCCACGCAGCCTGCTTAGTTCTTCAGCAGGTGGGCGACGCCGTCGCGCTCTTCGAGCAGCTCGGCCAGCGTGCCGTCCATCTTCTCGCGCGAGAACGCGTCGATTTCGAGGCCTTCGACACGCTTGTACTCGCCGTTTTCGCACGTGACGGGCACACCGTAGATGATGTCTTCGGGGATGCCGTACGAGCCGTCCGACGGGATGCCCATCGTGACCCACTTACCGTTCGTGCCGAGGACCCAGTCACGCACGTGGTCGATCGCCGCGTTGGCTGCCGACGCCGCCGACGACAGGCCGCGCGCTTCGATGATCGCCGCGCCGCGCTTGCCGACGGTCGGGATGAACGTGTCGCGGTTCCACACGTCGTCGTTGATCAGCTTCAGCAGCGACTCGCCTTCGACGGTCGCGAAGCGGAAGTCGGGGTACATCGTCGGCGAGTGGTTGCCCCACACGGCGAGCTTCTCGATCGACGCGACCGGCTTGCCCGACTTGGCGGCGAGCTGCGACAGCGCGCGGTTGTGGTCGAGGCGCAGCATCGCCGTGAAGTTCTTCTTCGGCAGATCCGGTGCCGACTTCATCGCGATGTACGCGTTGGTGTTCGCCGGGTTGCCGACGACCAGCACCTTCACGTCGCGGCTCGCGACTTCGTTCAGCGCGGCGCCCTGGACCGTGAAGATCTCGGCGTTCGCCGACAGCAGGTCCTTGCGCTCCATGCCCTTCGAGCGCGGACGCGCACCGACCAGCAGCGCGACGTCTGCATCCTTGAATGCAACCTTCGGATCGTCGGTGATCACGACGCCTGCGAGCAGCGGGAACGCGCAATCGTCGAGTTCCATCACGACGCCTTTGACGGCGGCTTGGGCTTGCGGGAGGTCGAGCAGTTGCAGGATGACCGGCTGGTCCTTGCCGAGCAGGTCGCCGTTCGCGATGCGGAACAGCAGCGAGTAAGCGATTTGACCTGCGGCGCCGGTGACGGCAACGCGCTTTGCGGGCTTAGCCATTGAAATTCTCCAGGACGGGTGAAGCGGTGGACGCTAGGCAAAACGCCATTCTATGCGCGTTACGCGTAGCGTTGCATTGAAGCAGGGCGGAGGATTCGCGAAAGGCAGACGCGGTGAACCTGGAGACGGCCGTGGCACGTAGCCGGGGACGCATTTTGCACCCGCGAACCCTTGCTCGCCCCGGAGTGTAGGAGCCGATGGACCCAAAGTCAAACGGTATCATATGTCTTATATAAGACAGATGTTTTGCGGAATTTGAGTGGACGGAAAAGCGCGGTTTGTGATGAAATGCGCGCCATGACATCGAACCAGGCGAACAACGCGAATCCGACCGGCGCAGGCGGCCCAGGGCAGCCGGGCGCGGGCGATTCCGCGCCGGCGCCTGCCCCTGCCGCTTCGCCGTCGCCGACCTTCAGTCCGTTATACCAGCAGATCAAGTCATTGATCACGCAAAGTCTCGAATCCGGTGAATGGAAGCCGGGCGAGATCATCCCGAGCGAGGTGGAGCTGGCTGCCCGTTACAAGGTCAGCCAGGGCACCGTTCGCAAGGCGATCGACGAACTGGCCGCGGAAAACCTCGTGGTCCGGCGGCAAGGCAAGGGTACTTTTGTTGCGACGCACAATGAAGATCGCGCGCAGTTCCGCTTCCTGCGGCTGCTGGCCGACGACGGTGCCGAGCATCCGCACGTAAGCCGCCTGCTCGAATGCCGGCGCCTGCGCGCGCCGGCCGAGATCGCGCGGCAGCTCGACCTGAAGCCGGCCGATCCGGTCGTGCAGGTGCGCCGCCTGCTGGAGTTCGAGAACGAAGTGACGGTGCTCGACGAGATCTGGCTGCCGGGCGCGATGTTCCGCGGGCTCACGTTCGAGCGGCTGAGCGAGTACAAGGGCCCGCTCTACGCGATGTTCGAGACGGAATTCGGCACGCGGATGATCCGCGCGACGGAGAAGATCCGCGCGGTGGCGGCGGAGCCGGCGGTGGCCGACCTGCTGCATGTGCCTGCGGGTTTTCCGTTGCTGTCGGTCGAGCGCGTGTCCTATACATACGGAGACCGGCCGGTGGAAGTGCGGCGCGGCTGGTATGTCACAACCGGGTATTACTATCAGAATGACTTGAGCTGACGACGGGTCGGCACAAGCAGCGTGCACGCGGGTTGCCCATTTTCGTGTAGCACGTTTCGGGCCGCCTTTATTCCCGTTCGCGTAATGATCCAGAGCGGACTTTCGCTGCAGCGCGATATAAAAAGGCGCTAAAATCGCGGATTAGTGTGACAACATAGTAGGGGTCTAGCATGACTGACGCAGTAAGAAAGCCGAGGCCGGAATACCGGAACATCGGGATCGGCGACATCACGTTGAAATATCGCATGCCGCTGGCGGCGACATTGTCGATTCTCCATCGAGTCAGCGGCGCGCTGCTGTTCCTGTTCCTGCCGTTCCTGCTGTTCCTCTTCGACCAGAGCCTCACCTCCGAGCTCAGCTTCGAAGGCTTCAAGCTCTTCCTCTCCAACATCGTCGTCAAGCTGATCGTCCTCGCGTTGTCCTGGGCGTTCCTCCACCATTTCTGCGCCGGCATTCGCCACCTGCTGATGGACGTCAACCACGACGCCGTCTCGAAGGAAGGCGGCAAGCGGACGGCCGTCGTCGTCTTTGTCGTCTCGATCGCGCTGACGATCGCCATGGCACTCAAACTGTTCGGAGCATTCTAAGAAAATGGCAGCCAATAACCGAATCGGCTCGAAGCGCCTCGTCGTCGGCGCTCACTACGGCCTGCGCGACTGGCTCGCGCAGCGCGTCACCGCCACGATCATGGCGGTCTACACGGTCATTCTGCTCGTCCTGTTCTTCGGCGCGCATGACTTCTCGTACGAAGGCTGGGCATCGATCTTCGCCGCGCAATGGATGAAGCTCGCGACCTTCGTGACGCTGCTTTCCCTCTTCTACCACGCATGGGTCGGCGTGCGCGACATCTGGATGGACTACGTGAAGCCCGTCGGTGTGCGCCTGCTGCTGCAATCGCTGACCATCGTCTGGCTGCTCGCATGTGCGGGCTACGCCGCGCAGATTCTCTGGAGAGTGTAAAGAATGGCTGCAATCAAAACTTCCCTGCCGCGCCGCAAGTTCGACGTGGTGATCGTCGGCGCGGGCGGCTCGGGCTTGCGCGCAGCGCTGCAACTGTCGCGCGCGGGCCTGTCGGTCGGCGTGCTGTCGAAGGTGTTCCCGACCCGTTCGCACACGGTGGCCGCACAGGGCGGCATCGGCGCGTCGCTCGGCAACATGAGCGAAGACAACTGGCACTTCCACTTCTACGACACGATCAAGGGTTCCGACTGGCTCGGCGACCAGGACGCGATCGAGTTCATGTGCCGCGAAGCACCGAACGTCGTGTACGAACTGGAACACTTCGGCATGCCGTTCGACCGTAACGCGGACGGCACGATCTACCAGCGTCCGTTCGGCGGCCACACCGCGAACTACGGCGAGAAGCCGGTCCAGCGCGCTTGCGCGGCCGCCGACCGTACCGGTCACGCGCTGCTGCACACGCTGTACCAGCAGAACGTCGAAGCGAAGACGCAGTTCTTCGTCGAATGGATGGCGCTCGACCTGATCCGCGACGCGGAAGGCGACGTGCTCGGCGTGACGGCCCTCGAGATGGAGACGGGCGACGTCTACATCATGGAAGGCAAGACGACGCTGTTCGCGACGGGCGGCGCAGGCCGGATCTTCGCGGCATCGACCAACGCGTTCATCAACACCGGCGACGGCCTCGGCATGGCTGCCCGCTCGGGCATCGCGCTGCAGGACATGGAGTTCTGGCAGTTCCACCCGACCGGCGTGGCCGGCGCGGGCGTGCTGATCACCGAAGGCGTGCGCGGCGAAGGCGGTATCCTGCGCAACGCGAACGGCGAGCGCTTCATGGAACGCTACGCACCGACGCTGAAGGATCTGGCGCCGCGTGACTTCGTGTCGCGTTCGATGGACCAGGAAATCAAGGAAGGCCGCGGCGTGGGTCCGAACAAGGATCACGTGCTGCTCGACCTGTCGCACATCGGCGCCGAGACGATCATGAAGCGTCTGCCGTCGATCCGCGAAATCGCGCTGAAGTTCGCGAACGTCGATGCGATCAAGGAACCGATCCCGGTCGTCCCGACGATCCACTACCAGATGGGCGGCATCCCGACCAACATCCACGGTCAGGTCGTCGGCACGTCGCGCGGCCACAAGGATCCGGTCAACGGCTTCTACGCAGTGGGCGAGTGCTCGTGCGTGTCCGTGCACGGCGCGAATCGCCTCGGCACGAACTCGCTGCTGGACCTCGTGGTGTTCGGCCGTGCGGCCGGCAACCACATCGTCGAGCACGTGAAGAACCAGAAGGAACACAAGCCGCTGCCGGCCGACGCAGGCGAATTCTCGCTGGCGCGCCTGGCGAAGCTCGAGAAGTCGAGCTCGGGCGAGTACACGCAGGACGTCGCGAACGACATCCGCGCGACGATGCAGAAGCACGCAGGCGTGTTCCGCACGTCGAAACTGCTGAAGGAAGGCGTCGACGAGATGGCCGGCCTGAAGGCCCGCGTGGAAAACATCCACCTGAAGGACAAGTCGAAGGTGTTCAACACCGCGCGCGTCGAAGCGCTCGAGCTGGAGAACCTGATCGAAGTGGCTCGCGCGACGATGGTGTCGGCGGAAGCGCGCAAGGAAAGCCGCGGCGCGCACGCACACAGCGATTACGAACACCGCGACGACGACAACTGGCTGCGCCACACGCTGTGGTACAGCGAAGGCGATCGCCTCGACTACAAGCCGGTTCAAATGAAGCCGCTGACGGTCGACTCCGTGCCGCCGAAGCCGCGCACGTTCTAAGCCGAGTCAAAGGAATCCGAAATGGCAAAACGCATTTTTGAAGTCTACCGCTACGATCCGGACAAGGACGCGGCACCGCGCATGCAGACGTACGAGCTCGAGATCCAGCATGAGCGCATGCTGCTCGACGCACTGGTCAAGCTGAAGGCCGTCGACGAGACGCTGTCGTTCCGTCGTTCGTGCCGCGAAGGCGTGTGCGGTTCGGACGCGATGAACATCAACGGCAAGAACGGTCTCGCGTGCCTGACGAACCTGAACGACCTGCCGCAGAAGATCGTGCTGCGCCCGCTGCCGGGCCTGCCCGTCGTGCGCGACCTGATCGTCGACATGACGCACTTCTTCAACCAGTATCACTCGATCAAGCCGTACCTGATCAACGACGCGCCGCCGCCGGAGAAGGAACGCCTCCAGTCGCCGGAAGAACGCGACGAGCTCGACGGCGTGTACGAGTGCATTCTGTGCGCGAGCTGCTCGACGTCGTGCCCGAGCTTCTGGTGGAACCCGGACAAGTTCGTCGGCCCGGCCGGCCTGCTGCAGGCTTACCGCTTCATCGCGGATAGCCGCGACACCGCCACCGGCGAGCGTCTCGACAACCTGGAAGACCCGTACCGTCTGTTCCGTTGCCACACGATCATGAACTGCGTCGACGTTTGCCCGAAGGGCCTGAACCCGACGAAGGCGATCGGCAAGATCAAGGAACTGATGGTTCGCCGCGCGGTTTAAAGTTTGATGAGCGACGAATCGCATCAATCCGACCCGCACCGTCGCGCGCGCCTCCGCTGGCGCGCGCGGCGGGGTCTGCTGGAAAACGACATCATTTTCGAGCGTTTCTTCAGCAGATACGAGCATGACCTCACCGATGCAGACGTAGGCGCGTTGTCGCGCCTGCTCGATCTGAGCGACAACGACCTGATGGACTTGCTCCTCGCGCGCAAGGAACCAGAGGGCGACCTAGACAGCCAGGACATTCACCGGCTGTTGGAGATGCTGCGCAACGTGTAACGCCAAGGTGTAACGCGCTGTGCCCGTTATCGAATCCCGTTTCTATTTTCGATTGAGGATGTGCCATGACTCCGTCTGATGTTAAAGCCACGCTATCGTTCAGCGACAACTCGCCGAGCGTCGAACTGCCGATCTACAAGGGCACGATGGGCCCGGACGTGATCGACATCCGCAAGCTGTACGGCCAGACCGGCAAGTTCACGTATGACCCGGGCTTCATGTCGACGGCAGCTTGTAATTCGGCGATCACGTACATCGACGGCGACAAGGGCGAACTGCTGTACCGCGGCTACCCGATCGACAACCTCGCGCAGAACGCCGACTTCCTCGAGTCCTGCTACCTGCTGCTGAAGGGCGAGCTGCCGAACGCGGCGCAAAAGAAGGAATTCGTCGACACCGTCACGAAGCACACGATGGTGCACGAGCAGATGCACTTCTTCTTCCGTGGCTTCCGCCGCGACGCGCACCCGATGGCGATCCTGGTCGCGGCAGTCGGCGCGCTGTCCGCGTTCTACCACGACTCGCTCGACATCAACGACCCGCGTCACCGCGAAGTGTCGGCGATCCGCATGATCGCGAAGCTGCCGACGCTCGTCGCGATGGCGTACAAGTACAGCATCGGCCAGCCGTTCGTGTATCCGAAGAACTCGCTGTCGTACAGCGCGAACTTCATGCACATGATGTTCTCGAACCCGTGCGAAGAGTACAAGGTCAACGACGTGCTCGTCCGCGCACTCGACCGCATCCTGATCCTGCACGCCGATCACGAGCAGAACGCATCGACGTCGACGGTCCGCCTGGCCGGCTCGTCGGGCGCGAACCCGTTCGCGTGTATCGCAGCCGGTATCGCCTGTCTGTGGGGCCCGGCACACGGTGGTGCGAACGAAGCCGCGCTGAACATGCTCGAGCAGATCGGTTCGCCGGACAACATCCCCGAATTCATCAAGCAGGTGAAGGACAAGAATTCGGGCGTGAAGCTGATGGGCTTCGGTCACCGCGTGTACAAGAACTACGACCCGCGTGCGAAGCTGATGCGCGAAACGTGCTACGAAGTGCTGAACGAACTCGGCCTGCACGACGACCCGCTGTTCAAGCTCGCGATGCAGCTCGAGAAGATCGCGCTGGAAGACGAATACTTCGTGTCGCGCAAGCTGTACCCGAACGTCGACTTCTACTCGGGTATCGTCCAGCGCGCGCTGGGCATCCCGACGTCGATGTTCACGTGTATCTTCGCGATGGCACGTACGGTCGGCTGGATCGCACAGTGGAACGAAATGATTGCGGATCCGGAACAGAAGATCGGCCGTCCGCGCCAGCTGTTCATCGGCGACACGCCGCGCGAAGCGAAGCCGATCAACGCACGTTAAGTCGTGCGCGGCGCGAACGGCCGCAAGGCCGCTCGCGTCCGGCAACCGCAACGCCCCGACACCCCGGTGGGTCATCCTGCCGGGGTGTTTTCATTTGCGCGGCCGGGATTCGCCCGATCCGGTACGCCGTTCCAGCGACGGCGGCCGCGTGTCGAGCTGTAGTGGCGGGTCGGCGCCGGGGGCGTGGCCGTGCCGGGTAAAGAACTGCCGGTATGCGCCGGGCGTCATCCCGCGCGCGGCGAGGAACTGGCGGTTGAAGTTCGCGGCGTTCGGAATGCCGCAGCGCGTGGCGACCGTCGCGATCGGCCAGTCGGTGCCGACCAGATGGCGGCACGCATGCGCGAGCCGCAGCCGCTGCACGTAGCGGCCGACACTTTCGCCGAGGTGCCGTACGAACAGCCGCTGCAGCGTGCGTTCGGACATGTGCGCGACGGCCGCGAGCGCATCGATGCGCAGCGGCTCGTGGAACTGCCGATCGATCGCGTCGAGCACGCGGTCGAGGCGCTCGGCTTCGGGCGCGGCGGCGTTCGCGGACGGCGTCGCTGCATCGGGCTGATCGTAGGCCTGCGCGGTGGCGAGCGGCTCGCCGCCGGCTTCCGCGAGATCGGCGAGCGTGTCGAGTGCGGCCGCGAGGCGGACGCGCGGCGAAGGGTCGAGCAACCGCGGCAGCCGCGCGCGCATCGTACGGGCCGTGTCGGCGTCGAAAGCGAGGCCGGGCGCCGCGCGCCGCAGCAGCGAGCGCAGCGGCGCGTACTCGGGGCAGCAGTCGGCCACGCGTCGTGCCCAGTCACCGTCGAACCAGACGACGAGCGCGACTTCCGGCGCCTCGCGATCGATGCGCGCGTTCGACGACCACGTGTGCGGCAGGTTGGGCGGCACGAGCACCAGGTCGTCGTCCGCATAGCGGGCGACGTGATCGCCGATGAAGCGCTGGCCGCGGCTGTTCAGCGTCAGCGTCAGTTCGTACTCGGGATGACGGTGCCATTCGAACGGAATGCGCGCGAGCTGGCGGTGGTACACGCGGATCGAACAGCCGGGGGCGAACGTCACGTGCTCGTACTGCGGTTTCATCGCGGCCTCCGGGCGAGGGCGGGCAGCGCGCCGTGGCATGATCGTGATCGATCGTCACGACGGAGCGATGCCATGTTTTCACATGTTTGCGTGGGCGTCAGCGATACCGCGCGCGCGTACGACTTCTACGCGCCGCTGTTCGCGGAACTCGGGCTGCGGCTGAAGTTCAGCGAGCCGGACGGCTGGTCGGGCTGGATGCCGGCCGACACCGACCGGCCGTTGTTCTTCTTCGGCCGGCCGCTCGACGGCCGCGCGCCCGAACCCGGCAACGGCCATACGATCGCATTCGCCGCGCCGACGCGCGCGCAGGTCGACCGCTGCCACGCGCTCGCGCTGCAGCAGGGCGGCACCTGCGAAGGGCCGCCGGGCCTGCGGCCGCACTATCACCCCGACTACTACGGCACGTATTTCCGCGACCCGGACGGCAACAAGCTGTGCGTGGTCTGCCATCGTCCCGAGTAGCGAGCGGTTGTCAGGATTGTATCGATAGTTGGCTGGATAGTGTCGATGGCGACGATGCGTCCGCCGTACGCTGAATGCTCATCACCACACGATTCAGCGAGGAGACGACGATGCACCTGACGATTGACGATCTGCCGGTTGCGATCCGCACGGCCAAAAGGGCGCTGCGCGCGGATCTGCCCGGTTACGCGGCCACGTTCCGCGAACTGGAGGGCGATATCGCACGGCAGGTCGACGCGATCCGCCGCGCGCACGCGCACGGCCGCGACGTGATTCCGGTGTTGCGATGCGCGGATATCGCGAACGGCACCGTCGATCCGCAGGCGATCGCCGCGATCCGCACGCACGGCGCCGCGGTGATCCGCGGCGTGTTCGACGTGCAGCAGGCGCGCGACTGGAACGACGAGATCGGCGCCTATCTGGAGGCGAACCGCTTCGCCGAGCGGCTGCATGCGCGCGCCGAGGACCGCTACTTCGGCAATCTCGCATCGGGCAAGCCGCAGATCTACGGCGTCTACTGGTCGAAGCCGCAGGTGGTCGCGCGGCAGTTGCCGGCCCTCACGCAGGCACGCGTGTTCCTGAACCGCCTGTGGCGTCATGCGGACGGCGCGCGCAGGCATTTCGACCCGGACCAGGTGCCGGCCTACGCCGACCGCATCCGCCGCCGGCCGCCGGGCTCGACGTCGCTCGGGCTGTCGCCGCATGTCGACGGCGGCTCCGTCGAGCGCTGGCTCGGCGCGAATTTCCGGCAGGTCTATCGTCACGTGCTGGCCGGCCGCTGGCGCGATTACGATCCGTTCGACGCGGCGTTCCGCCCCGACGTCGAGGAGATCCCATCGCCGGCCGTGTGCTCGATGTTCCGTACGTTCCAGGGCTGGACCGCGCTGACGCCGCAAGGGCCCGGCGACGGCACCCTGCAGCTGATTCCGGTTGCGAACGCGATGGCGTATGTCGTGCTGCGCGCGCTGCAGGACGACGTCGCCGACGACGACCTGTGCGGCGCGCGTCCGGGCCGCGCGCTGTCGATCCTGCCCGAATGGCATGCGCTGCTGCTCGACGCGCTGGTGCCGATCCCGCATATGGAGCCGGGCGACGCGGTGTTCTGGCACGGCGACGTCGTGCATGCGGTCGAGGATGCGCATCGCGGCAGCGGTGACAGCAACGTGATGTATATCGCGGCCGCGCCCGGGTGCGCGAAGAATGACGCGTACCTGCAGCGCCAGCGGCTCGCGTTCCTGCGCGGCGACAGCCCGCCGGATTTCCCGGCCGATCATTTCGAGGTCGACTTCGACGGACGGGGCGGCGAGGGCGATCTCACGCCGCTGGGCCGTGCGCAAATGGGGTTCGAGCCGGTCGCCGCCTGACGGACGCGCCGCATGCATCGGCCGCATCCGCACCGCACGGAACGGCCGCTCGCGCGGCGCCCGCCGGCCCGTCTGCCGAATCCGCTGCATCCCGCCTGCAATTCGACGCGATCGGCTGCGGGAACGCCCGAATTCGACGCGAATTGCGCAATTTGGCTTCCGATAATGGTCCGGACACAACGCAGCTGCCCCGTGCGCCGCACGGGGCAGCGTGACCATGGAGGAGTCGATGCAATTCACGCAAGCGATCGTTCGCCGTCCCGCGCCGTCCTGCGGCGCGGGTCTCACCACCGCCGCGCTCGGCGCGCCCGACTACGACAAGACGCTCACGCAGTTCCACGCGTACTGCGACGCGCTGCGCGGGCTCGGCGTCGAGCTGACCGAGTTGCCGCCGCTGGACGCGTTTCCCGATTCGCACTTCGTCGAGGACGTCGCCGTCGTCACGCCCGAATTCGCGGTGATCACGCGGCCGGGCGCGCCCGCGCGGCGCGGCGAAACGGCGCATATCGAAGCGGCGCTCGGCGCGCACCGCGACCTGCTGCCGATGCAGGAAGGCCGTCTCGACGGCGGCGACGTGATGCAGGTCGGCAAGCGCTTCTACATCGGCCTGACGGGCCGCACCGACGCCGAGGGCATCGCCGCGTTCGAGTCGCTGGTGGCGCGCTACGGCTATTCGGTCGTCGCGGTGCCGGTCGGCGCGGGGCTGCATCTGAAATCGGTCGTCAACGCGCTCGGCGACGACACACTGCTCGTGACCGAGGCGCTGGCCGCGCATCCGGCGTTCGCCGACTATCGCCGCATCGCGATTTCGGCCGCCGACGAATACGCCGGCAACACGCTGCGCGTGAACGGCACGCTGATCACGCCGGCCGGCTATCCGCGCGTGCACGACGCGATTCAGTCGCTCGGGATGCCGCTGCACGTGATCGACACGAGCGAGTTCCGCAAGATGGACGGCGGCTTGACCTGCCTGTCGCTGCGGTTCTAGCCGATTGGCGCGCGGCCGCTTCGGCCGGATAATGTGGCCCCCGCGCGGAACCGGAGGAGACGCTCCGCGCACCAGCCACGACCCGACCGGAGCGAACGCGGATGACCGACAAGAAGATGCAGCTCGACAAGATCGATCTCCGGATCCTCGACATCCTGCGTACCGACGGGCGGATTTCCTACCGGAAGCTGTCGGAGCTCGTGAACCTCACGCCGCGGCCATGCCAGGCGCGCGTGGAGCGGCTCGAGGCGCTCGGCGTGATCGAAGGCTACCGCGCGGTGATCAAGGCGCCGCGCGCGACCAAGCCGATCGTCGTGATCGCGCAGATCGTGCTGGCCGACCACGGACGTTCGCAGGCGCCGTTCGAGGACGAGATGCGGAACAACCCGGCCGTGCTCGATTGCTGGCTCGTCAGCGGCACGTTCGATTTTCTCGTGCGGCTCGCGTGCGAGGATCTCGACGAATACCGGCGGATCGCGAACGCATGGCTGGAAAGCCCGCGGTTCCGGATCGAGAAGATCGTGACGACGGCCGAGCTTCAGGCGATCAAGCGCAGCGTCGTCTGACGCGGCCGTGCGCGTCCGGGCCGCCGGCATCGGACGCGCGACCCGGCTGGCAGGGCCGGTTTTCGATGCGAATAACCGGGCCGATCGATTGGTATTCCGAATCAATTCGAGCGGCCCGAATCCAACAGGGTGAACACTATGGATGCTTTGCAAGCGGCAGCGGAGACGGCCGCACCGTCCGGAACGGCGCTGAAGCGCCGGCTGCAGAGCCGCCACATCGCGATGATCGCGATCGGCGGCTCGATCGGCACGGGGCTGTTCGTCGCGTCGGGCGCGTCGGTCGCGCAGGCGGGGCCGGGCGGCGCGATCGCCGCGTATATCGCGATCGGGCTGATGGTCTACTTCGTCGTCACCGGGCTCGGCGAGATGGCCGCGCTGATGCCGGTGTCGGGCTCGTTCGCGATCTACGGCGAAAAGTACGTCGACGAAGGCTTCGGCGTCGCGCTCGGCTGGACCTACTGGTACAGCTGGGCCGTCACGATCGCGATCGAACTGGTCGCCGCGCAGATCGTGATGCGCTACTGGTTTCCGGCGGTGCCGGGCGTGTGGTGGGGCGCCGCGTTCCTGGTGCTGATCTTCCTGCTGAACACGCTGTCCGTGCGCGGTTTCGGTGAATCCGAATACTGGTTCTCGCTGATCAAGGTCGTCACCGTGATCGCGTTCATCGCGGCGGGCTTGCTGATCGCGGCCGGCCTGCTCGGCAACGGGCAGCCGGTCGGCTGGCGCAACTTCAGGACTGGCGACGCGCCGTTCGTCGGCGGCGTGCACGCAATGATGAGCGTCGCGCTGATCGCGGGCTTCTCGTTTCTCGGCACCGAGCTGGTCGGGATCACGGCCGGCGAATCGGAAAACCCGCGCAAGACGATCCCGCGCGCGGTGAAGCAGATCTTCTGGCGGATCATGCTGTTCTACGTGCTCGCGATCTTCGTGATCGGCCTGCTGGTGCCGTACACCGATCCGAACCTGCTCAAGAGCGACGTGACCGACATCGGCGTGAGCCCGTTCACGCTCGTGTTCAGCCATGCGGGCTTTCCGCTCGCCGCGGGCGCGATGAACCTCGTGATCCTGACGGCCGTGCTGTCGGCCGGCAACTCGGGCACGTATGCGGCCACGCGGATGCTGTACAACCTCGCGGCGGAAGGCCGTGCGCCCGCGATGTTCGCGACGCTGTCGCCGGGCGGCGTACCGCGCAACGCGCTGTACGCGACGATGGCGGTGGGCGGGCTGTGCTTCCTCACGTCGCTGACCAACAATCAGCGGATCTATCTGTGGCTGCTCAATACGATCGGCATCACCGGCTTCATCGCGTGGCTCGGCATCGCCGTCTGCCACTACCGGTTCCGCAAGGGCTTTCTGAAACAGGGTTACCGGCTCGATCAACTGCCGTATCGCGCGAAGTGGTTCCCGTTCGGGCCGCTGTTCGCGATCGCGATCTGCATCGTGATCTCGCTCGGGCAGGATTACCAGGCGTTCTTCACTGCCCGCATCGACTGGATGGAAGTGCTGTCGATCTACGTGTGGATTCCGCTGTTCGTCGCGATCTGGTGGGCGTATCGCCGCGTGCGCAAGAGCCGGCTCGTGCGCTACGAGGAGATGGACATCGGGCCGTGGCTCACGCGCTCGGTCGAGGCCGTCGATGCGGCCGCCACGCAGCACGGGCAGCCGCACTGAGCGTGATGCGGCGCATGCCCGGTGACGGAGCCGGCTCCGGCGAGGCAGCCGGCTGCGGTGAAGCAGGCGTGACGACGCGCAGCGGGCAGCACGCGTTCAGCGCGCGTGCCGCAGCTGCGCCTTCATCAAATCCACCGACGCGCGAGGCGTGGCGCCGCTACTTGTCCAGCTCCGGGTAGTGCCGGAAGATCCCCATGTCGTTGAACGGGATACGGCGTTCCGACTCGAGATAGCGCGCGACGGGTGGATGCGCCGCAACGCGGTCGTGCAGGCCGACGAGCCCCGCGACCTTGCGTTCCTCGCGCTTCATCGCCTTCGGGAACGCGTAACGCAGGCCTTCGATCAGCTGGAAGATCGACAGATCCACGTAACTGAGCGCGCTGCCGGCGATATGGCCGCCTTTGTGCGGATTCTGCGCGAGCACGCGATCGAAGTAGCCGAGGAACTTCGGCAGCCGATGTTCGAGGAAATCGGCCGCGCGCTCGGCGGCTTCGGCTTTCTGGTCCTCGTAGTAAAGGCCGCTGCCGATCGGGTGATGCGTGTCGTGGATCTCGGTGACGAAATCGGCGACGGTCAACTGAAGCTGATGCACCCACAGCCGGCCGGCTTCGTCGTCGGGCGCGAGCCCGAGCCGCGCGCCGAGAAACAGCAGGATGTTCGCGGCCTGCCCGACGACCACGTCGCCGGCCTTCAGGAACGGCGGCGCAAACGGTACGCATTCGGCCTTCGTGCTGTCCATCATGTGCATCATCGCCGACACGCCCATGCCGCGCCCCGATTCGCGCGCGACATCGACATAGTCGGCCTCGGCCGCTTCGAGCGCGAGCCGCACGTATTCGCCGCGGCCCTGGATTTCGGGCCAGTAATAGAGTTCGTATCGCATGCAGTGCTCCTGTCCGGTCGATGCGTCGGTCGATGCCCGCATCGTGATGGCGGGAAGGGTGGCCGCGCGCCGCCCGGCGCGAATAGACAGTCTAGGAGATCGTGCGGGAAGTGTGGTGCCCGCCGGGCTTCACGCGCCGCGTTCTCCACCTTCGCCGCCCTCCGGGCCGTAGAAGAACACCCAGGCCGAGAAGTCGTCGGAGAAGCCGACGAAGCGGTGCGCCGCGAATGCGGGGACGAACAGCACGTCGCCGGCCGCGACGCCGCATTCGCGCCCGTCCACGATGAACCGCGACGTGCCGGCGGCGATCACGTAGACCTCGTCGCGCGTGTGCGGCGTCTGCAGATCCTCGCCGCGCGGCCGGTACAGCTCGATGTCGAGCGTGCCGTGGCGAAACAGCGTCGTGAACAGCGTGCCTTCATCGTCGAGGCGGGCGAGTGATTCGTTGATGCCGAGCTTCATCGTCGTGGGCTCTGGGTTGCGGATCGTGGGAACGAGGGCGTGCGGATCGCACCATCGTAGCGCGAAACCCGCAGATCGACCTGCGGCGCGCGACCCTGCCTGCGAATCGCGTCGCGCGCCATCGATGAAACGGCGGCGGCACGATCTCACCACCGATGAAACGAATCTGTCCGCCAGTGAAACGGCGCGGCGATCGTCGGCATTCGTGCGACAGCTTCACCGCAATTTAATAAACGCGCACTACGATCGCGCATCGTCAATCGACGGAGCGTCGTGCTGCGGTTCACGCTTCGACGCTGCCGCCCATCGCCGATCGTCGCGATTCGCCCGATTGCCGTTTCCCGTGACCCCGCGATTTGCACCGCCGCGCCATGCCGCCGCGTGCGATTCGCATTGTTTCGCATTTCTTATGAATTCGAATGCATCGACTGCTTCACGCAGAAAATTCCTTGCCGCCGCACCCGGCATCGCAGCGGCGCCGCTGTTGAGCGCATGCGGTGGCGACGACGTCGCATCGGCGCCGCTCACCGATGCGGCGCTGGCCACGCAGATGTCCGCGAAGCTGAACGCACAGCTTGGCGATGCGGCGACGGTCGACGCGATCATGCCCGCGCTGACCGATGTCGGCTTCACATGGGCCCTGCCGACGGTCCCGGCCGCACAGATCGGCGCGATCGTCGCGTACAGCTTCGGCAATCGTCCAAATGCCGCGAGCGGCAACACGTCGAGCACGGGCGGCAACCAGTCCGCGCTGCCCGATCCGGGGCCTGTCAACGAAGCGCTCGCGGACGCCGTGTACCGCATCCGCCAGCTGAAGTCGGTCAAGGTCTACGCGCAGTGGGAAATCGCGCGCTTTCTCGTGTCGAAATACGGGATGGGCGCCGACGTGCTGTCGTCGGTCGAACCGGTGATCGCGAGCGACGGCACGATCGTGTACCTGAGTACGGCCGGCGTCGCGGCCGAGGCGGTTACGCGCGCGGGCGGCGCGGCTGCGATGGGTACCGTCGCCGTGGTCGGCCATCGCGACCATGCGAAGCGCTGCATCCAGACCTCGCAGCAGGCCGGCATGAAGGCGGCCGCCGTCGCCGAGGTGCCGCTCCCGACCGTGTACGACCCGCAATCGGGCCAGCCGTGGACGCGCAATCGCAGCCTCTACCTCGTGCACGACATGTATGCGCAGATGCTGACCCGCGCGATCGCCGCGACGATGCAGGCGTTTCCGAAGGGCTGACGCCTGCCGCTCTCCACTCGAATCTCATGACCATGACGACCCGCCGCCATTTCCTCGCTTCCACCTCCGTCCTCGCCGCATCGTGCGCGGCCGCCACCACCGTGTTCGCGAGCGACGCGCCCACCAGCGATGCCGAACTGCAGCGCCAGATGCTCGGCAAGCTGACGAACGAACTGAACGATCGCGCGACCGCCACCGACGAAACCGGTTATCTGCTCGACACGTTTTTCTCATGGACGCCGCCGACCGTCGCCGCGGCTTCCATCAACACGATCGCCGCGTTCAGTTTCGGCAACCGCGCCGGGGCATCGGCCGCTGCACCCGTACCGGGCCCCGTCAACGAGGCGATTGCCGACGCCGTGTTCCAGCTTCGGCAGAAGGTCGCGGCACCGATCTTCGCGCAGCAGGACATCGCCGGCGTGCTCGCGTCGAAATACGGCCTGACGGCCGGCGTGACGTCGATTGCGACACCTGCCCTGGCGGCCGGTAGCCCGATCCCGACCCCCGACGGCGTCGTCGCCGCAATCGTCAAACAGGCCGGCTCGGCCGCGGCGCTCGGCAAGGTCGGCATCGTCACGCATCGGGATCAGGCGTCGCTCGCCGTGCGCGTGTCGAATGCGGCGGGGATGCAGGCCGCGGTGCCGGCAGGCTTCACGCTGCCGTCGCTCTACGACACGTCCGCGCAGATGGCGGCGATGCGGCGGCGCGACCTCTACCTGCTGAGCAACGCCGGCATGCAACTCGCGATGTTGCGGCTCGACCTGATCAACCGCGAGTACCCGAACGGCTGACACCGCCGGCCGTGGGGCGCGGCGTGAGATCCGGGCGACGCGTCGGCGCGATCGTCGTCCGCCGGATCGCGCGTGCCCCGTTTTGCCGGGTAATGCCGATACAGGTATTGGCACTACCAGCCAAACCACTGTTTTTAATGGGTTTTTTCGCGCCGAGCCTGCGCCGCGGCGCGTTCTGCGTGGCATAATCGACCGCATCCGCAAGGCTTGTAGTCACAACGACCCCGCATACCCATGGCACAGACTCTCTACGACAAACTGTGGAACACCCACGTGGTCCACACTGAGGAAGACGGCACGACCCTGCTCTATATCGACCGTCAGCTGCTGCACGAAGTCACGAGCCCGCAGGCGTTCGAAGGGCTGAACGTCGCGCACCGCCCGGTGTGGCGCATCAGCGCGAACCTGGCCGTGTCGGACCACAACGTCCCGACCACGGATCGCAGCCACGGCATCGCCGATCCGGTCTCGAAGCTGCAGGTCGACACGCTCGACGCGAACTGCGATGCGTTCGGCATCACGCAGTTCAAGATGAACGACGTGCGTCAGGGCATCGTGCACATCATCGGGCCGGAGCAGGGCGCGACGCTGCCGGGCATGACGATCGTCTGCGGCGACTCGCACACGTCGACGCACGGCGCGTTCGGCGCGCTCGCACACGGCATCGGCACGTCGGAAGTCGAGCACGTGCTCGCGACGCAAACCTTGCTGCAGAAAAAGAGCAAGAACATGCTCGTGAAGGTCGAGGGTGCGCTGCCGCGCGGCTGTACCGCGAAGGACATCGTGCTCGCGATCATCGGCAAGATCGGCACGGCCGGCGGCACGGGCTACGCGATCGAATTCGGCGGCTCGACGATCCGCGCGCTGACGATGGAAGGCCGGATGACCGTCTGCAACATGGCGATCGAAGCCGGCGCGCGCGCGGGCATGGTCGCCGTCGACGATACGACGATCGATTATTTGAAGGGCCGTCCGTTCGTGCCGACCGGCGCGGAATGGAACCAGGCCGTCGAGTACTGGCGCGAATTCAAGTCCGACGAAGGCGCGCAGTTCGACCGCGTCGTCGAGCTGAACGCGGCCGAGATCGTCCCGCAGGTCACGTGGGGCACGTCGCCGGAAATGGTCACGTCGATCGACGGTCGCGTGCCGGACCCCGAGCGCGAGAAGGATCCGGTCAAGCGCGACGCGATGGAGCGCGCGCTGGCCTACATGGCGCTCGAGCCGAACACGCCGATCGAGTCGATCAAGGTCGACAAGATCTTCATCGGTTCGTGCACGAACGCGCGCATCGAGGACATCCGCGCGGCCGCCTACGTCGTGAAGAAGCTGAACCGTCGCGTCGCATCGAACGTGCGGCTCGCGATGGTCGTGCCGGGCTCGGGCCTCGTGAAGGCGCAGGCCGAGCGCGAAGGCCTCGACAAGGTGTTCACGGATGCGGGCTTCGAATGGCGCGAGCCGGGCTGCTCGATGTGCCTCGCGATGAACGCCGACCGGCTCGATCCGGGCGAGCGCTGCGCGTCGACGTCGAACCGCAACTTCGAAGGCCGGCAGGGCGCGGGCGGTCGCACGCACCTGGTGAGCCCCGCGATGGCGGCGGCGGCGGCGATCGAAGGCCATTTCGTCGACATTCGCCAGCTGGGGTAACGCGTGACGGCATCGAAGCTCATCGCGCGGCTGGTGGCCGCGCTGGCGCTCGCGGGGCTGGGCTTCGGCCTCGCGGGCTGCAATACCGTCCGAGGCTTCGGCCAGGACGTCAACGCCGCCGGCAATGCGCTGCAGCGCGCCGCGGACTGACGCCCGCCGAGAATTTGTCGATGTGCGCCGGCTGACTGCCGGCCCTTCAACCGGATAGACGGATCATGGAAAAATTCACTGTACATACCGGCGTCGTGGCGCCGCTCGATCGCGAGAACGTCGACACCGACGCGATCATCCCGAAGCAGTTCCTGAAGTCGATCAAGCGCACGGGCTTCGGTCCGAACGCGTTCGACGAATGGCGTTACCTCGACCACGGCGAGCCGGGCCAGGACAACTCGAAGCGCCCGCTGAACCCGGACTTCGTGCTGAACCAGCCGCGCTATCAGGGCGCATCCGTGCTGCTCGCGCGCAAGAACTTCGGCTGCGGCAGCTCGCGCGAGCACGCGCCGTGGGCGCTGCAGCAGTACGGCTTCCGCGCGATCATCGCGCCGAGCTTCGCCGACATCTTCTTCAACAACTGCTACAAGAACGGGCTGCTGCCGATCGTGCTGACCGAGCAGCAGGTCGATCACCTGTTCAACGACACGTACGCGTTCAACGGCTATCAGCTCACGGTCGACCTCGATGCGCAGGTCGTGCGCACGGGCGACGGCCGCGAGTATGCGTTCGACATCACCGCGTTCCGCAAGTATTGCCTGCTGAACGGTTTCGACGACATCGGCCTGACGCTGCGTCACGCGGACAAAATCCGCCAGTTCGAAGCCGAGCGGCTCGCGAAGCAGCCGTGGCTCAACAACAAGCTGGTCGGCTGAGATTGCCTCCGGGCGGGCGCGCATGACGCGCGCTCGCCGACCTGCCACCCATACCTATCCAGTCAGGAATAACGCATGAAGATTGCAGTGCTGCCCGGCGACGGCATCGGTCCGGAAATCGTCAACGAAGCGGTCAAGGTGCTGAACGCCCTCGACGAGAAGTTCGAACTCGAACACGCGCCGGTCGGCGGCGCGGGCTACGAGGCGAGCGGTCATCCGCTGCCGGACGCGACGCTGAAACTCGCGAAGGAAGCGGACGCGATTCTGTTCGGCGCGGTCGGCGACTGGAAGTACGACTCGCTCGAGCGCGCGCTGCGCCCCGAGCAGGCGATCCTCGGGCTGCGCAAGCATCTCGAGCTGTTCGCGAACTTCCGCCCGGCGATCTGCTATCCGCAACTCGTCGACGCGTCGCCGCTGAAGCCGGAGCTGGTCGCGGGCCTCGACATCCTGATCGTGCGCGAACTGAACGGCGACATCTACTTCGGCCAGCCGCGCGGCGTGCGCGCAGCGCCGGACGGCCCGTTCGCCGGCGCGCGCGAGGGCTTCGACACGATGCGCTATTCGGAACCGGAAGTGCGCCGCATCGCGCACGTCGCGTTCCAGGCCGCGCAAAAGCGCGCGAAGAAGCTGCTGTCGGTCGACAAGTCGAACGTGCTGGAGACGTCGCAGTTCTGGCGCGACATCATGATCGACGTGTCGAAGGAATACGCGGACGTCGAGCTGTCGCACATGTACGTCGACAACGCGGCGATGCAGCTCGCGAAGGCGCCGAAGCAGTTCGACGTGATCGTGACCGGCAACATGTTCGGCGACATCCTGTCGGATGAAGCGTCGATGCTGACGGGCTCGATCGGCATGCTGCCGTCGGCGTCGCTCGACAAGAACAACAAGGGTCTGTACGAGCCGTCGCACGGTTCGGCGCCGGACATCGCGGGCAAGGGCATCGCGAATCCGCTGGCGACGATCCTGTCGGCTGCGATGCTGCTGCGCTACTCGCTGAATCGCGCGGAGCAGGCCGATCGCATCGAGCGCGCTGTGAAAACGGTGCTCGAACAAGGCTATCGCACGGGTGACATCGCGACGCCGGGCTGCCAGCAGGTCGGCACGGCGGCGATGGGTGACGCGGTGGTCGCCGCGCTGTAACGCGCGCGGCAATGCAGTCAGGCAGTTAAGGGCAGTTGATTGTAGAAAAGGGCGCGAACGGGCCGCGAAATCGGCCGGTTCGCGTGCGGTTGGCCGTTGTGCGGCCAACCGGCTTTGTGTAGACTCGAACGATGGCGCTGATTTCCCTGATCTCCCCGGTCCTGAAACTCCACGGCAACACTGCCCGTGTGGGTACGCGCGCCATCGTCATCACGAAAACCATTACCACGAAAACGATCATTAAACGCTGATCGCCGTCGTGCCCGCCTGTTTCCCCGCGCGGTCACGCGGGGACGGAAATGGCGGGGAAGCTCCATTCAAGCAAAGGGTTAGTCATGAACGTAGGTCTCGTAGGTTGGCGCGGCATGGTCGGCAGCGTGCTGATGCAGCGCATGCAGGAAGAAGGTGATTTCGACCTGATCGAACCGGTGTTTTTCAGCACCAGCAACACGGGCGGCAAGGCGCCGTCGTTCGCGAAAAACGAGACCACGCTCAAGGACGCGACCAACGTCGACGAGCTGAAGAAGTGCGACGTGATCATCACGTGCCAGGGCGGCGACTACACGAACGACGTGTTCCCGAAGCTGCGCGCGGCCGGCTGGAACGGCTACTGGATCGACGCGGCCTCGTCGCTGCGGATGAATGACGACGCGGTCATCATCCTCGATCCGGTCAACCTCGACGTGATCAAGGACGCGCTCGTCAAGGGCACGAAGAACTTCGTCGGCGGCAACTGCACGGTCAGCCTGATGCTGATGGCGCTCGGCGGCCTGTTCCGCGAGAACCTCGTCGACTGGATGACGGCGATGACCTACCAGGCCGCATCGGGCGCGGGCGCGCAGAACATGCGTGAACTGCTGTCGCAGATGGGCACGCTGCACGGTTCGGTGCAGGAACAACTCGCCGATCCGGCTTCCGCGATTCTCGACATCGACCGTCGCGTGCTCGCGACGATGAACAGCGATGCGATGCCGACGAGTCACTTCGGCGTGCCGCTCGCCGGCTCGCTGATCCCGTGGATCGACAAGGATCTCGGCAACGGGATGTCGAAGGAAGAGTGGAAGGGCGGCGCGGAAACCAACAAGATCCTCGGCAAGCCGGCCATGGGCGAGCCGGGCTCGATCCCGGTCGACGGCCTGTGCGTGCGGATCGGCGCGATGCGCTGCCACTCGCAGGCGCTGACGATCAAGCTGAAGAAGGACGTCCCGCTCGACGAAATCAACGGCATCCTCGCTTCGGCGAACGACTGGGTGAAGGTCGTGCCGAACGAGCGCGAAGCATCGATGCGCGACCTGTCGCCGGCGAAGATCACCGGCACGCTGACGGTGCCGGTCGGTCGCCTGCGCAAGCTCGCGATGGGCGGCGAATACCTGTCGGCGTTCACGGTCGGCGACCAGCTGCTGTGGGGCGCGGCCGAGCCGCTGCGCCGCATGCTGCGCATCCTGCTCGACAAGTAAGTCGCGCCGCGCCGCGCGCAGTGCGCGCGTGACGCGAAACGCCTGCCAGCCCTTCGCGGGGCGGCAGGCGTTTTTTATTGTTCGGCGTCAGATCTTGTGCGGGCGGTCCGCGCTGCGCGATGTGCAGCGCGGACCGTCGATTGCGCGAAAGCCCCGAACCGCTCGCGCGGCCGGGGCTTTTCCTGCATCGCAGTCCTTTGGCACGAGGAATTGATGCGACGCCAAGTATAAGGGGCTGAATTCGTTCCGGCCCCGATGCTGTCGTCCGGATTTTCATCGATTGATGATCCTTTTTTGATAAAACCGGCGCGTGCGATTCAATACCGGGATCGGCGAGGCCATCGCGCGATTCGCGCACCGACGGCCCGATGCGGTCGACCGCTGGTCGCGGCGCAGGCGCGGACGGCCGCATCCGCAGGCGACGAATTCGGCCGGAACGCGATCGTGTGAAGTAAACTATGCGGTTACGACGCGCAGAGCCGCCGAAAGCGTCGCGTTCTGCGCGACGCTTTTGCATTTCTGCGGCGACTTTATTGACGCTTTCCTACGCGAATTCGAGCCGCGCCCGCGCGCGGCGATAGAGCCTACGATGTCCCGAATTTCCTTGTTTCCGCGTCAGTCCCGTCTGGCGCGCGCCGTGCGTGGCGCGCTGGCGATCCTGGCGCTCGGCGCGGCCGCTTCGGCCTGGGCGGCCGGTGCCGGCGAGCTGCCGGCGTCCGCCGCCGACGGTGCCGCGCCGCTCAACGTGACGGTCCAGCCGGGCCAGTCGTTGAACGACCTCGCGAAAGCCGCGACGCAATCGCACGATCCGGGCGTGCTCGCGCGCGCCGGCCGCGCGCTGTTCGACGCCAATCCGCAGGCGTTCATGAAGCACGATCCGAGCCGCCTGAAAGTCGGTGCGACGCTGACGGTGCCGGCGCTCGATGCGACCGGCGCGGCGCTCGTGCCGGCTGCTGCGTCGGCGGCGTCGGCTGCGTCCGCGCCGGTTGCCGCGTCGGGCACGGCGGCGGTCGCGCAGCATGGCGCGTCCGCGCCGCATCCGGGGTCGGCCGTGCAAACCGCGCGGGCCGCATCGGCCGCGCATACGGCGCCGGTCAGCGGGGCGAGCGTGACGGTTGCAGCCGGGGCAGCGGCAGGCGCGTCGGCTTCGAGCGGCGCGTCCGCCGCGCACGGCGCGTTGACGGTCGAATCCGTCCAGTCGGCAGCGGCGGCGGCTGGCGCAAGCGGGCCGCACGTGTGGAACGGCGCGATCCAGTCCGCACCGTCGTCCGCCAGCGAAGCCGTGATGCAGTCCGGACCGGGTGGGGCGGCTCAAGGGATGCACGAACTGTCCGCGGCAGCGCCCGTCGCGGGTGCGTCGGAGCCGCGGCCGTCGAGCCTGCAGCAATTGCTCGCGCTGAAGAACCGCGTGCTGATGGAACTGCAGAAGCACGGAATCGGGAAGCCCGCCGCGACGAACAACGTCGCACCGGCGCCGGCGCCCGCTGCGCCGCGTCCCGCTACGAATGGCGCGAACGGCGCAAACGGCACGAATGATGCGGCGGCGTCAGCTGCCGCGTCGTCGTCGGCTGCGAGCGAAGCGGCGTCCGGCGTGGCCGCGAGTGCGGTGCAGCCGGCATCGGCGATTGTTCAGCCGGCAGTGCCGGCGGCAACCGCCGCGCCTGCACGCGGTTCGGAACAGATCGACTGGCGTCCGGCCGCAGCGGCCGGCGCCGCCGTGGTCGTGCTGGCGGCCGGTTTTGCGTGGCGCAAGCGCCGGAAAGCGCGGCCGACCGACGAGTCCGCTCCGGCATCCGGCGGGACGGCTGTGACCGACGGCGGTGCATCGTCGTCGCCTGTCGCACCCACCGAGCCAGTGTCGCCAATTCTCCCCGAGACGCCGTTGGCCCGCGACGCGGCCGCCGATGTGAGTCTGGTCACGGCCGCCGCCGCAGCGGCGGAGACGTTCGAGACGCACGAACCCGAATTCCCGCCGCCGTCGGAAACGGCGCAGCCGCACGACGTTCAGGCGGAAGCATCGTCCGCGCATGTCGCACCCGACAGCGACGCAACGCCGGCCCCGCACGACGAGAAGCCTGTCGCGGAACCGGCCGCGGACGAGCCGCTCGTCACGCCCGCCGCACCCGCGGTGAACGACGTGCAGCACGCAGCGTTGATGCAGAACGCGATCAGCGCGCTCAACAGCCTCGACATGCCGCTGCCGCCGCGTACGGCCGATGAGCCGTCCGCACGGGAAGGGCAAGCCGAAGGCGAGCGAATCGCAACTAACGGTCAGTCCGCCGCGCACTTGCCAGTCGGCGCGACTGATCCGTCCCCGGAACATCCGGCCGACCAGGACGACGAGTTCGACTGGGATCCGGATGCGGCAACGCCTGCGCCTCACACGGGCGGTGCCGCCGCGCCGTCGTCGCTGCCGCCGCTCGGCGTCGCGCAGTTCGGCGCGCTGAAGCTGGATTTCGATCTCGACCTGCCGTCCGCGCCGGGTGCCGTGCTGCCCGCGCTGACGCCGGAAGAACTCGCCCGCATCGCCCGCAACAAGCTGGATCTCGCGTCGGAGTACGTGGAGCTGGGCGACCTGTCCGGCGCGCGCACGCTGCTGCAGGAAGTGGTCGACGCGAACGACGCCGCAACGCGCGACGATGCGCGTGCGCTGCTCGCGAAACTCGCGGAAGAGGCGTGATGCGGATCGCGCTCGGGATTCAGTACGACGGCGCCGCGTTCTGCGGCTGGCAGGCGCAGCCGCACGGCAAGACGGTGCAGGATGCGCTCGAGCGCGCACTCGGCGCATTCGCGTGCGTGCCGCTGCACACGACGGTCGCGGGGCGGACCGACACGGGCGTGCACGGGCTCGGACAGGTCGTGCATTTCGACACGGCGCTCGATCGCACGGATTTCTCGTGGGTGCGCGGCACCAACGCATTTCTGCCGCCGACCGTGTCCGTTCAGTGGGCGAAGCCGATGCCGGACACGTTCCACGCGCGTTTCTCGGCGTTCGAACGCACGTACTACTATGCGCTGTACGTGCATCCCGTGCGCTCGCCGATGCTGGCCGGCCGCTCGGGCTGGATCCACACGCCGCTCGACGACGACGCGATGCGCGCGGCCGCCGCGCATCTGATCGGCGAGCACGACTTCTCGTCGTTCCGGTCGTCGGAATGCCAGTCGAAGACGCCGGTCAAACACCTGTACCAGATCGACGTGCGGCGCGCGGGCCACTTCATTCATTTCCGCTTCCGCGCGAACGCGTTCCTGCACCACATGGTGCGCAACCTGATGGGCTGCCTCGTCGCGGTGGGGCGCGGCCGCTATCCGGCCGACTGGCTCGCCGACGTGCTGGCCGGGCGCGATCGCAATCTCGCGGCGCCCACGTTCATGGCCGACGGGCTGTACCTCGCCCATGTCGGCTACCCGGCGGAATTCGCCGTCCCGCCCGCGCAGCTCGGCAGCGTGCCGTGGAGCAGCGTCTGGGCCGACCTGGACCCACAACCATGACGGATCACGCCGTGTCTTCTTCGACCTCCGCCGCGGCTGGCCTCGCGCCGCGCACGCGCATCAAGCTGTGCGGACTGTCGCGCCCCGAGGACGTGCTGCATGCCGCCGCGCTCGGCGCCGATGCGATCGGTCTCGTGTTCTATCCGAAGAGCCCGCGCGCGGTGTCGATCGCGCAGGCCGCCGAGCTCGCAAGCCTCGCGCCGCCGTTCGTATCGGTGGTCGGGCTGTTCGTGAACGCGACCGAAGCCGAGATCGAGGCGGTGGTGCGCGACGTGCCGCTCACGGTGCTGCAATTCCACGGCGACGAGACGCCCGAGCAGTGCGACGCCCTCGGCCGCGCGGCGCGACTGCCGTGGTTGCGCGCGGTGCGCGTCGGCCCCTCGACGCAGCCGGCCGATTTGGTAGAATCGGCTCTTCATTATTCGAAAGCGCGCGGCCTCCTGTTCGACACCCTGGTGCCGGACTACGGCGGTAGCGGCAAGGTCTTCGATTGGTCTCTTATTCCCGCAGAGCTCGTGCATCGGGCCGTTTTGAGTGGTGGCTTGAGCGCGCAAAACGTCGGTGATGCGATCCGCCAGTTGCGTCCGTTTGCTGTCGATGTCTCGAGTGGCATCGAAGTGGAGGGCGCAAAGGGCGTGAAGGATCACGCCCGGATGGCGGCGTTCGTACGCGCGGTGCGCGAAGCGGACGCCCGGTGATGCAAGCGGTGCGGCCCCGAAAGCGGGGCGCACCGACCGATCGAGAGTGACACCATGTACAACCTTCCTGATGATCGCGGCCACTTCGGCCCGTATGGCGGCGTGTTCGTCGCCGAAACGCTGATTCACGCGCTGGACGAACTGCGCGCGGCGTATGACAAATTCCGGAACGACCCCGATTTCGTCGCCGAATACGAGCGCGAACTGAAGTACTTCGTCGGCCGTCCGTCGCCGATCTATCACGCGCAGCGCTGGAGCGAGACGCTCGGCGGCGCGCAGATCTACCTGAAGCGCGAGGACCTGAACCACACCGGTGCGCACAAGATCAACAACGTGATCGGCCAGGCGCTGCTCGCGAAGCGGATGGGCAAGAAGCGCGTGATCGCCGAGACCGGTGCCGGCCAGCACGGTGTCGCTACGGCGACGATCTGCGCGCGCTTCGGCATGGAGTGCATCGTCTACATGGGCGCCGAGGACGTGCGCCGCCAGGCCGCGAACGTCTACCGGATGAAGCTGCTCGGTGCGACGGTCGTGCCGGTCGAATCGGGTTCGCGCACGCTGAAGGACGCGCTGAACGAAGCGATGCGCGACTGGGTCACGAACATCGAAAGCACGTTCTACATCATCGGCACGGTCGCGGGCCCGCATCCGTATCCGGCGATGGTGCGCGACTTCCAGCGCGTGATCGGCGACGAGTGCAAGGTGCAGATGCCGGAACTCGCCGGCCGGCAGCCGGATGCGGTGATTGCGTGCGTCGGCGGCGGCTCGAACGCGATGGGCATCTTCTATCCGTACATCGACGATGCTTCCGTGCAGCTGATCGGCGTCGAAGCGGCCGGCGACGGCCTCGACACCGGCCGTCACGCGGCGTCGCTGATCGCCGGCAGCCCCGGCGTGCTGCACGGCAACCGCACGTACCTGCTGCAGGACGACAACGGCCAGATCATCGAGACGCATTCGGTGTCGGCCGGCCTTGACTATCCGGGCGTCGGCCCCGAGCACGCATGGCTGAAGGACAGCGGCCGCGCGCAGTACGTGCCGATCACCGACGAGGAAGCGCTGAAGGCGTTCCACGACTGCTGCCGGATCGAGGGGATCATCCCCGCGCTCGAGTCGAGCCACGCGATCGCGTACGGCGTGAAGCTCGCGCCGACGTTGCCGAAGGACAAGATCCTGCTCGTCAACCTGTCGGGCCGCGGCGACAAGGACATGCACACGGTCGCCGAGCGATCGGGCATCGCACTCTGACCCCGACCGATGCGTGACCTGATCGAACAACCGGGCGGCGGCGCCGCGAGCGAAGCGGAGGCGGTGCAGCCCGTCGTCGCGGTGCCGCGCGCACGGCCGTCCGGGATCGAGCTGCACAACCGCGATTTCATGACCGAAGCCGCGCGCCTGCCGGATGCGTCGATCGACCTGATCGTCGCCGATCCGCCCTACGGGCTCGGCAAGGACTACGGCAACGACTCGGACAAGCGTTCGGGCGACGATTTCCTCGCGTGGACGCGCGAGTGGCTCGAGCTCGCGATTCCGAAGCTGAAGCCGAGCGGGTCGATGTACATCTTCTGCACGTGGCAGTACGCGCCGGAAATCTTCAGCTTCCTGAAGACGAGGCTCACGATGGTCAACGAGATCATCTGGGACCGGCGCGTGCCGAGCATGGGCGGCACGACGCGCCGTTTCACGTCGGTGCACGACAACATCGGCTTTTTCGCGGTTTCCAAAGCGTATTACTTCGATCTCGATCCGGTCCGCATCCCGTACGACGCCGACACGAAGAAGGCCCGCTCGCGCAAGCTGTTCGAAGGCAGCAAGTGGCTGGAGATGGGCTACAACCCGAAGGACGTCTGGTCGGTCTCGCGCCTGCATCGGCAGCACGCGGAGCGCGTCGATCATCCGACCCAGAAGCCGCTGGAAATCATCGAGCGGATGGTGCTCGCAAGCTGCCCGCCGGGCGGCCGCGTGCTCGATCCGTTCATGGGCAGCGGCACGACCGCGGTGGCCTGCGCACGGCAGGGGCGCGACTTCGTCGGCTACGAGATCAACGAAAGTTATTGCGCGATCGCGCATGAGCGCGTGAACGCGCTCGCCGCGCCGGCGTGCGCGTGAGTCGCGCCGCCGAGTCGCCGATCGCATCAAGGAAAATTGCCATGTCCTCCCGTATCCAGCAGACCTTCGCCGCACTCGCCGAACAAGGCCGCAAGGGCCTGATCCCGTTCATCACGGCCGGCGACCCCGATCCCGCGAAGACCGTCGAATTCATGCACGCGCTCGCCGAGGGCGGCGCCGACGTGATCGAGCTCGGCGTGCCGTTCTCGGACCCGATGGCCGACGGTCCCGTGATCCAGCGCTCGTCGGAACGCGCGCTCGCGCGCGGCGTCACGCTGAAGAGCGTGCTCGCCGACGTGAAGCGCTTCCGCGAGACCGACCCGAAAACCCCCGTCGTGCTGATGGGCTATGCGAACCCGATCGAGCGGATGGGCGTCGATACGTTCGCGGCCGAAGCGCAGGCGGCCGGCGTCGACGGCGTGCTCGTCGTCGACTATCCGCCCGAGGAAGCGGGCGTGTTCGCCGAGAAAATGCGTGCCGCGCAGATCGATCCGATCTTCCTGCTCGCGCCGACGTCGACCGACGAACGCATTGCCGACGTGGGCAAGATCGCGAGCGGCTACGTGTATTACGTGTCGCTCAAGGGCGTGACCGGCGCCGGAAATCTGGATGTTTCGAGCATTGCGGGTAAAATCCCGGCCATCAAGTCGCGCGTGCCGGTTCCGGTGGGCGTCGGCTTCGGCATCCGCGACGCCGAAACGGCGCGCGCGGTGGCCGAAGTGTCGGACGCCGTCGTGATCGGCAGCCGCCTGGTGCAGCTGCTCGAGAGCGCCGCGCCGGAGGGTGCCGCCGCCGCGCTGAAGACTTTCATCGCCGAGCTGCGCGCCGCCCTGGACGGCGCCGGCAACACGGCGCGATAAACACAACACAGGAAGCGGGAACGGGCCGGCCGGCCCGCCCCGCCACGGAACAGGAAACCATACGATGAGCTGGCTCGACAAACTGTTGCCGCCGAAGATCAAGCAGACCGACCCGAAAAGCCGCAAGGGCATTCCGGAAGGCCTGTGGGTCAAGTGCCCGTCCTGCGAGGCCGTGCTGTACCGCAACGACGTGGACGCGAACCTGCACGTGTGCCCGAAGTGCGATCACCACATGCGCATCGGCGCGCGCGAGCGCCTCGACGGGCTGCTGGATCCGGAAGGCCGCTATGAAATCGGCCAGGAAATCGTGCCGGTCGACTCGCTGAAGTTCAAGGACAGCCGCAAGTACCCCGATCGTCTGAAGGAAGCGATGGAGGAAACGGGCGAGACCGACGCGATGGTCGTGATGGGTGGTGCGATCCACACGCTGCCCGTCGTCGCGGCCTGCTTCGAGTTCTCGTTCATGGGCGGCTCGATGGGTTCGGTCGTCGGCGAGCGCTTCGCACGCGGCGCGCAGAACGCGCTGGAACAGCAGGTGCCGTTCATCTGCTTTACCGCTTCGGGCGGCGCCCGGATGCAGGAAAGCCTGCTGTCGCTGATGCAGATGGCCAAGACCACCGCGATGCTGACGAAGCTGGCCGAAGCCAAGCTGCCGTTCATCTCGGTGCTGACCGACCCGACGATGGGCGGCGTGTCGGCGAGCTTTGCGTTCCTCGGCGACGTCGTGATCGCCGAGCCGAAGGCGCTGATCGGCTTCGCCGGCCCGCGCGTGATCGAGCAGACGGTGCGCGAAAAGCTGCCGGAAGGCTTCCAGCGCGCGGAATTCCTGCTGAAGACGGGCGCGATCGACATGATCGTCGACCGCCGCAAGATGCGCGATGAGATCGCGCAACTGCTCGCGCTGCTGCAGCGACAGCCGGCCGACGCGCTGGCCTGATTGGCGCGGCGTTGTGAACTGCGCGCGTCGCCCGGCTGAACCGCCGGGCGGCGCGTTTCGTTTTTTGGCGTAGTGGCGGTACCGATTCAGATTTGATCCGATGAGCACTTTTCCCACTCTCGACGCGTGGCTTTCGCATCTCGAACGCGCGCACCCGGTCGGCATCGACATGGGCCTCACCCGCATCGGGCAGGTCAAGGCGGCGCTGCAGCTCGAATTCACGTGCCCCGTGATCACGGTCGGCGGCACGAACGGCAAGGGTTCGACCTGCGCGTTCCTTGAGGCGATCCTCGTGCACGCGGGCTACAAGGTCGGCTGCCACACGTCGCCGCACCTGCTCGAATTCGGCGAGCGTGCGCGCGTGAACGGCCAGCAGGTCAGCGACGCCGAGCTGCTGCCGCATTTCGAAGCCGTCGAAGCGGCGCGCACGTCGCTGCCGGAGCCGGTGTCGCTCACGTACTTCGAATTCACGACGCTCGCGATCCTGCACCTGTTCGCGTCGCGCGGGCTCGATGCGGTGATCCTCGAAGTCGGCCTCGGCGGCCGGCTCGATGCGGTCAACATCATCGATGCCGATTGCGCGATCGTCACGAGCATCGACATCGACCATACCGAATACCTCGGCGACACGCGCGAGAAGATCGCGTTCGAGAAGGCGGGGATCTTCCGCGCGGGCAAGCCGGCGATCTGCGGCGATCCCGCGGTGCCGAACACGCTGGTCGAGCATGCCGAAGCGATCGGCGCCGACCTGTGGCTGGTCGGCCGCGATTTCCGCTACGAAGCGCAGCCGGGCGCGGAGCGCCAGCAATGGAGCTACCTCGGCCGCGAGAAGCGCTATCCGGCGCTCGCGTATCCGGCGCTGCGCGGTGCGAACCAGCTGATCAATGCGTCGGCCGCGCTGGCCGCGCTCGAGGCGCTGCGCCCGCTGCTGCCGGTGTCCGCGCAGGACATCCGGCTCGGGCTCGCCAACGTCGAGCTGCCGGGGCGCTTCCAGGTGCTGCCCGGCAAGCCGGCGATCGTGCTGGACGTCGCGCACAACCCGCATGCGGCGGCCGTGCTCGAGCAGAATCTCGGCAACATGGGCTTCTTCCCGTACACGTACGCGGTGTTCGGCGCGATGCACGACAAGGACATCGACGGCGTGCTGCGGCACCTGAAGGGCGAGATCGACCACTGGTGCGTGACCGACCTGCCGCTGCCGCGCGCGGCGAGCGCGGAGCAGCTCGAAGCCGCGCTGCGCAAGGCCGGCGTGGAGGACGGGGCCGATTCGAGCGTGACGCGCTTCGCGTCGCCCGCCGAAGCGTTTCGCGATGCACTAAAAAGAGCATCCGAGAATGATAGAATCGTGGTTTTCGGCAGTTTCCATACGGTGGCAGGTGTGATGGCCTACCGGAAATCGCAGCAACACTGACTGAAGGGCAGTTTCGGACTCAGCCATTCATGGGAATTTTCTCGTTCGGCAAGAAAGACGACGACGCGCCCCAGCGGCGCGGCGGTCGTACCGGGGCCTCCCGGAACGTGCGCACGGAGCGCACTGAACGCGTCGAGCGGCGCACGCGCCGCACCGAGCGTCCGGAATCGGACGCGCTGCTCCTCGATCCGACCCTTCCTGAAAAGCAACGCGCCCGCCGGCGCCTCGTCGGCGCGATCGCGCTCGTCGTCGCCGCGGTGATCGTGTTGCCGATGGTGCTCGATTCGCACCCGAAGCCGGTGACGGACGACATCGCGATCGACATTCCGAACCGGCCCGCGCATCAGGCGGTCGCGCCGCGCGACGACGACGCGTCCGACGTGCAGGCGGGCGTCGCGCACGACGAGCCGCCGGCCTCCGACGCCGCGGTGGCGGCCGCTCCGGCACCCGCGGAGAAGGATACGGCCAAGCCGGTCGCGAAGCCCGAACCCTCGACGGCCACGGCGAGCGTGACGCCGCCGAAGCCCGCTGCGAAGCCGGCCGCGGCCGCGCCCGCACCCGCGGCGAAGCCGGCCGCGCCGAAGCCGGCGCCCGCGGCGGTCGCGAACGCCGACGCCGCGGCCGACAGCGGCGACGCATCGTCGCCGGCCTCGCCGGCCGGTGCGCGCTTCGCGGTGCAGCTCGGCTCGTTCAAGGACGACGCAACGGCCCGTTCGTGGGCCACCAAGTTGAAATCGGCGGGCGTGCCCGCATATGTCGAGCATCGCAAGCAGGCGGACGGCAGCACGGCTAGCCAGCTGCGTGCCGGCCCGTTTGCGGATCGCGCGGCGGCGTCCGCCGCGATCGCGAAGGTGCGCGAAGCCGGACTCACGCAGTAACGTGCGATGCTGACGGCTTTCGACTACGCTGTATTGGCGGTGATCGCGTTGTCTGCGCTGCGTGGCGCGTGGCGCGGTTTCGTCTCCGAGATTTTCGGGCTGATCGGCTGGATCGCGGCGATCGCGATCGCCGCCCGCTATGTCGGACTGGTCGTGCCGTATATCCCGGCGAACTGGCCGGGCGGCGCGCTGACGCAGTGGGTGATCGCGTTCGCGCTGATCGTGATCGGCGTCGTGTTCGTCGCGGGTGTCGCGAACGCGCTGTTGTCGCGGATCGCGCAGGCGACGGGCCTCGGCGGGGTCGATCGCTCGCTGGGCATGATGTTCGGGCTGGTCCGCGGCTGCGTGCTGGTGGTGCTGCTGGTCGCGGCGGCCGGGCTGACCGAATTGCCCAAACAGGATTTCTGGCGCAATGCGCTATTGCGTCCTTTCGCCGAACAGGGCGTACACGAGCTGAAGCAGCTCCTGCCCGACGGCATGGCCCAGTATGTACGCGTGTGACGACGCGGCCGGGCAGGACGGAACCGATTTTGTCATCTTGAAGGACATGCCATGTGCGGCATCGTAGGTGTTATCTCCCAAGCCCCCGTCAATCAGCTGATCTATGACAGCCTGCTGCTGCTGCAGCATCGCGGTCAGGACGCAGCGGGCATCGCGACGGCGGACGGCAGCAATTTCCACATGTACAAGGCGAACGGCATGGTGCGCGACGTGTTCCGCACGCGCAACATGCGCAGCCTGCCCGGCACCTACGGCATCGGCCAGGTCCGCTATCCGACGGCCGGCTCGGCGTCGAACGAAGCCGAGGCGCAGCCGTTCTACGTGAACGCGCCGTTCGGGATCATCCTCGCGCACAACGGCAACCTGACGAACTGGGAACAGCTGAAGGACGAGATGTTCCGGATCGACCGCCGGCACCTCAATACCAACTCCGACAGCGAAGTGCTGCTCAACGTGCTCGCGCACGAGCTGCAGCTGTCGACGACGGGCCTCGAGCTCGATCCGGCCGCGGTGTTCAAGGCCGTCGCCGGCGCGCATCGCCGCCTGCAGGGCTCGTACGCGATCGTGTCGCTGATCGCCGGTTACGGCCTGCTCGCGTTCCGCGATCCGTTCGGCATCCGCCCGCTCTGCATCGGCAAGCTCGAGACCGAACACGGCACCGAATGGATGGTCACGTCGGAGTCGGTGGCGGTCGAAGGCATCGGGTTCGAATTCGTGCGCGACGTGCAGCCGGGCGAAGCGATCTTCATCGACAAGGCCGGCAACTTCCACAGCCAGCAGTGCGCGGAGAACCCGACGCTGAATCCGTGCATGTTCGAATACGTGTATCTCGCGCGTCCGGATTCGTGCCTCGACGGCGTGCCGGTCTACAACGTGCGCCTGCGCATGGGCGACTACCTCGCCGAGAAGATCAAGCGCGAGCTGCCGAACGTGCCGATCGACGTCGTGATGCCGATTCCCGATTCGTCGCGTCCGGCTGCGATGCAGGTCGCCGCGAAGCTCGGCGTCGAGTATCGCGAAGGCTTCTTCAAGAACCGCTACGTCGGCCGTACCTTCATCATGCCGGGCCAGGCCGTGCGCAAGAAGTCGGTGCGCCAGAAGCTCAATGCGATGAGCATCGAGTTCAAGGACAAGCACGTGCTGATCGTCGACGACTCGATCGTGCGCGGCACGACCTCGCACGAAATCGTGCAGATGGCGCGCGATGCGGGCGCGAAGTCGGTGATCTTCGCGTCGGCGGCGCCGCCCGTGAAGTTCCCGAACGTGTACGGCATCGACATGCCGACGCGCGGCGAGCTGGTTGCACACGGCCGCACCGACGAGGAAGTCGCGAAGATCATCGGTGCCGACCACCTGATCTATCAGGACGTCGACGACCTGCGCCGTGCGGTGCGCGACATCAACCCGAAGCTCGAGGGCTTCGAGGCGTCGTGCTTCGACGGCAACTACATCACCGGTGCCGTGACGCCCGAGTATCTCGATGCAATCGAGCGCGCGCGTCTCGCACCGGCGTCGCAGGCCGATCGCGACACGGCAGGCGACACCGCGCGTTCGCAGATGAACCTGCAGCTGTCGGTCGAGTGATGCCGGCGCACGCTTCGGATGAAGCGTGATAGGATGTGGCCTTGCGTCGATTTGATTCAGCTTGCGGACGCGGGGCGACTTCCCAAAACAGCTAAAGCGAAGGCCGGCGGCAGCCGGCCCGAGTCGATCGCTGTCGTACCGCACCGAAGCCCGCTGATGCCGACGCATAGCGGGCTTTTTGTTTTGGCCTGATTTTGTGGCTGGGCGCGCGCCCGATGCACGACCGTCGACGCGACCCTCGAATACGGATAACGGAACATGGACGACTCCCTCAACTTCGACACGCTCGCCGTGCGCGCGGGCACGCTGCGCAGCAGCGACTTCAACGAGCACTCGGAAGCGCTGTTCCTCACGTCGAGCTTCTGCTTCACGAGCGCGGCCGAGGCAGCCGAGCGCTTTGCGAATTCGGAAGACTACTTCACCTATTCGCGCTTCACGAACCCGACCGTCACCATGTTCCAGGATCGTCTCGCCGCGCTCGAAGGCGGCGAGGCCTGCATCGCGACGGCGTCGGGCATGGCCGCGATCATGTCGGTCGTGATGTCCGCGCTGCAGGCGGGCGATCACCTCGTCAGCTCGCGCAGCCTGTTCGGCTCGACGCTCGGGATGTTCTCGCAGATCTTCAGCAAGTTCGGTATCACGACGACCTTCGTCGATCCGACCGACCTGAACGCCTGGCAGGAAGCGGTGCGGCCCGAGACGAAGATGTTCTTCCTCGAAACGCCGTCGAACCCGCTGACCGAACTCGCCGACATCGAGGCGATCGGCAAGATCGCGAAGGCCGCGAACGCGCTGTTCGTCGTCGACAACTGTTTCTGCAGCCCGGTGCTGCAGCAGCCGCTGAAGCTCGGCGCGGACGTTGTGATGCACTCGGCGACGAAGTTCCTCGACGGCCAGGGCCGCGTGCTCGGCGGCGCGCTGGTCGGCTCGAAGGAATTCATCATGGGCAAGGTGTTCCCGTTCGTGCGCAGCGCGGGCCCGACGCTGTCGGCGTTCAACGCGTGGGTGCTGCTGAAGGGGATGGAGACGCTGTCGCTGCGCGTCGAGAAGCAGTCGGCGAACGCGCTGGAAATCGCGCGCTGGCTCGATTCGCATCCTGCGGTCAAGCGCGTGTTCTATCCGGGCCTCGAATCGCATCCGCAGCACGAACTCGCGAAGCGTCAGCAGAAGGCCGGCGGCGCAATCGTATCGTTCGAGCTGAAGGGCGACACGCCGGAGCAGCAGCGCACGAACGCGTGGCGCGTGATCGACAGCACGAAGCTGATCTCGATCACCGGCAACCTCGGCGACACGCGCACGACGATCACGCATCCGGCGACGACGACGCACGCGCGCATCACGCCGGAAGCGCGTGCGGCCGCGGGGATCACCGAAGGGCTGATCCGCCTCGCGGTCGGCCTGGAAAACGCGGGCGACTTGCGCAACGATCTCGCGCGCGGCCTCGAGGGCTGAGCGCGGCGGCACCGATTGCAGGGCCGGCATGACGACGGGCCGCTCGACAGGGCGGCCCGTTTTCTTTTTTGGCCGGCGACGAACGCGTGTTGCGTTGCCGGAATCAGCCGGCCCGCGCGTCGCGCATCGCGTCCATCATCCAGCGCAAGGTTTCGTCGAGCGGCGTCACGGGCAGCTCGCCCACCGCGCGCCGCAGCTTGTCGCGCGACCCGCTCAGGCTCTTTACTTCGTTGTGCCGAACGAAGCGCGGATCGATCGTCACGTCGATCACGTAGCCGGCGATTCGCGACAGCATCGCCAGCACCTCCTTCAGCGAATACGCGCGCTCCGAGCAGATGTTGAACGTCTCGCCGGCCGGCGCGGCTTCGAGCAGCTTCAGATAGGCGGCTGTCACGTCGCGCACGTCGGAGAAATCGCGGCTCACGTCGAGATTGCCGAGCGAGATGCGCGGCGCGTTGTGCGCATAGTGCGATACCAGCTTCGGCAGCAGATACGCATCGTCCTGGCCGACGCCCGTGTAATTGAACGGCCGCGCGATCACGATCGGCAGGCGGTCGGCCCACAGCTTCGCCGCGTATTCCATCGCGAGCTTGCTGACCGCGTAGTCGTTCGCGGGCGCGGGCGTGACGCTTTCGTCGAGCACGCCGGCCGTCGAATTGCCGTAGATGTTCGCGCTGCTGGCGAGCAGCACCGCCGACGGGCGGCGGTCGAGGCCCGCGAGCGCGGCCAGCAGGTTGCGCGTGCCGACGATGTTGACCGCGTAGGTCTGCGACGGCTCGTCCTGCGCGACGTGCGCGCGCGCGGCGAGATGCACGACCGCATCGGGCCGCGCATCGGCGAGCGCCGCACGTGTCGCGTCTGCATCGAGCAGGTCGACCGGCAGCAGCGTGCAGTGGGCGAGCGCCGGATCGTCGGGCGGCGCCGCGCCGGGTGCCACGGTGCCCCACACGTCGTAGCCGGCCGCAGCGAGCCGCTGCGCCATGTAGCGGCCGGTGAAGCCCGCCAGGCCCGTGACGAACGCCCGGCGCGACGGGCGCCTGGCTTCAGTACGTGTCATGGTGCCGATTCCGCGTCAGATCCGCTTCGACCATCATCTGGCAGAGCTGTTCGAGCGTCGTCTCCGGCGCCCAGCCCAGCTTGGCTTTCGCTTTGTCGGCGGAGCCGATCAGCAGGTCGACTTCGGCAGGGCGGTAGAACTTCGGATTCACTTCGACGAGCACGTTGCCGTTCGACGCGTCGAGGCCGCGTTCCTGCTCGCCCTTGCCGGTCCATTCGATCTGGTAGCCGGCGGCCGCGAACGCCATCCGCACGAAGTCGCGCACGGTCTCGGTGCGGTTGGTCGCGAGCACGTAGGTGTCGGGCTCGTCGGCCTGCAGCATCCGCCACATCCCTTCGACGTATTCGAGCGCGAAGCCCCAGTCGCGCTTCGCGTCGAGGTTGCCGAGCTCGAGCCGGGTCGCCTTGCCGAGCTTGATCTTCGCGACGGTGTCGGTGATCTTGCGCGTGACGAACTCGCGGCCGCGCAGCGGCGATTCGTGATTGAACAGGATGCCGCTGCAGCCGAACAGGTCGTAGGACTCGCGGTAGTTCACGGTCATCCAGTGCGCGTACAGCTTCGCGACGCCGTACGGGCTGCGCGGGTAGAACGCGGTCGTCTCCGTCTGCGGGATCGCCTGCACCTTGCCGAACATCTCGGATGTCGACGCCTGGTAGAAGCGCGTCTTCGGGCTCACCACGCGGATCGCCTCGAGCAGGTTCAGCGGGCCGACGCCCGTGACCTCGGCGGTCGTCGCCGGCTGGTCGAACGACACGCCGACGAAGCTCTGCGCGGCCAGGTTGTACAGCTCGTCGGGCTGCGTGCGTTCGAGCAGCCGCAGGCTGGAGCCGGCATCCGTCAGGTCGTGCTCGACGAGCGACAGGTTCGGGTGCGTGTCGACGCCGAGCTCGGCGATGCGCCAGAAGTTGACCGAGCTGGTGCGGCGGTAGGTGCCCGTGACTTCGTAGCCCTTGTCGAGCAGCAGCTTGGTCAGGTAGGCGCCGTCCTGCCCGGTGATCCCCGTGATGATGGCCTTCTTGCGAGTTTGGCTCATGGCAATGTCCTGGTCGAAACGATGGATTGAGAAATTCAGGCGGTCGTGCGCGCGGCGGCGGGTACCGTGCTGCGCGCGGGGCCGCGGGTCAGGCGCCGCTCGAAGCCGTACCAGCTCACGGTGGCGTACACGAGCGTGATGGCCAGCGCGAGCGCGGCCGTGACGAAGCGGTTCAGGTGCAGCGGCCACAGCGCGTACAGCACGCTCAGGTGAATCAGGTAGACGGTGTAGCTGACGGTGCCGACGTACACGAGCAGCGGGTTCGTCAGCACGCGCTGCACGAGGCCGCGTCCGCGCAGCGCGATCACGACGATCGACGTGCACAGCAGCAGCGAGATGCTGTAGAGCGCGGCGTTCGACAGCGGCGTGTTCGCGGCGCGGAAACGCGGGAACGACAGGTGCAGCCAGCCGAGGATCGCGAGCGACACGAGCGCGCCGACGATCGCGAGCGGATAGAACGGTTCCAGCGCGCGCCGGTCGCGGCGCAGCACGATCGCGAGCAGCGCGCCCGCGGCGAGCAGGTCCATCCGGAACGGCGTCAGGTAGTAGATCGGCCAGAACGAATCGAACCACGGCGTCGCGATCGCGCGCAGCACGGGCGCCGCGACGATCAGCGCGGCGGCGATCCACAGCAGCGCGCGCTCCGAACACCACAGCACGACGAACGGCCAGAAGATGTAGAACTGCTCCTCGACGGCGAGCGACCACAGCACGTTCAGGCTGTCGTGACCGATGCTGCCGAGCGACAGCCCGATGTTGGTCGAGAAGAACGCGAACCACGGCCAGTGCGGCAGCCAGCTCGCGCCGAACAGCAGCGTCGACACGACCAGCAGCAGCACGTACGGCGGCAGGATCCGGCGTACGCGGCGCGCGTAGAAGTGGCTGAAGTACGACTGCCCGCGCGCCTTGCGGTCGAGCAGGATGCCGGTGATCAGCAGGCCGCTCAGCACGAAGAACAGGTCGACACCCATCCACAGCGGTGCCTTCAGCGCGTGTTGCAGGAACACGGCGCCGACGGCGATCGCGCGCAGCCCGTCGAGCTGCACGATGCGGCCGTGTTGCGGCGGGGCGAGGTCGGCGGTGCGCGAGATGCCCGTCATCGCGCCGCTCCTTCGCGACGCGCGGCCGATGCCGAGGCGCGCCGCGCATCCGATGCGTGAACGTGAACGTAATGCATGCGTTTAAAGGAAATATTGATTCGAAATCGATTCTAGGGAAAAGAAATCGGCAAAAAAACGCATGTCATTTATTCGGCTGAAAACATTCAAATGCCGGTCGTTTTAATCATGGGATGAAAGATTTGCAGGCCGGGCACCCCGTCGGACGGGCCGGAGCGGCATTTTCTACGGATCGCTAGGTGAAAGGCGGTCGTTATTTCCGCTTCGTCGGGGCTATTCCGGACCGTTCCGGTTCAATATTTCAGGCGGAAACATCCCCAAATATTTCCAAATTTCTTGTGATTATTTTTGCTTGTAACCTGCATCGCGACGTTTGAAACCTATTTAGCGACAGGTGATCCAGGCAGACAGCACGCCACGGCGCCGGTCGCTTCCGCATCGAGTCTGGAGAGCGCATTGCGACGTCTGATTCTGGTTGGCATGACGGTATGCGCGGCGCTGTCCGTGAGCGCCGCACCGGCTGAAACCGTGTTGCCCGCGACCACGTCGTGGATCGGCAACACGTTCGGCTATGGCGACGGCAGTTGGACGCAGATCGACATTCGCGCGATCGCGGTGACGCCCGACGGCAAGGTGTATACGAACGCGCCGTGGGACGAGAGCGGCGCCGAGGCGAGCGTCTACCAGGACGGGAAGATGCTCGGCTTCGCCGGCGGCACGCATGGCTGGGGCAACCTCGGCGGCAACGCGGTCGCGGTGAACGGCAAGTATGCGTACGTCGCGATCGGCGTCGGCAACGAGCGCGGCCATCTGCAGTCGCCCGGCATCTGGCCGGACAAGGGCAAGCAGTGGTACGGCATTTCGCGGCGCACGATCGGCGACATGAAGCAGCCCGCGCCGTTCCGCGCGGCGCCGCAGGTCGCGCCCGGCGGGCGCGCCGATGCCGGCCGTGCGCGGATGGCCGCGAGCTTCATGGTGATGAACGAGGTGGCGGCGCCCGCGCGGTCGGAGGTCGGTGAGCTGAAGGCGGAAGTGGGCGGCCTCGCGGCCGACGACAAGACGTTGTTCGCGACGAATCCGTCGCATGACGAAGTCGACGTGTACGACGCCGAAACGATGCAGAAGAAAGGCACGTGGAGTGCGCATGAGCCGGGCCGCATCGCGCTCGCCGGCGACGGCACGCTGTGGCTGCTCACCGATACGCTCAACGGGCCCGCGCACCTCGTGCATGTGCGCGCGGACGGCCGCAAGCTCGACGACGCGCCCGCGCTGCCCGAGGGGACCGACGCGGTGGACGTGGCGGTCGACGCGAAAGGGCGCGTGCTGGTCGCGGACAACGGCCCGCGCCAGCAGGTGCTGATTTTCTCGAAAGGCGGCAGGGGCTATGCGCCGTCCGGCACGCTCGGCGAGCGCGGCGGGATCTTCGCGGGCCCGGTGTCGGGTCGCCCCGGGCCGCAACGCTTCAACGGGCTGACGGGTGTGGGCGTCGATCGCGCGGGTAACGTGTACGTGTCGATGAACGGCATCGGGCCGCGCCACGACACGATCGGCGCGGGGCTCGGCGCGGTGCTCGAGAGCTACACGCCGGACGGCAAGCTGCGCTGGCAGGTGCAGGGGCTGCTGTTCGTCGACGGCGCGTGGCTCGATCCCGCACGGCCGAACAGCGTATACACGGGCAACAAGCGCTTCGAGCTCGACCTGTCGAAGCCGCCCGGCCAGGACTGGAAATACGCCGGCTTCCTGTCGAACCGCTTCAAGTATCCGGACGATCCCGTGTTCCACACGGACCAGTACCCCGGCATGCCGTTCGCGCGGCGCGTCGACGGCCGCACGTTCCTGTACCTGACCGACATGTACGCCGATCACCTGAAGATCTACCGCTTCGACGCGAAGCGCGACGGCGAGGTCGCGATTCCGTCGGGCCTGATCGCGGGCCGTGCGCGGCCGGTCGACAAGGTGCCGAACAAGCCGCCGGGCGGCGACTGGATCTGGCGCGACGCGAACGGCAACGGCCGGCTCGACGAGGACGAGTTCACGACCAACACGACCGGCAAGGCGAAGGCGGGCGGCTGGGGCTGGTGGGTCGACACGAAGGGCGACATCTGGCGCACGAGCGACGTGCGCGGCATTCATCGCTTCGGCTATGGCGGCGTCGACAAGGCCGGCAACCCGATCTACGCGTACGACAAGGTCACGACCTATCCGATGCCGCAGCCGTTCACGCAGCTGCGCCGCGCGATCTACGAGCCGCAGACGGACACGCTGTACGTGACGGGCTACACGGCCGACGCGCCGCCGCAGCCCGGCATCAACAAGGAAGTCGGCCGCGTGCTGGTGCGCTTCGACAAGTGGTCGAGCGGCTCGCCGGTGGTGCGCTACACGGTCGCGCTGCCGTGGCAGCTCGATGCGAAGCCGATCCTCGACCTGATCGGGATCACGGTCGAGGGCCGCTACATCTTCACGGTGGAGCCGGTCGGGAAGATCCACGTGTACGACAAGGAAACCGGCAAGGAAGTCGGCGTGATGAGCCCGGGCGCCGAGGTCGGCAAGGCGTCTGGTTGGGTCGACGTGCCGTTCGGCATCAGCGCGTTCCGGCGCGAGAACGGCGAATACCTGGTGTTCGTCGAGGAAGACGCGCGCGGCAAGGTGCTGATGTATCGCTGGAAACCGTGACGGGCGGCGCACCGTCGTTGCAGTCGCCGTCACACAAGGCAGAAGCATGGACAAAGGCATACTCAAGAACGTTTCGATCAACTTCATCGGGCTGATCCTGCCGACCTTCGTGTCGCTGGTGACCGTGCCCGCGTATATCCACGCGCTGGGCGTCGAGCGCTACGGCGTCGTCAGCCTCGTGTGGACGCTGATCGGTTATTTCGGGATCCTCGATCTCGGGATGAGCATGGCCGCGCAGAACCACATCTCCAAGGCGCTCGCGAGCGGCAACGCCGACGAAAGCGCGCGCGTGTTCTGGAGCGCGTTCTGGCTGAATCTCGGCACCGGCATCGTCGGCGGGCTGCTGATCTATTTCGGCGCGTTCATCTACACCGAGTACTTCACGAAGGTGTCGGCGGCGATGCAGCACGAGGTGTATCTCGCGCTGCCGTGGCTCGCGCTCGCGATTCCGCTCGCGAACGTGTCGTGGGTGTTCGCCGGCGCGATCAACGGCGCCGAACGGTTCGGCGTGTTCAACACGAACCAGACGGTCGGCACGTTCCTGTTCCAGCTGCTGCCGCTCGGCGCCGCGTGGTGGATCGCGCCGAACCTGCAGACGGTGCTGGCGGCCGCGGTCGTCGCGCGCCTGATCGCCGCGGTGATGCTCGGTCACGCGAGCATCAAGGTGCTCGCGATCCGGCGCATCGACCCGCCGCAGTGGGGCACCGCGAAAGGGCTGTTCAACTTCGGCGGCTGGATGCTGATCGCGAGCACGGCGAGCATGATCGCCGACACGCTCGATCGCGTGATGCTCGGCGCCGGCATGGGCGCGAAGTTCGTCACCTACTACACGGTCCCGCAGAACCTCGTCACGCGGCTGAACATGCTGCCGAACGCGCTGGTGCGCACGCTGTTCCCGCGCCTGTCGGCGGTCGGCCGCGATCACGCGGACACGCTCGCGCGCCAGTCGCTCGAATTCCTGAACGGCGTGTTCACGCCGGTCGGCATCGTCGCGATCTTCGCGCTCGCGCCGTTCCTCACGCTGTGGGTCGGCGCCGATCTCGCCGCGCATTCCGCGCCGGTCGGGCGCGTGCTGGTGATCAGCGTGTGGCTCGTCGGCCAGGCGAGCGTCACGCGGATCCTGATCCAGTCGCAGGTCAACCCGGCGCGCGCCGCGTTCGCCGGTCTCATCGAGATGCCGTTCTTCGTCGGCGGCCTGTGGTTCGGCATTCATCACTTCGGGCTGATCGGCGCGGCGGTGGTCGTCGCGACGCGCGCGCTGGTCGACTACGGCGTGCTGCTTTACCTGTCGGCGATCCGGATGCGCGCGATCGTGCTCGACATGCTCGCGCATCTCGCCTTCCTGCTCGCGAGCCTGTTTCTCGCGCAAGCGTGGTCGGGGCTCGGCGAGTCGATCGGCCTCTGTGCGGTCGTGCTGGTGCTGAACCTGGCGTGGTCGTTCACGATGACGCCGGCCCTGCGCGCGCTGGTGCGCGACCTGTTCGTCCGTCTCAATGCGAGGAAAACCACATGAATCGCGATCTGGCGGAACACGCCATCCTGAATCTCGCCACGGCCGATGCCGCCGCGGCCGAAGCCGGCGACGCCGCCACGCTGCGCCGGGCCAAACCGGCCGGACAGGCGAGCGCACGCGATGCGTCGCGCCCGCTGCGCGTGGCGATCGTCCACGACTGGCTCGTCACGTACGCCGGCGCCGAGCGCGTGCTCGAACAGATCGTCGCGTGCTTTCCCGACGCGGACCTGTTCAGCCTCGTCGATTTTCTCGACGACCGCGCGTTCGTGCGCGGCAAGCCGGTGACGACCTCGTTCATCCAGAAGCTGCCGTTCGCACGCACCAAGTACCGCAGCTACCTGCCGCTGATGCCGCTCGCGATCGAGCAGCTCGACGTGTCCGACTACGACCTCGTGATCTCCAGCAGCCATGCGGTTGCGAAGGGCGTGCTGACCGGGCCGGACCAGATGCACATCAGCTACGTGCATTCGCCGATCCGCTACGCGTGGGACCTGCAGCACCAGTATCTGGAACAGTCGAACCTGACGCACGGGCCGAAGTCGCTGCTCGCGCGGATGATCCTGCACTACATCCGCAACTGGGACACCCGCACCGCGAACGCGGTGGACGGCTTCGTCGCGAACTCCGCGTTCATCGCGCGACGCATCCGCAAGGTGTATCACCGCGACGCGGCGGTGATCTTCCCGCCGGTCGACGTCGACGGCTTCTCGCTGAACGAGGCGAAGGACGATTTCTATCTGACCGCGTCGCGGATGGTGCCGTACAAGAAGATCGACCTGATCGTCGAAGCGTTCTCGCGCACGCCGGAGCGCAAGCTCGTCGTGATCGGCGACGGCCCGGAGATGCAGAAGATCCGCGCGAAGGCCGGCCCGAACGTCGAGATCATGGGCTACCAGCCGTTCGCGGTGCTGCACGACCGGATGCGGCGCGCGAAGGCGTTCGTGTTCGCGGCCGAGGAGGATTTCGGGATTTCGGTGGTCGAGGCGCAGGCGTGCGGCACGCCCGTGATCGCGTACGGCAAGGGCGGCGCGCTCGAGACCGTGCTCGAGCCGCGCTCGCACGCGCAGCCGACCGGGCTGTTCTTCGACGAACAGACGCCGCAAGCGATCGTCGCGGCGGTCGACGATTTCGAGCGCGCGCCGCAGCGCTTCACGGCGCACGCGTGCCGCGCGAATGCGGAGCGCTTTTCCGCCGACACGTTCCGGCGGCGCTTTCTCGATTATGTGGAGACGGCGCTGCCCGGCTCGACCGCGCAGCGCGGCACGGCCGTCGCGCCGATGCCGGCCGCGCGCGGCCCGGCGACGCTCGTGCTGGACCAGAGCGGCGTGCTCGGCGGTGCGGAGCTGTCGCTGCTGGAGATCATGAAGCACATGCGCGCGAACGCCGATGTGCTGCTGTTCGACGATGGCCCGTTCCGCGCGGCGCTCGACGAGATCGGCGCGCGCGTCGACGTGCTCGACCAGGGCGCGCTCGCCGGGGTGCGCAAGCAGGGCGGCGTGTCGGCCGGCGCGTTGAAGCAGCTGTTCGCGCTCGTGCGCGACGTCGCACGGCGCGCACGCCGCGCCGAGGTGATCTACGCGAACACGCAGCGCGCGATGGTGGTCGCCGCGCTGGCCGGGCGGCTCGCGCGCAAGCCGGTGGTCTGGCACCTGCGCGACATCGTCAGCGGCGACCATTTCGGCAGCAAGCAGCTGATGGCGATCAAGTACTGCGCGCGGTTCGGCGTCACGCGCGTGATCGCGAACTCCGATGCGTCCGCGCAGGCATTTCGTGCGCTGACGGGCTTCACGCCGCAGCACGTCGACGTCGTGTTCAACGGCATTTCGGCCGAACCGTTCGACGCGCTGGACCATGCGAGCCAGGCCGCGCTGCGCGCGCGCTTCGGGCTGCCCGAGCACGCATGGCTGGTCGGCTCGTTCAGCCGCCTCGCGCACTGGAAGGGGCAGCACCTGCTGCTGGAGGCCGCGGCTCGCCATCCCGGCATGCACGTGGTGCTGGTCGGCGCGCCGCTGTTCGGCGAGGACGAATACGCGGCGCAGCTGCACGAGATCGTCGCGCGTCACGGGATGGACGACCGTGTCCATTTCCTCGGCTTCCAGCGCGACGTGGCCGCATGCATGAAGGCGGTCGACGTGGTCGCGCATACGTCGATCACGCCGGAGCCGTTCGGGCGCGTGATCGTCGAGGGCATGCTCGCGCGGCGGCCGGTGGTCGCGGCCCGCGCGGGCGGGGTCGTCGAGATCATCGAGGACGGCGAAAACGGGCTGCTCTGCGAGCCGGGCAACGCGGCCGCGCTGGCCGATGCGCTGGGCAGGCTGCAGCGCGACGCCGCGCTGCGCGAGCGGCTCGTCGTGAGCGGGCGGGCGACCGCGGTGCGCCGGTTCGGCACCGAAACCTATGTGGCGCGGGTCGAGAAGATCCTCGCGGATACGGCAAAGGCCGCGAAAGCGAAGAAGCGGTAGGTGGCGGCCGGCGGCGGCACGCGCAGCGTGTCGTCGTGAACCGGCGGAACCCGGCCCCCATGCGGCGTTGCGCTGCATGGGGGCTTTGCGCTTTGGGCGCGGCCGAGCGCTGTCGCGCACCGGGCACGCCGCACGTGACGAATCCGTAATCTGCGCAAAGCCGAGCGATTACGTGAGCGTGAGCGGCGGAATCCGGGGCCGGCCTGGGTCGCAGGATGGGGTCTGCAACGACGATGCGCTCGGGCGGCGGAGCGATGCGTCGCAGCGGGCGTGAATCCGGCCGCCGCCCGGTTCGGAATCGCTTCGCGGGACGCCAGGAGCGGCGCCGTGTGGTCCTGCCGTGGATCGCATGAGGGGTTGGGCGACGCGAACGTCGTGCAGCCGCGCAGGCGGTGCATGACGCCGCGGCTTGCGCACTTCGGTACGTCGTACCCGCCGCGCTCCGAACGCGCAAATGCATCCTCGCGCCGTCCTGCCCGTAAAAAAGCCCCCGCCCAGCCTGACGCCGGGCGGGGGCCGCGAGCGCGCGAACGGCGCCGTTCAGGCGGCCCGTTCGGGTGCCGGCGCGACGACGCGGGTGGTACGGGTCGGCTTCAGGGTGGCCGACCACATCATCGCCGGGCGTTCGAACAGCCGGTAGAACACGTAGGCGACCGGAATCGCGGCGGCCATGAACGCGATCGACGGCCAGATCGACAGTTGCAGTTCGGAGTGGAACAGCACCGAGCCGAGACAGACGAACAGCGGCAGATGGATCAGGTACAGCGAGTAGCTGAAGTCGCCGAACCAGCCGAGCACGTGCAGCAGCGGCGTCGGGCGCGGCGGGCAGGCGAGCGCGCGGTACAGGAAGCACGCGAAGCCGGCCGCCCACAGCTGGAACGCGCCGTACTGGCCGAAATGGAACGCGCCGCAGCCCGCGGCCAGCAGCACGGCCGCCGCGAGATACCATGCGCGCGACGGCACGGCGGCCGTGCCGCGCGCCGGCTGCGCGCGCACGTCGGCGATCCACGCGCCGACGGTCCAGGACAGCCAGTACGACGTGAAGAACTGCAGGTCGTGCCGTTCGAGCAGCCACGCCGACGCGACGTTGACGAGCGCGACGGCCGCCACGATGGCCGGCATGCCGATGCGCCTGCGCAGCGCGAACAGCAGCGGGTAGATCGCGTAGAACTGCACTTCGAGCGACAGCGTCCACAGCGCGCCGTTCGACCCGTACGTGTAGCCGGCGACGCCTTGCAGCGAGAACAGGTTCACGAGGAATGCGGTGATGCCGACGTCGCGGATCTTGTGGCTGACCGGCGCGATCTGCAGGCTGACCGCGTCCATCGCGAGCGTGAACAGCAGCGCGGCGAGCAGCACCGGGTAGATGCGCGCGAAGCGGCGCGCCCAGAAGTTCGGCGCGTCGAGCCGGTAAGCGGGGTTGGCCGCGAGCTTGAGCGCTGCATTGCGGTGGATGCAGTAGCCGCTGATCACGAAGAAGATCGGCACGCCGGCGGAGCCCCATGCGAACGGGAAGGTCAGGTAGCCGGCGATCGCGCTCGGGTTCAGCGCATGACCGTAAGCGTGATGGAAGCTCTGCATGCCGACCCAGACGACCTGGCGGCAGTGGAAATAGGCGACGAGCAGCGCCGCGAACCCGCGCATCGCGTCGATCACGTGTTCCTTGTGGTCGGCGACGGGCGGCGCAGTCAAAGACGATCCGCTGAAAGCGTGCATGCGATTCGATTCCTTGCGACGGATGAAGGGGATGGTCCAATCGTAATGCGCAAGAATTCGCTCGAATGAATAAAAAAATCGCGCCGGGAAATAGTGGTATTTCAGATAGTGGTGTTATTCCGGTCTGAAAGCGGTTTCGCCGCCGCTACAATTATTTGCCGATTTTTTTCTGATAGTTTGAAGCTCCAGTTGATTGATGCAAGGAGCGGCAAGATGGACATGCATTGGATCGCGAGCGCGGCAGTACTGCTGGTCATGGCCGTGCTGTCGGCGTACCGCGAGGCGCTGAAGAACGAGCCGATTCGCCCGGGTCTCGAGCGGGGCGGCGTCCCGTATATCGAGGAATTCGAATCGTAAGAATTTGTATCCGGAAAATCGGTAATTTGTTTCTGTATCGGTGCCGGGTTCGGCAATATCGACCGGATTCGAAGATTATCTCTTTTCCGGAAACATGGGCAATCGGTCCATATCGAAAATGAGCGGAGTGGAATTGGCCGTGCCGTCGGTTCTCGATATGCCGTTCGGAAAACCATCGCGCCGGGTCGTCCAGCGACGCGGCGCAGTCAACGCAATCAGGATGCGAACATGTTGAAAGTCACCAAGGCCGTGTTCCCCGTTGCCGGTCTCGGCACGCGGTTCCTCCCGGCAACGAAGGCGAGCCCGAAGGAGATGTTGCCCGTCGTCGACAAGCCGCTGATTCAGTACGCGGTCGAGGAAGCGATCAACGCCGGTATCACCGAGATGATCTTCGTCACCGGGCGCAGCAAGCGTGCGATCGAGGATCACTTCGACAAGTCGTACGAGATCGAGGCGGAACTCGAGGCGCGCGGCAAGGAAAAGCTGCTGGAACTCGTGCGCGGCATCAAGCCGAGCAACGTCAACTGCTTCTACGTGCGCCAGCCGGAAGCACTCGGCCTCGGCCATGCGGTGCTGTGCGCGGAGAAGCTCGTGCACGGCGAGCCGTTCGCGGTGATCCTCGCCGACGACCTGCTGCACGGCGAGCAGCCGGTGCTCAAGCAGCTCGTCGACGTGTTCGACCACTATCACAGCTCGGTGATCGGCGTCGAGACGATCGCGCGCGAGGACAGCCGCTCGTACGGCGTCGTCGAAGGCCGCGAATGGGAAGAGGATGTCATCAAGCTGTCGGGCATCATCGAGAAGCCGGCGCCCGAAGACGCGCCGTCGAACCTCGGCGTGGTCGGCCGCTACGTGTTCATGCCGACGATCTTCGATCACCTGCGCAAGCTCAAGCCGGGCGCGGGCGGCGAACTGCAGCTCACCGATGCCGTCCAGTCGCTGCTCGCGAACGAACAGGTGCTTGCGTATCGCTACTTCGGCACGCGTTTCGATTGCGGCAGCAAGATCGGCTACCTCAAGGCGACCGTCGAACTCGCGCTCCAGCATCCGGAAGTGAGCCGCGAATTCGAGGCGTACCTGCGTACCTGCCTGCCCGCGCTGGCTGCTGTCGCATAAGCAGCCGCGCTGCTCCGCTGTTTCAGGTGGTGGTTGTTCCGTTGGCCCCGGCCGCCTTGTGCGCCGGGGCTTTTTTGCGTGCATTCGCCGCGCAGGCGTGGGGCGGCGGGTGATCGGCGGTGCTGAATCCGGGCGGCGTCGAGCGGGTGCGTGCGCGACGATTCCGGTGTGCCGCCGGACGGCGAGGCGGGTTCGCGTGCACGTTGCGCGGTGTGCGGTGCGTCGGATCCCGGACACCGTGGCGATGAAACCGGTGCCGACGCGCCGGTCGCGTGCGGCCCGATGAGCGACGGTCGGGCGGTGCGATAGCCGTCGGCGTGCCGGGTCGGCGCGTCGATTTGCAATGGCGTTCGATCGCGCATCCCCGTGCCGCAGGGGATCGTCTGTCCGCCGACGTCACGCGCGTCTCGAACCGATGGGCGAACCGGGCCGATGGCCGCACCGTTTCGGCGCGCGGCATCGCCGGCCCCGACGCACATGTTCCGGTTGTGTCGTGTCCGCCCCGGTGCTCCGCTCAGCGCGGCGACGTGCCCGGCCGTGCGACGAAGTACCGGGCCAGCATCGCGGCGATCGGCTTCTTGAAGTCGAGCAAGCGCTTTTCCAGATAGCGCCACGACAGATGCGCGAGCAGCACGGCGAGCGCGAACTGCAGCAGTTCCGGCAGCACGTCCCGGACGATTGCGGGCATCGGCACGTGCGCGAACAGCGTGGGCATCTCGCCGAGACGTGCCGGAATCAGGTTGTGGAACAGGTAGAAGCCGTAGCTGATCGTGCCGAGATAGACGAGCGGCGCCCAGTCGAGCAGTGCCACGGCCGGGTGGTCGGGTTCGGTGACGATCCACAGCATCAGCGCGCCGAGCGACGCGGACAGGCCGAGATCCGTGAGCCCCGTGACGACGTCCGGCAGCGTCGTGAGCGCGGGCAGCGCGAGGAAGAACGCGACGCCGGCGACGCCGAGCCAGCCGGGCGGAATGCGGCGGACGACGTCCTGGCCGCGATCGGCGAGCGCCATTGCGCCGACGCCACCCAGCGCGATCAGCGCGAAATTCCACGGGGAAAACGCGTAGATCAGCACCGGCGATGCGTCGACCGCGTAGAGCGCGAGATGCGCGAGCGCGCACAGCGCGACGGCCGCGACGCCGAGCGCGACGTGGCGCGCGGCCGGCACCGCGAGCAGCGTGAGCGGCGCAATCAGATAGAACTGCTGCTCGACCGCGAGGCTCCAGAAGTGCGACGTGGAGCCTGGCCAGCCGTCCTTGACGACGCCGATCCAGTAGTTCGACAGGAACGTGGCGTGCCACGCGAGCCCGAGATTGACGCCGCGCTGGTAGAACAGCGCGTGCGCGATCGCGAGCGCGGCGAGCAGCAGGTAGTAGACGGGAAAGATCCGCAGCGCGCGCTTCGCGAGGAACAGCGCCAGCGCATGGCGGCGCGTCATCGTGCCGCTCTCGATTGCCTGACGGTTGCGATGCAGTTCGCCGACGATCAGGAATCCGCTGATGAAGAAAAACGTCCACACACCGAGCTTGCCCACGTCGACAGCGAGGACGTGGCCCTTGTGGGACAGGAAAACGAGGATGACGGCGAGGGCTCGCAGGCCGTCGAGTCCTTTGACGTATCTGACTTCGCGCATGAAGGCATCCGGGGCACTGAGCGAAGTCAGTATAGGTGCGCAAATATCGAACGTAATTCGCGTTCGGACGCGTTTCGACGTATACGTGAAGGCGTTTTTCGTTGCTCGAGCGTCGGCGAAGTCGGTCGTGCGCAACAAAACCTGCGGGAAACCCCGCGAAAACGCATAAAAGTACTGCACGAAGCGTCACGGCGCTTGTAGAATCCGGCGTTGAAGCGCGCGCGTTGCACGCTTCGTGTATCCAACGACCACACCTGGTAGGAGAAACATGGCGACTTCCGCAAAAAAGGTGGCCAAGAAGGCTGCCGCACCGGCCACCAAGAAAGTGGCTGCCAAAAAGGCTGCGCCCGCGAAGAAAGTAGTGGCCAAGAAGGCTGTCGCGAAGGCAGCACCGGCCGCTCCGACGCCGCTGAAGGACAAGTTCACGAAGGCATCGCTCGCAACGCACATCGCTGAGCGTGCAGCTGTCGAAGTGAAGGCGGTCAAGGCAGTGCTCGTCGCGCTCGAGAACGTCGTGCTGGGCTCGGTCCACAAGAAGGGCGCAGGCGAGTTCACGCTGCCGGGTCTGCTGAAGATCACGGCGCAAGTCGTGCCGGCGAAGAAGAAGCGCTTCGGCAAGGATCCGTTCACGGGCGAAGAGCGCTGGTTCCCGGCAAAGCCGGCCAGCGTGCGCGTGAAGGCACGTGCGCTGAAGAAGCTGAAGGACGCGGCTGCGTAATGCCGCGTAACGGTCGCCGATTGCAGGTCGGCGGCCGTTGCGATGTCCGACGATCCCCGTACGCGAAAGCGTACGGGGATTTTTATTGCGCCGCGCAAATCGCGTGGCCGCGTCGGCATCGCACAGCGCGGATACGGCATGACGTGACGCGCATCCTGTGTCGCGGGCCGCTTGCGCGGATGGCCGGATCGTCGTGTTCGTGCCGGCGCGCGGTCTTGCATCGCTGCGCATTGCGCGTGTGTCGCGCGAGTCTCGCGTGATGAAGAACGCAGCGATCGTTCCCGTCGGGATCGCCGACCAAGCGACTGCCGCGCGTGCGGCGATCGAGCGGCATCTCGGCGCGATGCAGCAGGCGATGCATCTGTTCGGATTCGGCTCGGCGTGCGACGGCGGGCTGAAACCGCGCAGCGACATCGACCTGCCGGTGACGGTCGCCGCGTTCGTGCGCTACGCGCGACGGATCGTCGAAGCGATGCTGTCGACGTAGCGGCGCGCGCGCCCGCTGCCCGCGATTGCGTCGCGGCGCGATGCAATCCGGTGGGCGCACGCGGTCGTGCGCGAACCGCACGCGCTGCACGTGCGTGCCGCTGCCCGCGCGAAGGGCGCGCAGCGTCCGTGGCTTCGTCAGCCCGCCGTGCCGGCGTATGCGGCCTTCAGCGCGGCGACGTCGAACTTCGTCATCTGCATCATGGCAGCGGCCACGCGCGCCGCCTTGACCTCGTCGCGGTCGGCCATCATCGGGATCAATGCGTCGGGCACGATCTGCCACGAGACGCCGAAGCGGTCACGCAGCCAGCCGCAGCCGTCGGCCGTGCCGCCGTTGTCGAGCAGCGCGCTCCAGTAGCGGTCGAGCTCCGCCTGGTCGGCGCAACTGATCATCAGCGAGATCGCGTGGTTGAACGTCTCGGTGCGCGGGTGGCTCATCGCGATGAACGGCTGCCCGAACAGCTCGAACTCGACCATCCGGGTGCCGCTGGTGCCCGCGACCGCCGTGACGCGCACGACGCGCGAGTCCGGGAAAATGCCCGCATAGAAGGCCGCGGCTTCTTCGGCTTCCGTCGAGTACCAGAGGAACGGCGTGATCTTCTGAATCGTCATGGAGCGTCTCCTGTCGGGTGTGTCGGTGAGGAACGGGGCAATCTGCGTGCCGCCATCGATACGACGGACGAAGGCCGTCGAAATCGACACGTCGAAGCATAGTGCTTCGCGTCGCGGTAGCGAAATCGGCAGGGTGGACACACATGCGTCCGTTGCGACGCCGGATCCTCCAGGCGCGCGTCAGGAGGAATATGGGAGCGCGGTGGTAGCCAGTGCGGCATGCGCCTGACCGGCCGTATGCCGCGGTCTGACAATGCAGGGTATCCGGATGCCTCCGGACACGCTTCCGGCGCGCGACAGGCGGCCCAGGCGCCGCTCCCGGCCGTTTGCCGTACCCACGGTGCTGACCACGGTCGCCGCTCGCCACGGCGGCGCCGCAACGGACGAAAAAAAACCAGCCACGGCCGAAACCGGTGACTGGTTTTGCAGTTCGGCGGCACGGCGTCGGAGACGCCATGCACACCGGAAACGTACTTCTTAGAACTTGTGGCGAATGCCGAGTGCGACCAGTTCGGCCGAGCTCTTGCCGGCGAAGCCGTACGAAGCGATCGACGCTTGCGCGCTTTGCGTCGTCGTCGCGTCCACGCGCTGGGTGCCGCTCGCGTGCTGGTATGCACCGACCAGGTAGATGTCCGTGCGCTTCGACAGCGAGTAGTCCGCGCCGATACCGATCTGGTGGTACTTCGCGTCCGTATCGCCGCTCGCCTTCGTGTACGAGTAGCCGAGGCCCAGCAGCAGCGGCGGCGTGACCTGGTACGTCACGAACGCGCGGCCCGTGTTGTACTTTTCGGTCGAACCGAAGCCCGAGAATGCGTCCGGCTTGTACTGTGCGTTGCTGTAGCCGAGGCCGAACGTCACCGGGCCGAGTGCGTACTGGCCTGCGACTTGTGCGATCGCGATCGACTTCGCCGTTGCATAACCCGAGTTGATCGGGCCGTCGATGATGTTGTCCGAGGTCGTCGAACCCCAGCCGCCGCGTGCAATCGCCGTCGTCGGCGACGGGTTGGCTGCGTAGAAGTAGCCTGCTGCAACGCCGACCGGGCCGTTGTTGTAGGCAGCTGCGACCGACCACGTCTGGCCCGAGCCCGTCTTGCCTGCAACGCCGCCGAGGGCGTACATGCCTTCGACCTGGAAGCCTGCCCAGACCGGCGACGTGTACTTGATTGCGTTGCTGACGCGCAGCGAGTTGTCGTTGTTGTCGACGTCGCCCGGCGTTGCCATCACGCTGCCGAAGTAGTTGTCAGCCGTGACTGCCTGGACCAGGTCGACCAGCGGGTCGTACTGGCGGCCGAGCGTCAGCGTACCGTACTGGGCGCTCTCGAGGCCGACGTATGCCTGACGACCGAACATGCGACCGCCCTGGTTCAGGTGGCCGGTGCCCGGATCAAAACCGTTTTCCAACTGGAAGATCGCCTTCAGGCCACCGCCGAGGTCTTCAGCACCTTTCAGGCCCCAACGGCTGCCTTGCAGGTTGCCCGACAGCATTTGCCACGAGTTGTTGGCCTGACCGTCGTTGCCGTGAACCCATGCGATCGACGTATCGATCACGCCGTACAGCGTCACGCTCGACTGAGCGTGAGCAGCGCCAGCGGCGCCCAGCAGGGCGAGCGAGAGGGTCGAGAGTGCGAGTTTCTTCATCGTTGAGTATCTCCACGCAAATGATTCGTCATTCATTTATTTGTTGCGGATTGGAGAATAGCTCAGTGCCATACCTGCAAGAAAGCTTAAAAAATAAAGTGTCTCGAAAAGGTAACAGCGAGAAAAAGTCTATATATATCAAGCACATCAAGGACTGTTCCTCTTTTTGAAATAGTTGACAATTGCTGCGCCGCGATTGTTGCAGCGGTTGGTGCGTTCGGTGATGGAGGGGCGGGTTTGGCCGGTTGGCGCACGGAAATCGAGACATGCAAACGTTTGCCGTTGCAGGCTGCATCGCGCGCTGATGCAAAGAACGCATCAACGCACGGCGGCCGGGATGGGTTGCGGAAACGAAGGCAGTCGCGTAGGGCGACGATGCGGCGCGCGATGCGCGGCCGCGCGGGAAGCAATACGTGGGGATTCAGTTGCCGCCTGAGCGATCGGCGGTGCGATCCGTCGGCGCGGACACGGCCGGGACGTTGCCGTTGCGGCGATGCGCATCGCCGCGCGCGGCCGCGAATTCCGCGCCGAGCAGCAGCACGGCCGCCGAGAAGTACAGCCACATCAACAGGACCGCGAACGATCCGGCCGCGCCGAACGCACTGGCCGTGCCCGCGTGCGCGAGATACAGCGCGAACAGCTTCTTGCCGCCGGAGAACAGGATCGCGGACACGATCCCGCCGATCGTCGCGTCGTGCCATGCGACGCGCGCATCGGGCAGGAACTTCATCAGCGCGGCGAACGCGCCCGCGAGCACCGCGATGCCGACGAAGAACTGCAGCAGGTTGGTGATCGCGACATACGGTGAATCGCCGAGCAGCCAGGTGCCGATGAACGTGATCGCGGTATCGAGCACGAGCGACACGATCAGCAGGAACGCGACGCCGAGCACGAGCCCGAACGAAACGAGCCGCACGCGCACGAGCCCGAGCATGCTCGACCAGCGGCTTTCCGTGCTCGGCCAGATCACGGAGAGCGCGGTGTTCAGCGACGCGAACGTCGCCGACGCGCCGAGCGCGAGCGCGGCGAACGAGATCAGCGTCGCGATGCCGCCGCGCTGGCCCGCGCGATGCGCGTTCTGCACGATCGTCTGGATGCTGGCCGCCGCATCGTCGCCGATCAACTGGTGGGCCTGCTCGAACACCTGGCCGCGTGCGGCGTCGTCGCCGTAGAACCAGCCGGCCACGGCGATCACCATCACGAGCGTCGGCGCGAGCGAGAACGCCGAGAAGAACGCGATGCTCGCGGCCATCGCCGAGCAGCGGTCGGAGGAGAAGCGCCTGAACGCGTTGAGTGCCCAGTTGGCCTGTTGTTGCGCGAGGCGGGTGGCCTCGGACGTGATCTGTCGTTTCATGGCGGTTCGGTTGTGCGTTGAACGCAGGACATCGGTGGATCAGACAAGTCGGTATTGATCCGACGAATCGATCATAGTTGCCTGAACTGTCTATAATTCCTTTCAGTTTCATCCACCCCACAAAAACGCCGAGACCATCATGCTACAAATGTCCCGGCGCCAGTTCCTGAAGGTGACGGCCACGTCGCTTGCCGGATCGAGTCTTGCCCTGCTGGGCTTTTCTCCGACGGAAGCGCTCGCCGAGGTCCGACAGTACAAGCTGGCGCGCACAGTCGAAACGCGCAACACCTGTCCTTATTGTTCAGTGGGTTGCGGCATCCTGATGTACAGCCTCGGTGACGGCGCGAAGAATGCGAAGCCGAGCATCATCCATATCGAAGGCGATCCCGATCATCCCGTCAATCGCGGCACGCTGTGCCCGAAGGGTGCGAGCCTGATCGATTTCATCCACAGCCCGAACCGCCTGACGCACCCCGAGTATCGTGCGCCCGGCTCGGACAAGTGGGAACCCATCTCATGGAACGACGCGCTCGACCGGATCGCGAAGCTGATGAAGGCCGACCGCGACGCGAACTTCGTCGAGACGGCGGAAGACGGCGCGAAGGTCAACCGCTGGCTGACCACCGGCATGCTGGCCGCATCGGCGGGCAGCAACGAAGTCGGTTACCTCACGCACAAGACTGTCCGCAGTCTGGGAATGCTCGTATTCGACAATCAGGCGCGTGTCTGACATGGCCCGACGGTGGCAGGTCTTGCCCCGACGTTTGGCCGTGGAGCGATGACGAACCATTGGGTCGACATCAAGAACGCGGACGTGATTCTCGTGATGGGCGGCAATGCAGCCGAGGCCCATCCGTGCGGTTTCAAGTGGGTAACGGAGGCGAAGGCGCACCGCAAGGCGCGGCTGATCGTCGTCGACCCGCGCTTCACGCGTACGGCCTCGGTGGCCGACTACTACGCGCCGATCCGCACCGGCACCGACATCGTCTTCCTGGGCGGTGTGATCAACTATCTGCTGACGAACGACAAGATCCAGCATGAGTACGTGAAGAACTACACGGACTTCTCGTTCATCGTGCGCGAGGATTTCGCGTTCAACGACGGCATCTATTCCGGCTACGACGCGGAGAAGCACGCGTATCCGGACAAATCGAGCTGGGACTACGAGCGCGGCGACGACGGCTTCGCGAAGGTCGACCCGACGCTGCAGCATCCGCGCTGCGTCTACAACCTGCTGAAGCAGCACTACGCGCGCTATACGCCGGACATGGTCCAGCAGACCTGCGGCACGCCGAAGGAGAAATTCCTGAAGGTGTGCGAGATGCTCGCGACGACGGCCGTGCCTGGCCGCGCCGGCACGATCCTGTACGCGCTCGGCTGGACCCACCACTCGGTCGGCGCGCAGATGATCCGCACCGGCGCGATGGTGCAGCTGCTGCTCGGCAACATCGGCATCGCCGGCGGCGGGATGAACGCGCTGCGCGGCCACTCGAACATCCAGGGCTTGACCGACCTCGGGCTGATGTCGAACCTGCTGCCGGGCTACATGACGCTGCCGATGCAGGCCGAGCAGGATTTCGACGGCTACATCAAGAAGCGCGTGCAGCTGCCGCTGCGGCCGAACCAGCTGAGCTACTGGAAGAACTACAAGGCCTTCCACGTCAGCTTCATGAAGTCGTGGTGGGGCGATGTCGCGACCGCCGAGAACAACTGGGCCTACGACTACCTGCCGAAGCTGGACAAGCAGTACGACCTGCTGCAGGCGATCGAGCTGATGAATGCCGGCAAGATGAACGGCTACATCTGCCAGGGCTTCAACCCGCTCGCGGCGGCGCCGTCGAAGGTGAAGACGGCGGCCGGCCTCGCGAAGCTGAAGTGGCTCGTGATCATGGATCCGCTCGCGACCGAGACATCCGAGTTCTGGAAGCATCACGGCGACTACAACGACGTCGATGCGTCGAAGATCCAGACCGAGGTGTTCCGGCTGCCGACCACGTGCTTCGCGGAGGAAAACGGCTCGCTCGTCAGTTCGAGCCGCGTGCTGCAATGGCACTGGAAGGGCGCGGAGCCGCCGGGCGAGGCGAGGAGCGATCTCGAGATCATGTCGGGGCTGTTCCTGCGCATGCGCAAGATGTACCAGGCGGACGGCGGCAAGTATCCGGACCCGATCGTGAACCTGACCTGGCCGTACGCGAACCCGGAAAGCCCGACGCCCGAAGAGCTCGCGATGGAGTTCAACGGCCGTGCGCTCGCCGACCTGCCCGACCCGAAGGATCCGGCCAAGATGCTTGTGAAGAAGGGCGAGCAGCTCGCCGCGTTCGCGCAGCTGAAGGACGACGGCACGACCGCGAGCGGCTGCTGGATCTTCTGCGGTGCCTGGACGCAGGCCGGCAACCAGATGGGCCGGCGCGACAACTCGGACCCGACCGGCATCGGCCAGACGCTGAACTGGGCGTGGGCCTGGCCGGCCAACCGGCGGATCCTGTACAACCGCGCATCGTGCGACGTGAGCGGCAAGCCGTTCGACCCGACCCGCAAGCTGATCGGCTGGAACGGCAGCGCGTGGAAGGGCCCCGACATTCCGGACTTCAAGGCGGACGAACCGCCCGAGAACGGGATGGGGCCGTTCATCATGAACCCGGAAGGCGTCGCGCGCTTCTTCGCCCGCGCGGGGATGAACGAAGGTCCGTTCCCCGAGCACTACGAGCCGTTCGAGACGCCGCTCGCGGCGAACCCGCTGCACCCTGACAACCCGCAGGCGCTGAACAATCCGGCCGCCCGCGTGTTCCCGGACGACCGCGCGTCGTTCGGCAAGGCATCGGAGTTCCCGCACGTCGCGACGACGTACCGGCTGACCGAGCATTTCCACTACTGGACCAAGCATGCGCGGCTGAACTCGATCATCCAGCCCGAGCAATTCGTCGAGATCGGCGAAGACCTCGCGAAGGAAGTCGGCGTCGCGCACGGCGATCGCGTGAAGGTGTCGTCCAAGCGCGGCTACATCGTCGCGGTCGCGCTCGTCACGAAGCGGATCAAGCCGCTGACGATCGAGGGCAAGAAGGTCCAGACGGTCGGCGTCCCGTTGCACTGGGGCTTCAAGGGTCTGACGAAGCCCGGCTATCTCGCCAATACCCTGACTCCGTCCGTAGGCGACGGCAACTCGTACACACCGGAATTCAAGTCGTTCCTGGTGAAGGTCGAAAAGGCGTAAGGGGGAAGAGATGGCATTGCAATCGCTGGATATCAAGCGCGTCTCGGCCACCACGACGCCGCCGCCCACGGCGCGCGAACCGGTGACCGGGAGCGTCGCGAAACTGATCGACGTATCGAAGTGCATCGGCTGCAAGGCATGCCAGACGGCATGCATGGAGTGGAACGACCTGCGCGACGAAGTCGGCACCAACGTCGGCGTGTACGACAACCCGGCCGACCTGTCGGAGCACTCGTGGACGGTGATGCGCTTCGCCGAATACGAGAACCCGGCGGGCGACCTCGAGTGGCTGATCCGCAAGGACGGCTGCATGCACTGCGAGGATCCGGGCTGCCTGAAGGCGTGTCCGTCGCCGGGCGCGATCGTGCAGTACAACAACGGGATCGTCGATTTCCACGAGGAGAACTGCATCGGTTGCGGCTATTGCGTGACCGGCTGCCCGTTCAACGTGCCGCGGATCTCGAAGAAGGATCATCGCGCGTACAAGTGCACGCTCTGTTCCGACCGCGTCGCGGTCGGCCAGGAACCGGCCTGCGTGAAGACCTGCCCGACCGGCGCGATCGTGTTCGGCACCAAGGAGGACATGAAGCAGCACGCGGCCGAGCGGATCGAGGACCTGAAGGAGCGCGGCTTCGAGCATGCGGGGCTGTACGACCCGCAGGGCGTCGGCGGCACGCACGTGATGTACGTGCTGCACCACGCCGATAAGCCGTCGCTGTACCACGGGCTGCCCGACAATCCGTCGATCAGCCCGATGGTGAAGCTGTGGAAGGGCGTCGCGAAGCCGCTCGCGGTCGCCGGCCTTGCGCTGACCGCGCTGGCCGGGTTCTTCCACTACACCCGGGTCGGTCCGAACGAGGTCAGCGAGGAAGAGGAAGCCGCCGCCCGCGACGAGGCGCGACGCATCAAGGAGGACGGAAAATGAAGCACGACGACCCCAACCTGATCGTCCGCTACACGCCGAACGAGCGCACGAACCACTGGATCACCGCGATCACGTTCGTGCTGCTCGCGCTGTCCGGGCTCGCGCTGTTCCATCCGTCGATGTTCTGGCTCACCGCGCTGTTCGGCGGCGGCCAGTGGACGCGGATCCTGCATCCGTTCGTCGGTCTCGTGATGTTCGTGTCGTTCGCGATTCTCGTGGTGCGCTTCTGGCATCACAACACGCTCGACGCGGACGACCGCCAATGGCTGAAGCAGATCGGCGACGTGCTGACCAACCAGGAAGACAGGCTGCCGCCCGTCGGGCGCTATAACGCCGGACAGAAGCTGCTATTCTTCACGTTGGTGGCGTGCCTGCTGCTGCTCCTGCTGTCGGGGGTCGTGATCTGGCGGCGCTACTTCTCGTTCTACTTCCCGATCGGGGTGATCCGCGCGGCCGCTGTCGTGCATGCCGTGGCGGCCTTCGTGCTGATCGCGAGCATCATCGTGCACATTTACGCGGCGTTGTGGGTGAAGGGTTCGATCGGGGCGATGGTGCGCGGCACCGTCACGCTGGGCTGGGCCCGCAAGCATCACCCGAAGTGGTTCCGTGAAAGCGTGAAATAACGCACTGGAGCGGGGCGGCTCGCCGATCGCGGCGGGCCGTTCCGTCAGCCGTCGGAACCGCCTGAAGCGCCGACCTGTCGGCGCTTGTTTATTTGGAAGACATTTTCGTGACACAACGCATTCTCGAACCGACCGAGATTTCGGCGCTCGATCATTCGGCCATTCCGCGCTTCCGCCTGCCGGAGCGCGGCACCGCGTTCGCCGCGCGTGCCGCCCGGCTGCGCAAGCTTGCCGACCTGAACCCGATCAGCGGCTACCTGCGGCTGATGGCGACCGTTGCCGACGCGCAGCACGCGACGCTGCAGGCGCTGAACCTGCCGATGCCGTCGCCCGAAGCGATCGCACGCGCGCAGCAGCATTCGATGCCGCTCGTGCCGGCGCTCGACGGCGAGCGCAACCCGCAGTGGCGGGCCGTGCTGTACGAACTGCTCGACCGCGTCGAAAGCGCCGGGCTCGTCAATCCGTCGCTCGCGAAGCTGCTCGACCGGCTGCGCCTGATGGCGCCCGCCGAACTCGACGCGCAGGCCGACGCGATCCTCGCGTTGCGCTTCGCCGAAGTCGATCCGGCCACCGCGCCGTTCCTGATGGCCGCGCTGCAGGTCGTCTGGACCGACCTCGCGAGCCGCGTGGCACCGGCCGACGTGCCGTATCTCGACCAGCCGGGGCTGTGCCCCGTGTGCGGCACGCATCCGGTCGCGAGCGTCGTGCGCGTCGGCGGCCAGTACCAGGGCTACCGTTTCCTGCAGTGCGGGCTGTGCACGACCGAGTGGCACATGGTGCGCACGAAATGTTCGCACTGCGACTCGACCAAGGGCATCGCTTACCACGGGATCGAGGGCGGCAGCGAAGCCGTCAAGGCCGAGTCGTGTGACGAATGCAAGACCTATCGCAAGATCGGCTACCAGGAGAAGGACTACGAGTTCGAGCCGCTGGCGGACGATCTCGCGAGCCTCACGCTCGACCTGCTGATGAACGAAGCCGGCTACCAGCGCAGTTCGCCGAACCCGCTGCTATGGCCGGACATGTCGCGCGAAGCGGAATGACGGTACGGAGCCGGGGCGCGCGCGAGCGCCTGCGCCGGCTGCCTGCCGCGCATGGAATTGGAGCCACCATTACGTGACCGAACCGGGTTTGAATGAACTGAATGCCGTCCTCGCACGCGTGCCGTCGGTGGAGCGCGTGCTGACGTCGGCGCCGCTGCAGCCGCTGCTCGCCGACTATGGCCGTACGCGCGTGCTGAACGCGGTGCGCACCGAACTCGAACGCTGGCGCACCGCCGCGCAGCAGGATCCGCCGGCGGCCGGGCCGCTCGACGAGCCGCGCATCGCGGCGGCCGTCGCCTGCACGCTGGCTGCGCAGAGCGTGGGCAGCGTGCGGGCGGTGTTCAACCTGACCGGCACCGTGCTGCACACGAATCTCGGGCGCGCGCTGTTGCCCGACGACGCGGTGCGCGCGGTGGTCGACGCGCTCACGCAACCCGTCAACCTCGAATTCGACCTCGCCACCGGCCGCCGCGGCGACCGCGACGACCTGATCGACGATCTGCTGTGCGAACTGACCGGCGCGGAAGCCGCGACCGTCGTCAACAACAATGCCGCGGCCGTGTTGCTCGTGTTGTCGGCGCTTGCGCCGAAACGCGAAGTGATCGTGTCGCGCGGCGAACTGGTCGAGATCGGCGGCGCATTCCGCATTCCCGACATCATGAGCCGTGCGGGTGCGAAACTGCGCGAGGTCGGCACCACCAACCGCACCCATCTGCGCGACTACGCGGACGCGATCGGTCCGCGCACGGCGATCCTGATGAAGGTGCACTGCAGCAACTACGCGATCAGCGGCTTCACCAAGGAAGTGACGCTGGCCGAACTCGCGCCGCTCGCGCGCGAGCACGGGCTGCCGGTGGCGGTCGACCTCGGCAGCGGCACGCTCGCCGATCTGTCGCAATGGGGCCTGCCGCACGAGACGACCGTGCAGGAAACCGTCGCGTCCGGCGCGAACCTCGTCACGTTCAGCGGCGACAAGCTGCTCGGCGGGCCGCAGGCCGGGCTGATCGTCGGCGATCGCGCGCTCGTCGCGAAGATCAAGAAACATCCGCTCAAGCGCGCGCTGCGCGTCGGCAAGCTGACGCTCGCCGCGCTCGAACCCGTGCTGCGGCTGTACCAGGCGCCGGAATTCCTGCGCGAGCGGCTCACGACGCTGCGTCTGCTGACGCGGCCGCAGCGCGAGATCGCCGAGGCCGCCGAGCGCGTGCGTCCGGCGTTGCAGGCCGCGCTCGGCGGCGGCTTCGACGTGCAGGTCGAGCCGATGTTCAGTCAGATCGGCAGCGGTGCGCTGCCGGTCGACCAGTTGCCGAGCGCCGGGCTCGTCGTGCGCACGCCGGACGGCAAGCGCGGCGGCCGTGCGCTCGCGCAGCTCGAGAAGCGGTTGCGCGAATGGCCGCGCCCGGTGATCGGCCGCATCGCCGACAATGCGCTGCGACTCGACCTGCGCTGTCTCGAAGCGGCGGACGAAGCGGCATTCGTCGCGCAATGCGTGCAGGTCGCGGGGCCGGCTGCATGATCGTCGGTACCGCAGGACATATCGATCACGGCAAGACGACGCTCGTGCGGGCGCTGACCGGCGTCGACACCGACCGGTTGAAGGAAGAGAAGGCGCGCGGCATCTCGATCGAACTCGGCTATGCGTATACGCCGCTCGAGAACGGCGACGTGCTCGGCCTGATCGACGTGCCGGGCCACGAGAAGCTGATTCATACGATGGCGGCTGGGGCGAGCGGGATCGATTTCGCGCTGCTCGTGATCGCCGCCGACGACGGCGTGATGCCGCAGACCCGCGAGCACCTCGCGATCCTGCAGCTGCTCGGCGTCGCGCATGGTGCGATCGCGCTGACGAAGTGCGATCGGGTCGACGCCGCGCGCCTGTCGGCGGTGCGCGACGAGATCGCCGCGTGGCTGCACGGCTCGACGCTCGATGGCGCGCCGATCTTCGAAACCTGCGCGACGCGCGAGGACGATCCGGGCGTCGCCGCATTGAAGCGTCATCTCGCCGATGCGGCACTCGCGTGGCGTGCGCGCCGCGACGACGGCCTGTTCCGGCTCGCGGTCGATCGCGTGTTCACGCTCGCCGGGCAGGGGACCATCGTGACGGGCACCGCGTTCGCGGGCCGCGTGGCGACCGGCGACACGCTCGCGGTCGTGCGCACCGGCGGCGCGGCGCGCGTGCGCAGCATCCATGCGCAGAACCGGCCGGTCGACGCGGGCCGCGCGGGCGAGCGCTGCGCGCTGAACCTGGCTGGCGTCGACCGTGCGGACGTCGAGCGCGGCGATACCGTCGCGGATGCGCGGCTCGTCGCGACGTCGCCGCGTCTCGACGTCGAACTGACGCTGCTGGCCGATGCGGGGCTCACGCTGACGCACTGGGCGCCGCTGCACGTGCATCTCGGCACGCTGCATCGCGTCGCGCACGTCGCGCTGCTCGACGGCGATACGCTCGCGGCGGGCCACACGATGCGCGTGCAACTGGTGTTCGACGAACCCGTGTTCGCGCTGCCGGGCGATCGCTTCATCGTCCGCAATCCGCAGGCGACGCGCACCGTCGGCGGCGGTCGTGTGCTCGATCCGTTCGGTCCCGCCCGCAAGCGTCGCACGCCTGCGCGCCGCGCATGGCTCGACGCACTGGCCGCGTGGCTCGACGAAGGGCGGCTCGATGCGCTGCTCGCGCAGGCGCCGCTCGGTATCGCACGCGCGACGCTCACGCACCTGACGGGCTTCGCGCCCGACGTGCTGGCGTTGCCGGACGACGCACTGGCGATCGGCCAGCGCGAGCGCGTGTCGAACGACGGCACGGTGATCGCGCGGGTGCATTGGGACGCGCTGCAGGCGCGGGCGATCGATACGCTGCGCGCGTATCACGAACGCGTGCCGGACGAGCAGGGGCTCGATGCGGCGCGCCTGCGGCGGATGGCGGCGCCGCTCGTCGGCGATGCGCTGTGGCGCGCGTTGATCGATGCGCTGGTGGACGGCGGGGAGGTTGCGCGAAGCGGGCCGTGGCTGCATCTGCCGTCGCATTCGGTGAGTTTCGATGCGCGCGAGGAAGCGCTGGCGCAGCAACTGCTGCCGCTGATTCATGCGGGGCGCTTCGATCCGCCGTGGGTCCGCGATCTGGCGCGCGACACGGGCGCGCAGGAGGAGGCCGTGCGCACGCTGCTGCGCAAGCTCGCGCGGCGCGGCGACGTGCATCAGGTCGTGCGCGACCTGTTCTATCACGCGGATGTCGTGCGCGAGCTGGCCGGGCTGGTGGCGCATCTCGCGCCGACGCGCGGCGGCGGGCTCGACGCGGCGACGTTTCGCGATGCGACCGGGCTCGGCCGCAAGCGCGCGATCCAGATTCTCGAGTTCTTCGATCGGGTTGGGTATACTCGCTTCCACCGCGATCTTCACTTCCTGCGGCCTGACAGCGGTTGGGTGGGTGTACAGGCGTAGGCGCTCGTCGTTCTTTGGTTTTTTCCCCACGGAAGGCATTCGTATCCGGTGGTACGGCCGGGCTTCAAACCCGGTTGGGGGTGTCAGACACTCCCGGGTCGGTTCGACTCCGGCTGCCTTCCGCCATGCCGGGCTTCCGCGGCGTTCCTTGAACTTCCTCTGAAAGTCCGCAAGCCCATGATTTTGCGGAGTTTTGTGGGTAACGATGTGCTTGCGACGTCCAGCCGCGTCCTCCACAATTTCCTCACGAAACATGGGTAGCAACATGGGTTTTGTGGGTAGGAAAGGAGGGCGGCATGGTGGGACGACAGTTGCATAGGCTTAGCGCGCTGCGGGTCGCGAAGGCGGTGGATCCGGGACATTATGCCGACGGCGGTGGCCTCTTCATGCAGATCGCCGGCAGTGGCGCACGCTCATGGGTGTTTCGCTTCACACTCGACAGGCGAGTGCGCGAAATGGGCCTCGGACCGCTTTCGCGAGTCTCGCTTGGTGAAGCGCGAAAGCTGGCCACTAGGTACCGCGAGATGGTCCGGGATCAGGTCGATCCCATCCTGGCACGGCGCGAAGAGCAGCGTCGTCGATTGCTCGACATCTCCGTCGATGCCAACGTGACGTTCCGTGAGGCAGCTGAAGCGTTCATTCGAGTGCACGAACCGGAGTGGCGAAACCGGAAGCACAGTCAGCAATGGGACAATACGCTGAAGACCTACGCCTATCCCATCATCGGCGATGTGCGTGTGCGCGACATCGACACAGCGATGATTGTCCGCATTCTGCAGCCGATTTGGACCCAAAAGGCAGAGACGGCGCGCCGTGTGCGGGGGCGCATTAAGGCGATCCTGGACGCGGAGACCGTGATGGGCCACCGGGCCGGTGGTAACCCTGCTCGTTACGTAGACCATCTCCAACTGGTGTTACCACGGTCAAAGAAACGCTCGCAGGTAAAGCATCATCCAGCGTTGCCTTGGGAAGACCTTCCGACGTTTATCCGCGAGCTGGAGCTTCGTCCCCGACGCGCGGCACGGGTGCTGCACCTGCTTATTCTCACGGCGACTCGCACGAACGAGGCGCGGTTTGCGCGGGTTGAGGAGTTTGATCTCGACAATCGTGTCTGGAGTATCCCGGGAGATCGCACGAAGAGCGGTCGGCCGCTGCGCGTGCCACTTTGCAAGCGGGCCGTCGAGATCGTACGCAGTGCGCTACCGAAGGCGAAGTATGGATATCTGTTTCCCGGTTGCACGGAAGGGCGCCCACTGTCGAACATGGCGATGCTGTCACTGCTGAAACGCATGTCGTACTCCGGCATCACCGTGCACGGTTTTCGGTCGACATTTCGTGACTGGGTCGCCGAATGCACCGACTATCCGGATTCTTTGGCAGAGGAAGCGTTGGCGCACATCATTACTTCGCAGACGATAGCGGCTTATCGGCGTCGCGATCAACTCGAAAGACGGCGGCTCATGATGGAGGACTGGGGGGTATATTGTTCAAGCGGACGCATGCTCGAAGCGTCAATGGCGCCGGTCGCGCCGCAAACGTTCGCTGCCTGAATCGACGCGGCGTCTATTCTAGAAACGGTGATGCGGGCCGGGCAGGTTCGCACTCGCCGCGTATCGCGAGTGCGAGGCTGTGACGTCAGTATGTCGCTTGATTCCGATGCAATGGAGGCTGAATTCACCGATATCTGGCGGTATCGCTGCTATGTATGAAATAGAGTCACCGCCGAGACGAACGGCATGGATTCCCGAAGACTGCGGAGGAGTCTTCAGCGTTGGGGCAACTGAGACGGATCGGAATCGCTTGAGCCGGAACGGCTTGATACAGAGTCAACCGGGCCTTCAGCATGAAGCTGCGGGCCCAGAGAGCGTCCGTAGGGCGACCGATCGCTACGCTACGGTGATCATTCGGCGATCAAGAAGCGATCACGTTTCTTACCCTTAATCCATGACGGTTCGCGGCCGCGCCCGCTCCACGTCTTTCCCGTTTTCGGATCCTGATACTTCGCCGTCGGGGTTTGGCTGTCATTCGCGCCACGTGCGCGCTTACGGCCGAAGAGCTGTTCCGGCGTGAGGCCATACTCTTGAATACGCGCACGAACTTCTTCGAGCACGGTCGCTAGTTCGGCCTGCCTAGCTTCTTCCGCTTGCACGAGCAGCGCATCAGCCTTGGCTTTCAACTCTTGATAGGTGGCCATTCTTCACTCCACGTGGCTAAAAGGAACAGTATTGAAATGGTCGCTTCGTAGAGTCCAATTCGGAGCGACGCATCGGGTCTGCGACGTTCTATTGTCAGCAGGGCTATTGTAACGATTGCGCGATTTTCTCATCGTTTGGACCCGGAGTCGATCATTTATCGTCTCCGAGGCCGTAAATCTGGCGGAGCAATCGACATCCGGACATTGAACTATTGCGGTTGGATACGCAAATTGTCGACGCTCATCAGCAGATTGTTGGGTGGTCGCCCGCTGTGCGCCGATGTGCGCTCAACCGCACTGATCTTCCGGTGCCTGTTGAGACCGTCTCCATCAGGCTGCGTTGGAGGCACAATGAGGAGGCCTACTGTGTTCTCGCCGGCTCTGCTAAAGCGTGAAACTTCAGACAAGCCGCTTCATTTTTTCGGGACGTTTCGTTTTTCCATATCGTTCAACTTCGCAGATGCGCTGATCGGTACCCCCCAATCCTCACAGTTGACATTGCTGCGTGAAGGAACGAAAAAAGATGAACCGATTTGCGCCGGCGCGATGAGTCCGGCCAGGTCGGTGCACCATCGGTCCGATTTCTCGCGGTGTGTGGAGTACATATCGCCACGTTCGAGGCGAGGCCTGCTATGGAGCAACGCGATAATGTTTCGCGATTGAGTGATACAAGCGCATGCTCGGCACCGGCGTGCGATTGCGCGACCTTACAGATCCGTTTGCGAAGGGCCGAAACGCAGATTCGTCGTCTCACAAGATGCGTTCAACTGAAAGACGAGAAGCTGTGCGAGCTTGGCAAGGTCCTGGCGAACTCGGCGACCGCACACTACTGCGTTGAAGAGCGATTGCAGCGTGAACTTGACGCGTTGCGGATAGACCTGCCGGCCGACGTGCCGAGCGATCACTACGGTCCTGTTGATGGCACTTCGATGGGAGGCGGTGTAGTCGTTCGCCTGCCTTACTTGACCGCGATCCTCTCAGTTTTGTTCGACGCGATGCATGTGTTCTGGACCGACTGCGATGACGGTCGTCTGCCAAAATCTTCGACTGTCGCTCATGCGATTGATGAACGTCTCGGACTGAGGGCACAGGCAAGCGGCGAAGGTTCACGCACCGGTCAGGCCTACGCATCCGCCATCCGGCCGGATTGGGTAAAGGATGCGGATAACCGGCATCACCACCGGCGATCCACATCCTAGTTGTAGTCGTGGAAGTCGAGCGCACTAATTTCGGCGAAGCGCGACGGTCGTCGCAGGCAGGGGACCTATTGCACGTCTGCCGCGCAACGAGCAGCGCGTGGTACCGTCTCCGCCACTGAGCCACGAACATTCGGCGTGAGCGGACGATGCCACGTGATTGAAGAGCGGAGACTATCGAGATCGGATCCAAGTTTGGCGAACGCGGCGGGCGTGAGATCAATGGCACAGACGACGAACGGGGAGCTAGCGGTCTCCGGATGAGGTCCCACATACTGAAGATCGAGGCCAAAGCGGCGATACAGTCGTGCGATGGCCGGGGTGACGACACCAATGATGCGGGTCGCGCCGAGGGATACCGCGACGGCCATAACATAGGGAAAGAGTTGCATGCCCGAGCCGGCGAACCGCGATAGCTCCCATACGGTGGGTGACGAGGGAAAGTCGAGGTCCGACGATCGAGGAAGTAGTTCCCGGAGCAGGTATGGGGCGGTAGTTGGCATCAGGCGTGCGCAACCACATATCTGCCGTTCGGGAGTAAGTTCAATAATCTGAATGGTGTTTTCGCCATCAAAGTGATCCCATTCTATGGTTTCATTTTCCTTAACATCGGGTAGCGGCCAGCCGAGGCGGCGCACGAACACGTCGTACCGGAACGCGCCGAGTCCATCACGAAGTTCAAGCGGCAAGTCGCTCAACCTACCCGCGATAATGAGTGGCATTTGCGTTCTCCATCGTTTATTGATGGGTGCCACCGTATCAAGTCGAAACAACAACAGGAACTAGTTAGGTAGGGAGGAGGAGGCGCAAATGAGTATTGGCCGCACATCATCCGTGCGAGATTGAAGATCTCTGGTTGGTCCAGAATTATTCAATATATGGGATTCGAGAGGCTCGGGGGCATGGGTAAATCATGCCGGCGACGCGCTCACACGTTATTCGGAAAATTTTTACTGAAAATAAGAGGGCCAATCAAGTAGGCCGTAATTGGAGGCAATGACGGCGGCTGCTATCCTGCTATTCACGTTCAGGACCTTCATTGCTTCAGTGATATGATATTCGACGGTATGGCGGGATATTTCGAGAATCATGCAGATATCCGTCGATGTTTTTCCTTGTGCGACCCATGAAAGACATTGGCGCTGACGAGGGGAAAGCTCAACGAATGCCCTCGGATGGGGAGGAGCGAACCGATCCAACTCCAAACGAAATAGGTTGCTGATTACGCTCGCGAGCTGCCGGCTCGTCTCTGCGTTGATACGGGATGACGGCCCTGATAGATTGATGAGCAAAACACTGCCCCCGACCTCACGAATTGGAATGCTAAGCCCGTTTTTGAGTCCGGCGTCGCATGCTTCCAAGAGCACATGTCGCTCTGCTTGGTTCAAATTGGTAATATCACCCCAGCGATAAGGTCCGGATGAAGTAAAAGCTACTCGATGTACGGGATCGACGAGGCTGTAGTTGTGCTGTAGATAGTGCTGCACCCAGTTATCGGGATAATGCGAGCAGATTGCCTCCATCGACATGCTGGGTCGAGAGCGAATGCAAGTCAGGGAGATCCGTGTGACGGCATAACATGGAAATCCCAATGGAAGCACCGCATTGCCAAGCAAGTCAGAAAGCGAAGAAATATCCTTTGTATTGGTAAAGAGCGACAGGAGGGGCGCCATTCGGGTGGCTAATGTGACATTCCATGGTGGTGGCTTGGACGATTTTTGGTTTGTACGATTCCGAAATCGCGTATTCATGACTCCTACCTCGCTTAGTGCCTGGTGGCATTCAAGAGAAATGCTGGGGCTGGGCGCCGGCACTCTGGCAACGACTCGGACTAACAGTGTGTGGTAGTGGGGCGCTGAATGTACGCGCACCCGCTATGCTATGGCCGACGCCGGAGGTTACGTCGGGATGACGTTGGGTGCGTAGCTACTGTGGAGTCTAATGGTTG